>NZ_JBFREX010000060.1:0-21289 GCF_052114525.1 Pseudomonas sp. KB_15 | reverse complement strand
TCCGGATGCCATGCAATTGGCGTGGGCGGCGTTGTTGCGAATGCTGGATCGAGTGGCGCCTGGGTATCGGGACTGATCGGAATCTCGGGTTGTTTGTGCCTGCCTCATCGCGAGCAAGCTCGCTCCCACAGGGGATTTGCGTCGTACGCAAAATCTGCGACCAACAGAAAACCCTGTGGGAGCGAGCTTGCTCGCGATGGGCGCGCCACGGTCTATCAGACGGGCAACTGACTGGAGAAATGGCTCGCTCTTGCTGTACAGTCGTTCAGCCCGCCGCTAACCCGCGCAGGCCTAAACGATTGAACCAAGGAGCGTGTCGCCCATGAACCAGGAAGCCCGTTTTTCCCGCATGGAACCGGAGTTGCGCAAAGCCAACCTGATCGAGGCAACGCTGGTGTGCCTCAAGCGTCACGGCTTCCAGGGCGCGTCGATCCGCAAGATTTCCGCCGAGGCCGGGGTCTCGGTGGGGCTGATCAGCCATCACTATTCCGGCAAGGATGAACTGGTGGCCGAGGCCTACATGGCAATCACCGGGCGGGTCATGACCCTGTTGCGCGATGCCATGGAGCAAGCCGCACCGAATGCCCGGGAGCGTTTGTCAGCGTTTTTCCGCGGTTCGTTTTCCGCCGAATTGCTCGATCCGCAACTGATCGATGCGTGGCTGGCGTTCTGGGGCGCGGTGAAAACCGCCGAGGCGATCAACCAGGCCCACGATCATTCCTATGGCGAGTATCGCGGCATCTTGCGCAAGGTGCTGGCGGAACTGGCCCAGGAGGAGGGCTGGGAACACTTCGACGCCGACCTCGCCGCCATCAGTCTCAGCGCCTTGCTCGACGGCTTGTGGCTGGAGTCCGGACTAAACCCCGGCACCTTCACTCCGGAGCAGGGCATCCAGATTTGCGAGGCCTGGGTCGACGGTTTGCAGGCCGGCGGACGCCAGCGCTTTTGCGTACAGACGAGCGACTGTTGATCAGTCGTTCAGCACTGGATACTCTCTGGCGCCGATGCAGGAAAACACTCTAATAAGAAACTGGCCTTCGGGCCTGAGCCGGACACCAAGCGATGACTCCTCGGGTATTGATCGTCGATGACGATCCGCTGATTCGCGATCTGCTGCACGCCTACCTGTCCCAGGAAGGCTACGACGTCCATTGCGCCGCCACGGCGGAACTGGCGGAAACCTTTCTGGCCAGCCAGACCGTAGACCTGGTAATGCTCGACATCCGCCTGCCGGGCAAGGACGGCCTGACCCTGACCCGCGAGCTGCGGGTGCGTTCGGAAGTCGGGATCATCCTGATCACCGGGCGCAATGATGAAATCGACCGCATCGTCGGCCTCGAATGCGGCGCCGATGACTACGTGATCAAACCCCTCAATCCAAGGGAACTGGTGTCCCGGGCGAAAAACCTGATTCGCCGGGTACGTCATGCGCAAACGCCACAGCCGGCCGTTGCGGCGGCCAAACCGGTCAAGCAGTTTGCCGATTGGGCGCTGGACACCGACCGTCGGCGCCTGATCGATCCGTCCGGCAATGAAACCCTGCTGACCCACGGCGAATATCAGTTGCTCAGCGTGTTCCTGCGCAACAGTGGCCACACCCTCAGCCGCGACCAGTTGATGGACCAGATCCGCAATCGCGAATGGGTGCCCAACGACCGTTCCATCGACGTGTTGGTCGGGCGCCTGCGCCGCAAGTTGCACGACGATCCGGCCGAACCCCAGTTGATCATCACCATTCACGGTGCCGGTTACCTGTTCACCGCCGGCGTGGCGGCCTGAGCCTGATGGCGCGATGGCTTTGCCTGCTGGCGATGCTGGTGGCCGGCCATGCCGTCGCGGCGGACAAGGTTCGCTATTGCGATTACCCGGTGTACCCGCCGATCTCCTGGAGCGATGGCAAACAGGTGCGCGGCCTGGCACCGAGCGTGGTGAAAAACCTGTTCGGCCAGTTGGGTTACGAGGTCGAGATTGTCGTGCTGGGCAACTGGAAACGCTGCCTGCTGGACGCCGCCGAAGGCCGGGTCGACGTGGTGCTGGCCTACAGCACTGCGCAACGCGAGCAAAGCATGCTGTTCTCGACGGTGCCGGTACTGCGTGAAGAAGTGGCGTTGTTCATCAACCGCCAGCATCCGGTGAAATTCGAACAACTGGACGACCTGGCCCGTTACCGTGGCGGCCTGTTGTTCGGCGAGAGCTACGGTGTGGAGTTCGATCGCATGGTCGCACGCAACAACAATATCGAATGGGTCTCCGACAGCCACCAGAACTTCGGCAAGCTGATTCGCGGGCGCATCGACTTCATCACCCAGGAGCGGCGTACGGGCCAGTTGTACGTGGAAAACCTGCCCGGCGGCCAGGACATCGTTGCCTTGCCCAAGGCATTGAACGTGGATTATTTGCGGGTCGCCGTGTCACGGCGCTCGCCATTGGCCAAGCGCATGCCCGAGATCGATGCGCAGTTGCAACGCATGGTCGACGCCGGTGACATCGAGCGCTGGCTCAACGAGAGCGAAGTAACCTACCGCGACATGATTCACCTGCCGGCGGATGCGCAATGATTCGTGCGCGTCCTGGGGGACTGTTGCGGCGCCTGTTGCTGTTCATTCTTTTGTTCAGCCTGTGCTTCACCGTGTTGGCAAGCAGCGTGCAACTGTACATCGAGTATCGGCGGGAAATGCGCGACATCGATTCGCGCATGGAACTGATCCGCGCCGGTTATCTGGCCAGCCTGGAACGCAGCCTCTGGGATTTGAACCAGGAACAGCTGAACGTGCAGTTGCGCGGGCTGGTGGACTTCTCCGACGTCGCGCGGGTGCATTTGACCAGCGCCGATTTCGACCTGATACAGGGCAATCCGGATCCCACGGGACCGCTGCGTATCGAGCGTTTTGCCCTGGACTATCAGCCGCCGTCCGGCCCGTTGCGCAATCTGGGCGAACTGGAGGTCAGTACCGATCTGGGAGCGGTGTACCAACGTCTCTACGCCACCGGGTTGACCAGCCTGTTGTGGATGGCGGTGTTTCTATGCGGTCTGGCCGTTGCCTTGTCGGGCTTGTTTTATTGACTGGTGACCCGGCACCTGAAAGTCATGGCCGAGTTTGCCCGGCGTATTGCCGCCGGTGAATGGCAGGAACCCCTGCATCTGGACAAGCGCCGCGGCAGTGACGAAATCGACACCGTGGCCCACGCCCTGGACGACATGCGCCGGGCGATCCTGCGGGACATCGAGCGCCGGGAAACCGATCGCCTGGCCTTGCAGGACAACCGTGACGAGCTGCTGAAAATGGTCGAGCGCCGTACCGCCAGCCTGATGCGTGCCAAAGACGATGCGGAAGCGGCCAACCTCGCCAAGTCGCGGTTTCTGGCGACCATGAGCCACGAACTGCGCACGCCCCTCAATGGCATCCTCGGCATGGCCGAATTGCTGCGCGGTGCGCGTCTGGATGCCCAGGACAGCAAACGCCTGGATGCCTTGCACAAGGCCGGCGAAGGCTTGCTGACGATCCTCAATGAAGTGCTGTACTTCGCCAAGCTGGAGGAGGGCGTCAGCCATCCCGAACCGGTGGATTTCTCGCTGCGCCAGTTGCTTGATGAAGTGCTGACACTGTTGGAACCGCGAGCGCTGAACAACGACACGATCCTGAGTTGCCGGGTCGATCAGCGAATTGCCGAACATCACCACGGCGCCGAGCAGTTCCTGCGCCAGGTGCTGAGCAACCTGCTGGCCAACGCGATCAAGTTCACCGAAGGCGGCGAAGTCAGCGTCGAGGTGGCACTTCTCGGCGAAACGGGCGAACAGACCAGGCAGCGGCTGCGGGTCAGTGTCACTGACGACGGCATCGGCATTGCACCGGCGATGCAGGCGAAGATTTTCGAGCGTTTCACCCAGGCCAGTGAAGAAGTGGCCCAGCGTTTTGGCGGTACGGGGTTGGGGTTGGCGATCTGCAAACATCTGGTGGAGCAGATGGGCGGCTGCATCGGCGTGGACAGCGAAGTGGGGCGCGGCAGTTGCTTCTGGTTCGAGCTGTCCTTGCAGCCGGCCAGCGCTGCGGTTGAAGTCGCGCCGGTGCGGGCAGCGGGACCGGCACTGAACATCCTGGTGGTCGAAGACGTGGCGCTCAACCGCGAAGTGGCCAGGGGTTTGCTGCAACGGGACGGTCACCGGGTATGGCTGGCCGAAGAGGCGGAGCAGGCGCTGGAACTCTGCGCGGCGAAGGCTTTCGATCTGTTGTTGCTGGACGTGCATCTGCCGGGCATCAGCGGTGTCGAGTTGTGCCGACAGATCCGCAACATCGATGGGCCGAACCGCCATACCCGCATCTTCGCCCTGACCGCCAGCGTGCAGCCGGCGCTGGTGCGCGGTTATCTGGAGGCCGGCATGGACGGTGTCCTGGCCAAGCCCTTGAAGCTGGAAAATCTGCGCCAGGTGCTGGAAGGGCATGCGCCCGTCGCCGAGTCGCTTCTGAGCGATGAGACAATGGACTGGCCGCTGTTGCAGACCCATCGCAACCTGCTCGGCGAGCAAAAGGTCCAGAGTCTGCTGGCAGTGCTGCGCGACTCGATTCTCCAGCACCGCGATGCGTTGAATGAAGCCATTGCCGCCGACGACTGCACGGAGGTCGCGCAACTGGCGCACCGTCTGGCCGGCAGCTGCGATTCGCTGGGTTTTCGCTCACTGGCCACGACGCTCAGGTCTCTGGAGACGTTGGCCCTGGGCAACGATGAATCGGCGATCCGCCACATGAACCCCGCGCTGGATGAGCAATTGCAACACTCGCTGCAGACCCTCAAAGGCCTGTTGCAGAGCTGACGTACAAGTTTGTTACGACTTTGTACAACTTCGATCCTTACGGTCAACGCGAACTTACATGGCTTTCCAATAATCGACGCAACCGCCGCAGCGCGGTCTTCGAAGCTTATTGGAGATAATAATAATGAATTGCCGTAAAGCTGATCCTTCCCTGCGCCGTGACGTCCTGTCGCGCGCTGCTCACCTCATCGACTACTGAGGTGCCGACATGAACGAAAACACTGATCGCAGCACCCATCRAAAAGGCATCCAGCTGACCCGTGCCCTCAAGAGCCGGCACATCTTCATGCTGTCGTTGGGCGGCGTCATCGGCACCGGGTTGTTCATGGGCTCCGGCGTGACCATCAATCAGGGCGGGCCGGTCGGGGCGATTCTGGCTTACCTGGTCGCGGGTTTCCTGATGTACCTGGTGATGGTCTGCCTGGGTGAACTGTCGGTGCAGATGCCGGTGTCCGGTTCGTTCCAGACCCACGCCACCAAATACATCGGCCCGGCCACCGGGTTCATGATCGGCTGGGTGTACTGGATGAGCTGGGCCACCACCGTGGGCCTGGAGTTCACCGCCGCCGGCATGCTGATGACCCGTTGGTTCCCGACGGTGCCGATCTGGTACTGGTCGGCGCTGTTCGTAGTGGTGCTGTTCGGTATCAATGCCATGGCCACCCGCGCTTTCGGTGAGGCGGAATACTGGTTTTCGGGGATCAAGGTTGCGGCGATTCTCGGTTTCATCGTGGTCGGCGTGCTGGTGATCTTCGGCGTGATGCCCCTGAGCAGCGGCGCACCGGCACCGATGGCGACCAACCTGATCGGCGATTCGCTGTTCCCCAATGGCCTGTCAGCGGTGTTCGCGGTGATGATGACCGTGGTCTACGCGTTCCAGGGTTGCGAGATCATGGGCGTGGCCGCCGGTGAAACCGACCAGCCGGAAAAAAGCATTCCCCGCGCCGTACGCAACGTGGTGTTTCGCGTGCTGATTTTCTATGTGCTGGCGATTATCGTGCTGTCGGCCATTGTGCCTTGGCAGCAGGCGGGTTTGATGGAAAGCCCGTTCGTGCAGGTGTTCGACATGGTTGGCATTCCCTACGCCGCCGACCTGATGAACTTCGTGATCCTCACCGCGATCCTGTCGGTGGGCAACTCCGGCCTGTATGCCTCGACGCGCATTCTGTGGGCAATGTCGAAAACCGGCATGGCGCCGAAAAGTCTTTCGCCATTGAGCAAGCGTGGCGTGCCGTTGCGTGCCTTGAGCATCACCCTGTGCTTCGCGCTGGTGTCGCTGATGACCAGCTTCGTCGCCGCCGACACCTTGTTCATGGTGCTGATGGCGGTGAGCGGCATGTCCGGCACCGTGACCTGGATTGTCATCGCCCTGGCGCAGTACAAGTTCCGCAAGGCCTGGCTGCGTGACGGCGGCAAACTCAGCGACCTGAAATACCGCGCGCCGTGGTTCCCGGTATTGCCGCTGATGTGCATCACGCTGTGCTGCTCGCTGTTCGTGTTCCTGGCCCTGGATGAAACCCAGCGTCCGTCGCTGTATTGGGGCTTTGGCTTCATTGCGCTGTGCTATGGCGCGTACTTCCTGATTCATCGCAAGCGTCAGGGCGTGCTGGCACCGAGCTTGCCGACTGCCTGATGCCTTGAACTAAACACACCTCCCCTGTGGGAGCGAGCCTGCTCGCGATAGCGGTGGATCAGTCAACAGAGATGTTGAATGTGATGCCGTCATCGCGAGCAGGCTCGCTCCCACATTGGTTTTATGGTGGGCAAAAGATTTGCGACTGGCGTCCTGTCGCCAGTTGTTCGAAGTTGTAACAACGCCAGCGGCTTACGCTCGCCAATCTATAAATAATTCAATAAAACCAATGTGTTACAGAATTTTTTAGCTTGTTACAGCCCATTTCCCCGCCGATTGCCGCCTTACTGAACACTCGTTTAGTATGGCCTCAAGTCGCATCACCTCAGACCAATCACAATAATTCGAGGATTCCCATGACCACTCAATCGTCGCTGCTCAGCCAGGTCGAAGCAGGCGTTGCCTGGATCACCCTCAATCGCACTGCCCAGCGCAATGCGCTGGACATTCCGACGCTGAAAAACCTGCACGCCTTGCTCGACGGTTTCAATGCCGATCCGGCGGTGCGTGTGGTGGTATTGACGGGCAGTGGCCGCAGCTTCTGCGCTGGCGCCGACCTCGACGAATGGGCCGATGCCGAAGCCCGGGGCGCGCTGGAAACCTATGGCTGGACCGAAACCGCCCACGCCCTGATGACCCGCCTGCACAGTCTGGAAAAACCGACCATCGCCGCCATCAACGGCACCGCCGTCGGCGCCGGGATGGACCTGACCCTGTGCTGCGACCTGCGCATTGCCGGGCAATCGGCGCGCTTCAAGGCCGGCTACACCAGCATGGCGTACTCGCCGGATGCCGGCGCCAGTTGGCACCTGCCACGCCTGATCGGCAGCGAGCAGGCCAAGCGCCTGCTGTTCCTCGACGAAATGTGGGGCGCCGACCGTGCCCTGAGTGCCGGCCTGGTTGGTGAAGTCTGCGCAGATGATCAGCTGCTGACCGTGGTCAGTGAACTCGCTGCACGCCTGGCCAGCGGGCCGACCTTCGCTTTCGCCCAGACCAAAAAACTCATGCGCGAAGGTGCCGAACGCAGCCTGCCCGAACAACTGCAGGCCGAGCTCGCCGCCGGCCTGTTGTGCGGTCGCAGCGAAGACGGCAACGAAGCCCTGCGCGCCGCCATGGAAAAACGTCCGGCACGTTTCGTCGGCCGTTGATTCCCACACTTCTTTCAGTACACGAACAACAGGTAGCAGCATGAATTTCCAACTGACCCAAGAACAAGAAATGTTGGTGGACTCGGTACGCAGCTTCGTCGAGAAGGAACTGCTGCCCTATGAAGAGCAAGTCGACCGCGCCGACGAGGTCTCCCCGGAACTGGCGGCGCAGATTCGCGGCAAGGCGATTGCAGCCGGCTTCTACGCCTTCAACATGCCCGAAGAAGTGGGCGGCGGTGGCCTGGACTACCTGTCCCAGGCGCTGATCGAACGTGAGCTGTCGAAGGTGTCCTGGGCACTGCACGTGTTTGTCGCGCGGCCGTCGAAAATCCTCATGGCCTGCACTGGCGACCAGATCAACGACTACCTGTTGCCGTGCATCCAGGGCGAGAAAATCGACTGTTTCGCCCTGACCGAACCGGGTGCCGGTTCCGATGCCAATGCGATCAAGACCCGCGCCGTGCGTGAAGGCGACGACTTCATTCTCAACGGCAGCAAGCATTTCATCAGCCACGCCGGGCATGCCGATTTCGCCATCGTCTTTGCCGTGACCGACACCTATGAACACAACGGCAAAAAGCGTAACGCCGTGACCTCGTTCCTGGTCGACCGCAACACCCCGGGCATGACCATTCGCCGTGGACCGAAGTGCGTGAGCAACCGTGGTTACCATACCTTCGAAATGTTCTTCGACGACTGCCGTGTGCCGGCCAGCAAAGTGCTGGGCGAAGTCGGCAAGGGTTGGGATGTGGCCAACGCCTGGCTGACGGCCGGGCGCGTGATGGTCGCGGCCAACTGCGTCGGGCAGGCCCAGCGCGCACTGGACGTGTCGTTGCAATGGGCGGCGGACCGCAAGCAATTCGGCCAGCCCATCGGCACCTACCAGGGCGTGTCGTTCAAATTGGCCGACATGGCCACGCAAATCCGCGCCGCCGAACTGCTGACCCTGCACACCGCCTGGAAAATGGACCAGGGCACCATGACCGATGGCGAGGCCGGCATGGCCAAGCTGTTCGCCAGTGAAGTGCTCGGCCGTACCGCCGATGAAGCGGTACAGATTTTCGGCGGCATGGGCCTGATGGACGAAGGTCCGGTGGAGCGCATCTGGCGTAACGCGCGGATCGAGCGGATCTGGGAAGGCACTTCGGAAATCCAGCGCCACATCATTTCCCGCGAGCTGCTGCGGCCGCTGCTGCGCTGACCGGACCGGAGAACAACCATGTCCCAGAAGATTCGTGACAACCTCAAACGCATGCTTGCACCGCAGCACGTCGCGTTTGTCGGTGGCCGCAGCATGGCGCGCGCCCTCAAGCGCTGTGCCGAGGGTGGCTACCAAGGGCAAATGTGGCTGGTCAATCCACAGCACGACAGCCTTGAAGGTGTGCCATGCGTGCGCAGCGTTGCCGAGCTGCCTTGCGGCCCGGACGCTGTATTCATCGCCACCAACCGCGAACTGACGCTGACCTGCGTGGCCGAACTGGCTGCCATCGGCGCCGGCGGGGCAATCTGCTACGCCTCGGGTTTCGCCGAAACGGGCGCCGAAGGCCAGGCCCTGCAACAGCAATTGCTCAAGGCCGCTGGCGACATGGCGTTGCTGGGCCCCAACTGCTACGGCCTGCTCGACTACCTGCACAGCTCTGCGCTGTGGCCGGTGGCCCACGGCGGCAAAGCGGTGGAGAAGGGCGTGGCGGTGCTGACCCAGAGCGGCAACTTCGCCTACAACCTGTCCATGAGCGACCGCTCGCTGCCGGTGGCCTACATGGCTTCGGTCGGCAATCAGGCGCAACTGGGCGTCGCCGAATTGATGGACGTGCTGCTCGACGAACCGCGGGTCACCGCCATCGGCTTGCACCTGGAAGGGCTGAAAAACGTCCCGGGTTTCGCCCGGGCCGCGCACAAGGCGCTGGAGAAGGGCATCCCGATCATTGCCCTGAAAACCGGCGTGTCGCAGATCGGCGCCGAGCTGGCCTTGAGTCACACCAGTTCGCTGTCCGGTTCCGATGCGCTGTACGACGCGTTGTTCGACCGTCTCGGGGTGATCCGCGTCAGCGGCCCGGTGAGTTTTGTCGAAACCCTGAAAGCCGCCGCCTGCGGCAACCTGCCGGCAGGCAATAGCCTGATCGCGCTGGCCTGTTCCGGCGGCGACGCCGGCCTGATTGCCGACTACGCCGAACGCAACGACCTGGGCCTGCCGAAGCTCGATCAAGGACAGGTCGGCGAACTCGCGCAGGTGCTGCCGAGTTACGCCAACCTGGTCAATCCGCTGGACTTCACCACGGCCATCTGGGGCGACGGCGAAGCCTTGAACCGCATGCTCGACAGCGCCCTGCGCACCGAAGCCGACGCGGCGATGCTGGTACTCGACTACCCGTCGGAGTTCACCGGCGAGCGCAAGGAATGTGACCTGTTGCTGGAGCTGTACTGCGCGGCACTGCAACGTCACGGCAAGACTGGTTTCGTTACTTCGGCCTTCCCCGAGTTGCTGCCGGCCCATGCCCGTGAGCGTCTGCACGCACAAGGCGTCGCGGCTTTGCAGGGCGTTGAAGACGGATTGGCCGCGTGGGGACGCATCGCCGGTTATCAGCGCAATCGCCAGGCTTTGTTGGCGCTGGGCGAATCGGCACTGGTGCCGCTGTGCCCGCACGCACTGGAAGGCGAAGGGCGCTTGCTCAATGAATGGGATTCCAAACAGGCGTTGAAAGCCTTTGGCCTGCCGACGCCAAACGGCGTGTTGAGCACCCCGGAGCAAGCCCTGAAGGATGCCGAATCACTGGGCTATCCGCTGGTCTTGAAAGCCGTTAGCGCACAGCTGCCGCACAAGACCGAAGCCGGCGCCGTGGCGCTGAACCTCAAGGATGGCGCGGCATTGAGCGCAGCCCTGGAAAAAATGCACAGCAGCATTGCCGCTTACGCTCCGGGCGTAGCCTTCAATCAACTGTTGCTGGAGCCAATGGCCAGACCGCCACTGGCCGAACTGATCGTCGGCATCAAACGCGAAAACGATTTCGGCCTCGCGCTGGTGATCGGTGCCGGCGGCATTCTGGTGGAATTGCTCAAGGACAGTCGCAGCCTGTTGCTGCCGACCACCGACGGCGCCATCCGCAAGGCCTTGCTCAGCCTGCGCAGTGCGCCGTTGCTGCAAGGTTTCCGTGGTCGCGAGTCCGCAGACCTCGACGCCCTGGTGACCGCGATCCGCGCCGTGGCCGATTACGCCTGCGAAAACGCCGCACAGTTGCTGGAACTCGATGTGAACCCATTGTTGGTCGGTGCCCAAGGCACGACTGCGGTCGATGCGTTGATTCGCCTCGGCCACGAGTGAGGACATGAATATGCAAAGCAAAACGTTGACCGGTGGCCAGGCCCTGGTGCGTCTGTTGGCCAACTACGGCGTCGATACCGTGTTCGGCATCCCCGGCGTACACACCCTGGAGCTGTATCGTGGCTTGCCCGGCAGCGGCATCCGCCACGTCTTGACCCGCCATGAGCAAGGCGCCAGTTTCATGGCCGACGGCTACGCCCGGGTCAGCGGCAAACCCGGTGTGTGCTTCGTCATCACCGGCCCCGGCGTGACCAACGCCGCCACCGGCATCGGCCAGGCCTACGCCGACTCGATTCCGATGCTGGTGATTTCCAGCGTCAACCACAGCGCCAGCCTCGGCAAGGGCTGGGGCAGCCTGCACGAGTGTCAGGATCAACGCGCGATGACGGCGCCGATTACCGCGTTCTCCGCAGTGGCACTGACCGCCGAAGACCTTCCCGAATTGATCGCCCGTGCCTACGCGGTGTTCGACAGTGAGCGGCCGCGCCCGGTGCACATCTCGGTACCGCTGGACGTGCTGTCGGCGCCAATTGCCCGTGACTGGAGCAATGAGGTGGTGCGTCGTCCGGGTCGTGGTCCGGCATCTGCCAATGCGCTGGATCAAGCCGTGGCCAAACTCAACGCTGCCAAGCGCCCGATGATCATCGCCGGTGGTGGGGCGTTGAATGCCACTTCAGAACTGCAAGCCATCAGCACCCGGCTCGCCGCACCGCTGTTTACCAGTGTCGCCGGCAAGGGCCTGCTGCCGCCGGATGCGCCACTCAATGCCGGGTCGGCGTTGTGTGTGGAACCGGGCTGGAACCTGATCGCCAAGGCCGACGTGGTGCTGGCGGTTGGCACCGAAATGGCCGACACCGACTACTGGCGCGAACGCCTGCCGCTCAACGCTGAACTGCTGCGGGTGGATATCGACCCACGCAAATTCAACGACTTCTACCCCTGCGCAGTGGCATTGCATGGCGATGCACAACAAACCCTCAGTGGTTTGCTTGAGCGCCTGCCGTCCGACGTGCGTGATGCCAGCGCAGCGATTGCCTCGGTCGCCGCACTGCGCGAAGCGGTCAAGGCCAGCCATGGCCCGTTGCAGTCGATCCATCAATCGATTCTCGACCGTATCGCCGCAGAGCTGCCGGACAACGCGTTCATCAGCACCGACATGACCCAGCTTGCGTATACGGGTAACTACGCCTTTGACAGCCTGGCCATCCGCAGCTGGTTGCATCCGACCGGTTACGGCACCTTGGGTTACGGCCTGCCGGCCGGGATCGGCGCCAAGTTCGGCGCACCGCAACGTCCGGGACTGGTGCTGGTCGGTGACGGTGGATTCCTCTACACCGCCCAGGAACTGGCGACCGCCGTCGAAGAGCTGGACAGCCCGCTGGTGGTGCTGCTGTGGAACAACGACGCGCTGGGGCAAATCCGCGACGACATGCTTGGCCTCGACATCGAGCCCATCGGCGTATTGCCGCGCAACCCGGATTTCGCCGCCCTCGGTCGTGCGTTCGGCTGCACCGTGACGCAGCCGCAAAACCTGACGGAGTTGCAGGCTGACTTGCGCCACGGCTTCAAGCGCAACGGCGTGACCCTGATCGAACTCAAGCACGCCTGTGCGCACTGATCTGTATTTCAAGGGGATGGGGCCATGCGCTTTTCCGATCTGACTCAACGAATCGCCGGTGATGGCGCTGCCGCCTGGGATATTCATTACCGTGCGCTAGCCTTGCGCGAGCAAGGCGCAGACATTCTGCTGTTGTCCGTGGGCGACCCGGATTTCGATACGCCGCAGCCCATCGTGCAGGGTGCCATCGACAGCCTGCTCAATGGCAACACTCACTATGCCGAGGTGCGCGGCAAGCGTGCCCTGCGTGAAGCCATCGCCAGGCGTCATCAACAACGCAGCGGCCAAAGCGTTTCGGCCGATCAGGTGACCGTACTGGCCGGGGCACAATGTGCGTTGTTCAGCGTGGCCCAATGCGTGCTGAATCCGGGTGACGAAGTGATCGTCGCCGAGCCGATGTACGTCACCTACGAAGCGGTGTTCGGTGCCTGTGGCGCCGTGGTGGTGCCGGTGCCCGTGCGCTCGGAAAACGGCTTCCGCGTGTTGCCCGAAGATGTCGCCGCGCGTATCACCCCACGTACCCGTGCCTTGGCGCTGAACAGCCCGCACAACCCGTCCGGCGCCAGTCTGCCGCGCAGCACCTGGGCCGCATTGGCAGAGTTGTGCATCGCCCACGACCTGTGGCTGATTTCCGACGAGGTCTACAGCGAGTTGCTGTTCGAAGGTGAACACGTCAGCCCGGCGAGTCTGCCGGGCATGGCCGAGCGCACCGCGACCCTCAACAGCCTGTCGAAATCCCACGCCATGACCGGATGGCGGGTGGGCTGGGTGGTGGCGCCGCCATCGCTGGCCGCGCACCTGGAAAACCTCGCGCTGTGCATGCTCTACGGCTCGCCGGATTTCATTCAGGACGCCGCGGTCATCGCGCTGGAAAGCAACCTGCCGGAACTGCAAGCCATGCGCGAAGCCTATCGCCAGCGTCGCGATCTGGTGTGCGACAGCCTCGCTGACTGCCCAGGCGTACGCGCACTGAAACCTGACGGCGGCATGTTCGTGATGCTCGATATCCTCCAGACCGGGCTCAGTGCCCAGGCCTTTGCCGACCGTCTGCTGGATCGCCACGGTGTGTCGGTACTGGCCGGCGAGGCCTTTGGTCCGAGTGCGGCGGGGCATATCCGACTCGGCCTGGTGGTCGGCGCTGAACCGCTGCGCGATGCCTGCCAGCGCATTGCCCGTTGTGCCCAAGAACTGATGGAGGCTCAGCTACATGCTTAACCACAAGGCGTTGTTTATTGATGGTCGCTGGCAGAAACCTTCGGGGCAGGGCATCGCCGAGGTGATCAACCCGGCCACCGAGCAAGTGTGCGGCAGCGTTCCGCTGGGTGATGAACTCGATGTCGAAAACGCCGTGGCGGCGGCTCGCCGGGCCTTCGCTTCATGGTCGCGCACGCCGTCCAGCGTGCGTGCCGGTTATATCCGTGCCCTGGCCGATCAACTGCGCAATCGTGCCGATGAGATGGCCGCGGTCATCACCACTGAACTGGGCATGCCGGTGCAATGGTGCCGCTCGGTGCAGGTCGACGGGCCGATCGCTGGCCTTGAGCAGTACGTCGAACTGGCTCATCTCATGGACGAGGTGCGCGAAGTCGGCAATTCACTGGTAATCCGTGAGGCAGTGGGTGTCTGCGCGTTCATCAACCCGTGGAATTACCCGCTGCACCAGTTGATCGGCAAACTCGCCCCGGCCCTGGCCGCCGGTTGCACCGTGGTGGTCAAGCCAAGCCAGGAAACGCCGCTGCATGCCTTCCTGTTGGCGCAAATGATCGAAGACATCGGTTTGCCGGCCGGGGTGTTCAACCTGGTCAGCGGACCGGGCTCGAAAGTCGGCGAAGCGCTGGCCAAACACCCGGACGTGGACATGGTGTCGTTCACCGGTTCCACCGGCGCCGGCGTTCGCGTTGCGCAAGCGGCGGCACCTTCAGTTAAACGCGTGTGCCTGGAGCTGGGTGGCAAGTCGCCGCTGCTGATCGCCGAGGATGCGGACCTGGATGCGGCTGTGCGCTACGGCGTGCAGGACGTGATGATCAACTCCGGCCAGACCTGCACCGCGTTGACCCGCATGCTGCTGCCGGCCAGCCGTTATGCCGAAGCCGTGGAAATTGCCCTGCAAGAGACCCTGAGCCTGCGCATGGGCGATCCCCTCGACCCGCAAAGCTTTCTCGGCCCGATGTGTTCGGCCGGGCAAAAACGCACCGTGCTCGATTACATCAAGGTCGGCCAACAGGAAGGTGCACGGCTGCTGTGCGGCGGTGACACGCCGTCGGCATTGGAGCGCGGCTTCTATGTCAGCCCGACGCTGTTCGCCGATGTCGATAACCGCATGCGCATCGCCCAGGAAGAAATCTTCGGCCCGGTGTTGTGCCTGATCCCTTATGCCGATGAGGCGCAAGCGGTGCAAATGGCCAATGACTCGCCGTTCGGCCTGTCCAGCGGCGTCTGGGCCGGCAGTGCCGAGCGTGCCTTGCAGCTGGGGCGTCAGATGCGCGCCGGTCAGTGCTTCCTCAATGGCGCGGCGTTCAATTATCAGGCGCCGTTCGGTGGTTACAAACAATCGGGTAACGGTCGCGAATGGGGTGAGGAGGGGCTGAACGAGTTCGTCGAAGTGAAGGCGATCCAGGTGTGATCTCTGGCAATTCGAATGCAGTACGCACCGGGCCCTGGCCCGGTGTCTTGCGTGGTTTTGAACCGGTAATTCATTAGCTTTTTGATCAGGGGCAATGCAATGAGCGATAACAAAAACAAGATTACTCAAGCGAACCATGAATTCAGCTTCCCGCGTCGAGACTTCTTGAAGTACAGCGCGGCGGCTGCGGCGATGGCCGGGGCGTTCTCCATGGGCCTGCCGTTTGGCGCCTTCGCTGAAGAAGCCAAACCCAAACCCGGCGGCGTGTTGCGCCTGGGTCTGGCCGGTGGCAGCACCACCGACTCGAAAGATCCGGGCTCGTGGAGCGATACCTTCACCTTCGTCGGTTTCTCGGCGGTCTATAACACCCTGACCGAAATTGCCGTCGACGGCACAGCCATTCCGGAACTGGCCGAGAGCTGGACCTCGACCCCGGACGCGCGCATCTGGACCTTCAAAATCCGTCAGGGCGTGACCTTTCACAATGGCAAGACCCTGACCGCCGATGACGTGGTGGCTTCGATCCAGCATCACCTCGGCGAGAAATCCACCTCGGCGGCCAAGACCGTGCTGGGAGACGTGGCCAAGGTCAGCGCCAACGGTAGCGACAGCGTGGTGTTCGAGCTGCACTCGGGCAACGCTGATTTCTCCTACGTGGTCGCCGATTACCACCTGGCGATCATGCCAAGCAAGGATGGCACGGCGGACTGGCAGGCCGGCGCCGGCACCGGGGGCTATCGCCTCAAGGACTTCGAACCGGGCGTACGCATGACCCTGGAACGCAGCCCCGATTACTGGAAACCGGGTCGGGCGCACTTCGCCAGTGCCGAACTGATTGCCATCGCCGACGGCGCTGCACGGGTCAATGCGCTGGTTACCGGGCAAGTGGATGTGATCAACAAGGTCGACCTGAAAACCGTCGCGCTGCTCAAGCGCAACCCGAACCTGGTCATCGAAGAAACCAAGGGCGCCCAGCACTACACCTTCCCGATGCTCACCGACAGCCAGGCGTTCCAGAACAACGACGTGCGCCTGGCGATGAAACATGCGATCAACCGCGAGACCCTGCTGGCCTCGGTGCTGCACGGCTATGGCCTGGTGGGCAACGACCACCCGATCCAGCCCGGCAGCCGCTTCATCAACACCGCGCTGGAACAACGCACCTACGATCCGGACAAATCGCGCTTCTACCTGAAAAAGGCCGGCCTGGATTCGCTCAAGGTGCGCCTGCAAGCCTCCGACGCAGCGTATTCCGGCGCCGTGGACGCCTCGGTACTGTTCAAGGAGCAGGCCCGTGCCGCCGGGATCGACATCGACGTGGTGCGCGAGCCAGCGGATGGCTTCTTCTCCAACGTATGGATGAAACAACCCTTCACCACTTCGTTCTGGTACAGCAGCCTGACCGCCGACCGCATGTTCAGCATCGGTTATGCCAAGGGTGCAGCGTGGAACGAAACCCACTGGGACAACCCGCGTTTCAACCAGCTGCTCAACGCCGCCCGCGGCGAGATGAACGACCCGCTGCGCCGCGAGATGTACAACGAAATGCAGGCGCTGTGCCGGGACGAGGGCGGGGCGATCGTGCCGCTGTTCGCCAGCTCCGTGGCAGCCCGCTCCAACCGCGTCGTTCACGGCGGACAGACTGCGCCGTATGGCGAGCTGGACGGCCTGCGGGTGATCGAGCGCTGGTGGCAGGCATAACCCGGAAAGTTGAACTGTGGAGATCAACTGTGGGAGCGAGCTTGCTCGCGATGACGGCAGCACATTCAACATCAATGTTGGCTGACAGTCCGCTATCGCGAGCAAGCTCGCTCCCACAGGGGTTCGTGTTCCCACAGTAGAAATTTGCAGGATTATGCAAGCGTGCCCATTTTCAAGGAACCGCACGATGAGAAGTATTTTCAAGCTGCTGTTGCAGCGTCTGGCATTGGGGCTGTTATCGCTGTTTGCGGTGTCAGTGATCATTTTTCTAGCGGTCGGCATGCTCCCGGGCGATATCGCCCAGGCCATGCTCGGCCAGTCGGCCACCCCGGAAACCGTGGCGGCCTACCGTGCGCAACTGGGGCTGGATATGCCGCCATTGACCCGTTTCGGCCACTGGATCTGGCACCTGTTGCAAGGCGACCTCGGCGTGTCGCTGGCCAACCAGCGGCCGATCGCTGAACTGGTCGGCGCGCGTTTGGGCAACACCTTCAGCCTGGCGCTGCTGGCGGCGCTGGTTTCCGTGCCGTTGGCCCTGCTGCTGGGGATGCTCGCCGCGTTGTACCGCAACAGCTGGTTCGACCGTTTGCTCAACACCTCGGCCCTGAGCGCGGTGTCGTTCCCCGAGTTCTTCGTTGCCTACATCCTGATCCTGGTGTTCGCGGTGAAGCTCAACTGGTTCCCGAGCATTTCCAACCTGGCGCCGGACGCTTCGTTGGGTACGGTACTGGAACGCTCGGTGTTGCCGGTGGCGACCCTGAGCCTGGTGGTGATCGCACAGATGATGCGCATGACCCGCGCCTCCCTGATCAACCTGCTGGCCAGCCCCTACATCGAAATGGCCCGGCTCAAGGGCATCAGCCAGTCGCGGATCATCTTCCGCCACGCCTTGCCCAATGCCCTGGCACCCATCGTCAACGTGGTAGCCCTGAACCTGGCGTACCTGGTGGTCGGTGTGGTGGTGGTCGAAGTGGTGTTTGTCTATCCGGGGCTCGGCCAGTTGCTGGTGGACTCGGTGGCCAAGCGCGACATCCCGGTGGTGCAGGCCTGCAGCCTGATCTTTGCCGCGACCTACATCCTGCTCAACACCAGCGCCGATGTGCTGTCGATTGCCAGCAACCCACGCCTGATGCATCCGAAGGGGTAGACCATGAGCCTGTTGAAACAAGTGTGGCGGGCGCCGCTGAGCGCCAAGTTCGGGTTGTTGATGATCCTGCTTTACATCCTGGTGGCCGTGTTCGCACCGGTACTGGCGCCGTTCGGCGAAACCCAGGTGGTGGGCGAGGGCTTTGCGCCGTGGGGCGGACAGTTCCTGTTGGGCACCGATAACCTGGGGCGCGACATGTTCAGTCGCCTGGTCTATGGCGCGCGCAATACCCTGGGCATTGCCTTCCTGACCACCGTGCTGGCGTTTCTGCTCGGTGGCTTGAGCGGTCTGATCGCGGCGATCAAGGGCGGTTGGGTCGATCAGGGCCTGTCGCGACTGGTGGACATCCTGATGGCCATTCCGCAACTGATCTTCGCCTTGCTGATTCTCAGTGTGGTCGGCACCACGGCGACTTCGCTGGTATTGGTGATTGCGTTGCTGGATGCGACCCGGGTGTTTCGACTGTCTCGCGCCGTGGCGATGAACGTGGTGGTGCAGGACTTCGTTGAAGCCGCACGCCTGCGTGGCGAAGGCCTGTGGTGGCTGGTCACCCGCGAAGTGTTGCCCAACGCCGCGGCGCCGCTGATTGCCGAGTTCGGCCTGCGCTTCTGCTTTGTGTTCCTGTTCATCAGTGCGCTGTCGTTCCTCGGCCTGGGCATTCAACCGCCCACCGCCGACTGGGGCAGCATGGTGCGTGACAACGCGGTGCTGATCACCTTCGGCGACATCAGCCCGTTGCTGCCTGCCCTGGCCGTGGCGTTGATCACGGTCAGCGTCAACTTCGTCGTCGACTGGATGCTGCACAAATCCAGCGGTCTCAAGGAATGCTGAACATGACGAGCACAAAACCTTTGCTGGAAATCCGCGACCTGCACATCGAAGGCCATTACGAAGACGCCTGGCATCCGCTGATCAAGGGCATCGACCTGACCCTGCAACGGGGCGAAGTGCTGGGGCTGATCGGCGAGTCCGGCGCGGGCAAGTCGACCCTCGGCCTGTCGGCCATGGGCTACACCCGCGACGGCTGCCGGATCACGGGTGGCTCGGTGCATTTCGACGGCATCGACTTGCTCAACGCCAAGCCCGAAGCCCTGCGCAAACTGCGTGGCCTGCGTATTGCCTATGTGGCACAGAGTGCAGCAGCCTCGTTCAACCCGGCCCATCGGCTGATCGATCAACACGTCGAAACTGCCGTGAAAAACGGCGGCATGAGCCGCGACCAGGCCATGCGCGACGCGGTAGAACTGTATCGGGTACTACGTCTGCCCAATCCCGAGACCATCGGCCAGCGCTATCCGCATCAAGTCTCCGGCGGCCAGTTGCAGCGAGTCATGACCGCCATGGCCATGGCTTGCCATCCGGACCTGATCATCTTCGACGAACCGACCACCGCGCTCGACGTCACCACCCAGATCGAAGTCCTCGCCGCCATCCGTGATGCAGTCGCGACCTACGGCAGCGCGGCGATCTACATCAGCCACGACCTGGCGGTGGTGGCGCAAATGGCCGACCGCATCATGGTGCTGCGCCACGGCAAACTGGTGGAGGAGGCCGAGACCCGGCAGATGCTCGGCGACCCGCAGGAGGACTACACCAAGTCGCTGTGGGCGGTGCGCAGTTTTCGCACCGAACCCAAGGCCTGCCCGCAACAGGAACAGCCGCTGCTGGAACTGCGCAACAGTTGCGCCAGTTACGGCCGGCAACCGGTGCTGCACGATGTTTCCCTGAAGCTGTATCGCGGTCAGACCCTGGCGGTCATCGGCGAATCCGGCAGCGGCAAAAGCTCCACGGCGCGGTTGATCACCGGTTTGCTGCCGCCGACTTATGGCGAGGTGCTGTACGACGGCCAGCCATTGCCGGCGGATTTTCGCCAGCGCAGCAAGGAGCAGCTGCGGCGCATCCAGATGATCTACCAGATCCCCGACACCGCGCTGAATCCGCGTCAGCGCATCGTCGATATCATCGGCCGACCGTTGACGTTCTACCTCGGGCTCAAGGGCAAGGCCATGCGCGCCCGGGTCGCCGAACTGCTGGAGATGATCGAACTCGACCCGGCCACCTTCATGGAGCGTCAGCCCCGTGAATTGTCCGGCGGGCAGAAACAACGCATCTGCATCGCCCGGGCGCTGGCGGCCGATCCGCAGCTGATCATCTGCGATGAAGTGACCTCGGCCCTCGACCAACTGGTGGCCGAGGGCGTGCTGAAACTGCTCAACCGCATCCAGCAGCAACTGGGTGTCGCATACCTGTTCATCACCCACGATGTTGCTACTGTTCGGGCGATTGCCGATGAGGTATTGGTGATGCAACGGGGCAGGGTGGTGGACCACGGCTCGCGCAGCCAGATTTTCACCCCGCCACATCAGGACTACACCGGCCTGCTGTTTTCTTCCGAACCGCAAATGGACCCCGACTGGCTCGACCGGTTGCTGGCCGCACGCGCTTCCAAACCTACTACCAATACGCTGGAAAAAGTCTAAGGAACCACCATGAAAGTACTGATCGTCCACGCTCACCCGGAGCCGCAATCCTTCACCGCCGCCCTGCGCGACCAGGCTGTCGCCACCCTTGAAGCCCAGGGCCACGAAGTACAGGTCAGCGACCTGTACAAAATGAACTGGAACCCGGTGGCCAGCGACGCGGACTTCTCGAATCGGGAAAACCCCGAGTACCTGGTCTATGCCCTGGAACAACGCCTGGGTGTGAAAAGCCAGTCGCTGGCGGCGGACATCCAGGCCGAGCTGGACAAGCTGCTGTGGGCCGACCTGTTGATCCTCAACTTCCCGATCTTCTGGTTCTCCACCCCGGCCATGCTCAAGGGCTGGATTGATCGGGTACTGGTGTCGGGCATCTGCTATGGCGGCAAGCGCTTCTATGATCAGGGTGGTTTGGCTGGGAAGAAGGCGCTGGTGACCGTGACCCTGGGCGGGCGTGAACACATGTTCGGTGAGGGCGCGATTCACGGCCCGCTGGAGGACATGCTGCGGCCGATCCTGCGCGGAACCCTGGCTTATGTTGGTTTTGATGTACTGGAACCCTTCGTGGCCTGGCATGTGCCGTACATCAGCGACGAAGCGCGCCAGCAATTTCTGGTTGATTACGGCCAGCGCCTGCAGCATCTGAGCGACGACCAACCACTGGAATTTCCGAAGCTGTCGCAGTTCGATGACAAGCTCTATCCGCTGACCACCAACGCCTGATCAACACCACACCCCCCCTGTGGGAGCGGGCTTGCTCGCGAAGGCGGTGTGTCAGTTGACCCAACTGGTGACTGACACGGTGACTGACAC
>NZ_JBFREX010000059.1:0-23661 GCF_052114525.1 Pseudomonas sp. KB_15 | reverse complement strand
CACACCGCCTTCGCGAGCAAGCCCGCTCCCACAGTTTTTTTGTGTCAGACAGATGTTTTGCAGCCGGCTGTTTGAGATCTGTTTAACGGCTGTCAGCGTTACTTCCCGCAAGCTACGTCGGCTTGCGTCATTGCCTACAGCTACGCCAGAATCCGCCGGCTTGTGCGTCTTGGGGGCGGGTTCTATCGTTGGCCGGTCGCTGCAAAACAACAGCGATCGGGTTTGGTAGCCCGGTTATCCAGGCGCAGTGCACCACGCTTTGCAGAGTTTTTGTCTCTGCTTAATGGTGGTCATGCGTAGGGCATCTTCGGATGCGCCGGGTTCCTGGGCCGGTCTACCAACCTGCGTATGGCCGCCACCCCTCGTTTGGTAGCGAAGGTTGATGGCTCCTCATCTACATCCAGGAGTTACATCCATGTTCAAAGTCACACCCAACCCCCCGGACACCGATCCGACATCCACGTACGAAAGCCTCGACTCCCAAAAGCTCCACGAAGCCGCCGAGCGCGCCCTCGATCACTACCTAAACCCCGGCCCAAGCATCATGGCCACGCCGCGCAAACCCGGTTCCATGTTCATCGTCAATCCCGAACTCAATGTCGAAACCTTGCTGGTGCATGCCTGTGAATCGCTGGCGTCGGCCAATGTCATGGCCACCGATCTGGTGGATCATCTGCAAGGAACCAGCCGCAATGCGCTGCTCGGCATTGCGCAAGTCATCATGCTCGGCGAACTGGCGGTGAACCGGGCGCTGGATCAGCTCGATCCACCTGAATAACCACAAATCTCCAAATCACCGATAGACCTGTAGGAGCGAGCCTGCTCGCGATGGCGGCGTGTCAGTCGACGTCTATTTCGTCTGACGCGCCGCCATCGCGAGCAGGCTCGCTCCTACAGGTGATTGGGGTCATACCCCAGTTCAACGACGCCAGCATTGTTCTGAATACGCAAACACTGAAGTCGCCGAGAATGGAATTGTTGGTGCAGTGGCGGACTTGTAGCCTCCATTACGCCGAACACCACGATCCGCCAACGATCGGGTGGAGCTCAAGCCAGGGCTCATCAAGACGTCATACCTTGCTTTCGGCCTCATGCCCCTTCGGGGGATTGGCGCCTAATAAAAATAAGGAAGGCAGGTATGAGTATTCGTGCATGGGTTTGCGCAGCAACCCTGTTCGCGCCCGTTCTGGGTGCCGACGTTTTGTTTCCCTCTATGGCTCTGGCAGCAGACGATCCCATGGGTTCGCTGGTGCGCAATGTCTTCGGCGACAGCCTTGAGCGTGAACATGGGATCAAGGTCTACGGCTGGGCTCAGGCCGGTGTGATCTATAACAACAACGGCACGGATGACGTCAGCAAGCAAAGCTTCTTCAATACCGACGAAGGTGTGAACCTCAACCAGTTCGCCCTGGCCGTGGAAAAGAAACCCAAGAGCAATGTGGTCGGTCGTGTCGGACCGTTTCCCGGACCGATGCCGCAAGAAGCTGACTGGGGTTTCAATGTCACGGCGCTGTACGGCAAGGACGCGCGTTTCTTCAAGACCTACGGCTGGGATGAAGACCTGAGCGTCAACCGCAACAACAAGGCCGAAGATCCGGCGTTGACCATTGCCCAGGCGTATGCTGATTTTTACTTCCCGGTGCTCGGCGGTTCGGATCTGATGATCGGGATTTTCCACACGCCGCTGGAAAACGAAATCGGCTTCGCCTTGCCATCCCCTGCACCCACTGACTTCTACTCGCACACCTATTCATTCATGCACGGCCCGGCCAAACATGCCGGAGCGCTGTACTCGTTCAAACTGCCTTCGAAACCGGGCGAAAGCATGCTCGGCTTCGAACTGGGTGTGGTCCAGGGCTGGAACAACCTGCAGGATCCCAATCACTCGCCGGACGTGATCGCCAACGTACGCTGGCGCTCGGCGGACTTCGGCACCTGGATCGACTGGGAGAACATCTACGGCAATGGTGCTGGCGACAGCTTCGCCGAATGCAGTTGTGGCTCGCCGCTGCCGGCGGGCACCAAGGATGACGACTTCAAGCGCCTGGCGTCTTATCTGACCCTTTCGCAAGTCATCGATCCAGACAACCGCGTGGCGCTGGAGTTGAACTACGGCAAGCAGGAGCAGGGTGCTTTCGCCGGGTTTGCCAACAAAAAAGACGCCACCTGGTACGGCGCGGACGTTAACTGGTACCACAAGCTTAGCGAAAACCTGATGTGGAACAGTCGCGCCGAGTGGTTCTACACCGACGCCCCGGTCCACGTGATGATGGCCAACATCGACCCGCACACCGGCGTTCCCGATCCGACCTGGGGCAGCTTCTACGGCGTCACCACCAACCTGGCCTGGACGCCGACACCCAACGTGCGCCTGCGCCCGGAACTGCGCTACGACATCCATTCAGGCCCGGGCCGCGATGCCTATGCCGACGGCGAAAAGGATTCGCAAGTGGTTGCGTCATTCGACGTCAGTTTCTTCTTCTAAACGGATTTCCCTACTTTATCCCTGACCCTGCGTGATGGCCCGGCCACACGTGGCGACCCCGTTCGTCCAGGCTTTTGGAGTACTTACATGACAGACAACAACGATAAGAACCTGTTTGGCCGCGACTTCTCCCGCCGTGATTTCCTGCGCGGCACCGGCGTCGCTGCCGGTGGCGTGGCGCTGTCCAGCCTGCCGTTCAACTTTGCCATCGGCAGCGAGCGGGTGATCAAGCTCGGTTATGTCAGCCCGCAGACYGGGCCGTTGGCACCTTTCGCGGCCGCCGACAACTACATCATCGAGTCGCTCAAGCAAGTGCTGAAGAGTTCGATCAATGTCGCAGGCAAGTCCTATCGCCTGGAAGTTATCGTCAAGGACAGCCAGTCCAACCCCAACCGCGCGGCGGAAGTGGCGAGCGAGCTGATCCTCTCGGACCAGGTTGATCTGATGCTGGTGTCGTCGACCCCGGAAACCACCAACCCGGTGTCCGACCAATGCGAAATCAACGAGGTTCCATGTATCTCCACGGTGGCGCCGTGGCAGCCGTGGTTCTTTACCCGTGGCGGCAAGCCGGAGCAGGGCTTTGAGTGGACTTACCACTTTTTCTGGGGCTTGGAAGATGTGATCGGTACCTACAGCGCCATGTGGGGGGCGATGCCGTCGAACAAAATCGTCGGTGGCCTGTTCCCCAATGACGGCGATGGCAATGCGTGGGGCGACCAGAAGCTCGGTTTTCCGCCGGTACTGGCGCAAAAGGGCTTTCAACTGGTCGACCCTGGCCGCTTCCAGAGTCTGACCGACGACTTCTCTGCGCAGATTGCCGCGTTCAAAAAGGCCGACGTCGAGATCGTTACCGGCGTGGTCATCCCGCCGGACCTGAGCACGTTCTGGACCCAGGCCCGGCAGCAAGGCTTCAATCCGAAAGCCGTGTCGGTGGGCAAGGCATTGTTGTTCCCGACGGCAGTCGAGGCATTGGGCAAGGCCGGCAACAACCTGTCGACCGAAATCTGGTGGAGCCCGACGCACCCGTTCAGCTCGTCATTGACCGGCGCCAGTGCCGGCCAATTGGCCCAGGGTTTCACCCAGGCCACCGGCAAGCAGTGGACGCAACCGTTGGGGTTCGTGCATGCCCTGTTCGAACTGGCAGTGGACATCCTCAAGCGCACCGAAGAAATCGGCAACGCCCAGGCGGTCCGCGATGCCTTGCTCAAGACCAACCTCAACACCGTGGTCGGCCCGATCAACTGGAATGGCGGACCGGTCAAGAACGTCGCCAAGACGCCTCTGGTCAGTGGCCAGTGGCGACTGGGCAAGGACAATAAATACGACCTGATCGTGACCAGCAATGCCACCGCGCCGGCGATTCCGTTGGGCGGCGAAATGCAGGCCATTACGTATTGATCGCGCAAAAGGACACCGGTGCACCATGCAACAGCCACTTCTACAAATGACCGATGTGCACAAAAGCTATGGCGAGGTGAAGGTCACGGATGCCATCGACCTGACCCTGCAATCCGGTGAAGCACTGGGCATCATCGGCCCCAACGGCGCGGGTAAAAGCACGCTGTTCAACCTGATCGCCGGCGGCGTGGCGGCGGACAAAGGCACGATTCATTTCGAAGGCCGCAACGTCACCCGCGAACCCGTGTTCAAGCGCTGCCAGCAAGGCATCGGCCGCTCCCATCAGATTCCGCATCCGTTCGTGAAGATGACCGTGTTCGAGAACCTGCTGGTGGGCGCGACCTTTGGTGCGCGGCTGCGTGACAACGAAGCCAGCCAGTGGTGTGCGCAGACGCTGGAGCTCACTGGCCTGATGCGCAAGGCCAACGTGCTGGCCGGTTCGTTGACCTTGCTTGACCGCAAGCGCCTGGAAATGGCTCGCGCCTTGTCGACCCGACCGCGCCTGTTGTTGCTCGACGAAATTGCCGGTGGCCTGACCGAACCGGAATGCCTGGCACTGGTGGAAACCATTCAAGGCATTCACAAGTCCGGCGTCGCCATCATCTGGATCGAGCACATCGTGCACGCCTTGCTGGCGGTGGTCAGTCGCCTGACGGTGATCAACTTCGGTGCCAAATTGGCCGAAGGCGAGCCGCGCAGCGTCATGGCCGATCCCCGGGTCCAGGACATCTACATGGGCATTGGGAGCTGACGCATGCTGACCATTGAAAAACTCTGCGCCGGCTACGGCGACTTTCAAGCGCTATTCGACATCAGCCTGACCCTTGAGGCCGGTGAAACCGTGGCGATCATCGGTTCCAACGGCGCGGGCAAATCGACGTTCCTGCGCTCACTCGCCGGGCTTATCAAGAACCAGCCCGGCGCCATCCACTTCAAGGGCCAGGCCATCGGTGACCTGGCGGCCAATCAGGTATTGGAGCGGGGCATCGCGCTGGTGCCGGAAGGCCGCAAGCTGTTTCCCTCGCTGACCGTTGAAGAAAACCTGCTGATCGGCGCCTACAGCAAACGCCCGGGGCCATGGACGCTGAAACGCATCTATCAGCTGTTTCCAGTGCTGGAAAAACTGCGCAAACGTCCCGGCACCGCGCTGTCCGGCGGCCAACAGCAAATGGTTGCGATTGGCCGGGGCCTGATGGCCAACCCGCATTTGCTGTTGTGCGACGAAATCAGCCTGGGCCTGGCGCCGACGACGATCAAGGACATCTACGCCGCGCTGCCCTCGATCAAGGCTGACGGCACCACGGTGATTCTCGTCGAGCAAGACATCAATCAGGCACTGAGTGTGTGCGACCGCTTCTATTGCTTTCAGGAAGGGCGCGTGTCCCTTACCGGTCGGCCTGGGGATGCGGACAAAGCACAAATCAAAGCCGCGTATTTCGGGATCTAGTGATGGAATGGCTCAATACTTTACTTCAAGGCATGTTGCTTGGCGGCCTGTACGCGATGTTCGCGGTGGGGTTGTCGTTGATGTTCGGCATCATGCGCCTGGTCAATATCGCCCATGGCGATTTCATCGTCCTGGCGTCGTACCTGGCACTGATGGTGGTCAATCATCTGGGGTTCAGCCCGTTGGCGAGCTTGCTAATCGTGGTGCCGCTGATGTTCTGTTTCGGATATCTGCTGCAACGGCTGTTGCTCAACCGCACGCTGGGCACGGACATCCTGCCGCCGTTGCTGGTGACGTTCGGCCTGTCGATCATCGTGCAGAACGGGCTGCTGGAATTCTTCAGTGCCGACAGCCAAAAACTCGCTCAAGGTGACCTTGAGGTGGCCAGTGTCGGCATTGGCAGCCTGAGCGTCGGCGTGATGCCGCTGATCGTGTTCTGCAGTGCGCTGCTGATCATCGGCGGCCTGCAATTGCTGTTCTACAAAACATCGTTGGGCCGGGCGTTTCGCGCCACCTCTGATGACCAGCACACCGCACGGCTGATGGGCGTCAACAACTCGCACATTTTCGGCCTGGCCATGGCGCTGGCGATGGCCGTGGTGTCGATTGCCGGTGTGTTTCTGGCGATTCGCACCAGTTTTGATCCTACGGTCGGGCCGGCGCGGCTGTTGTACGGTTTCGAAGCGGTGATCATCGGTGGCCTGGGCAGCCTGTGGGGCACGTTGGCCGGAGGGGTGATTCTCGGCGTTGCGCAAACCCTGGGGGCAAAAATCGATCCCGGCTGGCAAATCCTCGCCGGTCACCTTGTGTTTCTGCTGATCCTGGTCGTGCGCCCGCGTGGCCTGTTTCCCCGGAGTGTCGACTGATGAATGCCTTGAACAACCCCGCGCTCAGGTTTCGCGTACAACGCACGACCACCAGCAGCACCATCGGCCTGTCGTTGCTGGGCCTGTGCGTACTGATCTTGCTCAGTGCACCCTTGTGGGCCGACCGGGCGAGCCTGCGCCTGGTGGTGGAGTTCGCCTATTACCTGGCATTGGCGCAAATGTGGAACTTGCTGGCGGGCTACGCCGGCATGGTCTCGGTAGGGCAGCAGGCCTTCGTCGGTCTGGGCGGCTATCTGTTGTTTATGCTGGCGAGTCAATTCGGTGTGCCGCCCTTGGTCGCGGTGTTGCTTTCAGGCGTGTTGGTGGCGCTGTTGGCGATACCCACAGCGCTGATCGTGTTTCGTCTGCGTGGCGCCTACTTCGCCATCGGTACCTGGGTGGTGGCGGAGGTCTTCCGTTTGGGCCTGGCGCAGATGAGCAGTCTGGGTGGCGGTTCAGGGCAAAGCCTGCCGGCGGCGATTGTGCGGCAGATCGGCAATGACCGGGACGGGCGCGAAACGCTGATCTATTTCACTGCGCTGGCCATCGCCATTGCCGCCGTGGCCGTCGTGTTTTTTCTGCTGCGCTCGCGTCAGGGCCTGGCACTGGCATCGATTCGTGATTCTGAACCGGCGTCCGGAAGCCTCGGGGTGGATACGTTCCGAACCAAGTTGATGGTTTACGTGCTGGCCGCCGGTTGCACCGGTGTGGTCGGGGCGCTGATCTTCCTGCAAAAGCTGCGTATTTCCCCGGACGCCGCGTTCAACCTGCAGGACTGGACAGCGGTGGTGATCTTCATCGTGATCATCGGCGGCATCGGCACCCTCGAAGGACCGTTGATTGGCACGCTGATTTACTTCGTGTTGCGCGGCTGCCTGGCGCAATACGGTGCGGTGTACATGATCATCCTCGGCGTGGTCGCGGTGGTGATGATGCTCAAGGCCCCGCAAGGGGTGTGGGGACTGATCAGCGAACGCCTGGGCTGGCAGGTTTTCCCGATGCAGCGACGATTGTCCGCCCGGCCATGACCTGTAGGAGCGAGCCTGCTCGCGATGGACGTTAACGATAACGCTGGGTACCTGACWCCCCGCGGMGTYCTCAAGTCCATCGCGAGCAGGCTCGCTCCTACAGGCAGGTTTTCGCCCTGGATGTGGAGCGACAGGCTAACCTCGCTATTCATATAAGAACAAAAGCCTCCAGAGTACCTGCCCATGGATCGTTTACTCAGTGTCGAAGCCTTCGTGCGGGTTGCCGAAACCGGCAACTTCGCCAAGGCGGCCCAGCAACTGGGCGTGACCCGTTCGGTGATCACCCACCGGATCCAACAGCTGGAGCAATTCATCAATGCACCGCTGTTCCATCGCAGCACGCGCCATGTGCGGCTTTCCGAAGTGGGCGAGACCTACTACAAGGAGTGCGCGGACATGGTCGCGGGTTTCAACTCGCTGACCGAGCATATGCGCGAATTGCGCGCCAAACCCACCGGCAAATTGCGCGTGCAGATGTTGCCGGGGTTTGCCATCGGTCACTTCGGCCGCATGCTGGCCGAGTTCACGCGGTTGTACCCGGACATCGAAGTGGACGTGATCGTCAACGACCGGGTGGTGGACCCCATCGAAGAAGGTTTCGACGTGGCGTTCCAGATGTTCCCGCCCATGGCCGAAACCCTGATCGAGCGCAAGCTGTTCAGCGTGCGCCGATTGTTCTGTATGTCGCCCGATTATGCCGGCGAGTTCGGCGTGCCGACCCATCCCCAGGAGTTGCTGCAACACAAGATCGCCTTGTACGAAGGCTATCCGTCGCGCAACCGCTGGATCTTCACCCGCGACGACGAACAAGTGGAGCTGAGTCTGCCGGGCCAGGTGCGCTCCAACTCCGTGCACCTGCTGCGCGATTACGCGCAGACCGGGGTGTGCATTGTCTGCCTGCCGACCCTGGTGGCCAGCGATGACTTGCTCAGCGGCCGGCTGATTCCGGTATTGCCGGATTACGCACTGTCCTCGTTCAATTTTTCGGCGGTGTATCCCGCCACCCAGCGTCGGGCCTTGAAAGTGCGTACGTTGATCGACTTTCTGGTGGACAACTTCGGCGATGAGCCATGCTGGGACAAGCCCTTGCTGGAACGTGGCTGGGTCCGCTGAAAGGCAGAGCCCTGGCGAATACACTAAACCTGTGGGAGCGGGCTTGCTCGCGAAAGCGGTGTGTMAGTCGCCATCTGAGTCAACTGATAGATCTTGTTCGCGAGCAAGCCCGCTCCCACAAGTATTGCGCAGGCTCCAGTGTTTGCGTTTCGCAAACACTGTTGTCGCCGGTCCTCTAATTGTTCGCCGAGGTGGCGCGACGTACTGTTGGCTCACTGTTACTACAACAACAAAACGGTGAAAACCATGAGTAGCGCTGCAATCGAAACGGTCTTCGGCTCGCTGGACAACTACACCAAAGGGTCGGTTGAAATCATCAGCGGCCAGGCCAGCCACTATGCCTTTTCCAACATTTTCGAAGTGGCGGATAAATCCCTCCCTTATGAGAAAGTCGTGGTCGGTTTCAACCTCGGCTACGTCGTTGAGTCCATCCGTGCCGAAGGCCAGTCGCCCTGGTACACCGCAGCGCACGACGAGTTCGCCATTGTCATGGACGGTGAAGTTCGCGTGGATTTTCTCAAGCTCGATGCGCCGTTGAAAGCCGGTGAGGGTACGCACCTGGCCGGTGAGATACCTGCGGGAAAACCGATGGGCTACGTGCTGCTCAAGCGCGGCCATCAATGCCTGTTGCCAGTCGGCACCGCCTATCGCTTTGAAGCCAGTCGCCCGGGCGTGATCCTGCAGCAGACCATCAAAGGCCCGTTGTCGGTCGAGAAATGGGCAGACATCTGCTTCAAGTGATCTGCCGCTCCCGACCGTCCCACCCACAAAACAAGAGGAATTCCGCCATGGCCATGCTTGAAACCGCTGCCGACACCGCCCACCTTGCCGACGATGAAGTCCAGGCCAGCGCACCCCACGCCATTACCGGCTACCGCTCATACAAACTCGGCGCCTTCGAACTGTCGCGCGACGAGTATTTCGCCCGCATCACCTGGCCGGCCAAAGGCCAGACCCGCTCGCACCTGATCCCGGTCGATGCTTTCCTGCGCGCCATGATGCGCGACGTGGCCTGGGGCTTTTTCTATGGCTGGGTCAACTTTGACCACGTCATCGGTACCCGCAACTACTACGGCAAGGTCGACCTGTACGCCGGTACCTTCAATGGCACGCTCAAGGCGGCGGGGGTCAACTACACCGAAAACTTCGAAACGCCGCTGATCATGGCCACCTTCAAGGCGATCCTGCGGGACTGGACCAACGCCACCTTCGACCCCTTCGCCGCCCCGGAAGAAACCGGTAGCGCGTTCGGTCGCAAGAACGGCGACAACATCGAAGCCATCGAGCGCTCCCGCATCGCCACCAAACGCATGCCGGGCCTGAAGGATGACTCGCCGCTGCGTGACGACCTGCCGGTCAATCGCCAGTTCATCGATGTGCCGCAGGACGAACCGGAGGTCCATGCCGCCGAAGGCTTCGAAGGCGAACTGCATGCCTTCAACCTGTTCAAGTACCTGTCGCGCTCCGACGTGACCTGGAACCCGTCGGTGACCTCGGTGTGCAAGGCCAGCCTGTTCTGCCCGACCACCGAGGAATTCATCCTGCCGGTGTTCCACGGCAACGACCGCATCGAATGGTTCTTGCAGATGTCCGACGAAATCATCTGGGACGTCGGCGACAAGGACGACGGCAATCCCCGTGCGCGCATCACCATGCGTGCCGGCGACATCTGCGCCATGCCCGCCGACATCCGTCACCAGGGCTACTCGACCAAGCGCTCGATGCTGATGGTCTGGGAAAACGCCACGCCAAACCTGCCGCAACGCTACGAAAGCGGCGAACTCAAGCCGTATCCGATCGAGTTCTAGGACCTCGTGTCCGGCCCGGCCTCGCGCCGGGCAAAGCGTTCAGCAATCACTTCGTCAAACACTGCGCCAGCCGCGCGGTGCGAGGAAACCATTATGCAAAATCAGCTCTATATCGATGGCCGTTTCGTGGATGCGGTCGCTGGCGGCACCATCGACGTGGTATCGCCCCACGACGGTTCTTTAATCACCCGCATCGCTGCCGCCGAAGCCGCTGACATCGACCTCGCTGTCGCCGCCGCCAAGCGTGCCTTCCCGGCCTGGTCGGCCCTGGGGGCCGCCGAGCGCGGACGCCTGTTGCTTAAACTGGCGGACAGGATCGAAGAGTGCGGTGAAGAACTGGCGCAGCTCGAATCCCTCAATACCGGGCACCCGATCCGTGACTCCCGTGGCCTCGACGTGCCGCGTACGGCGGCGTGCTTCCGTTATTTCGGCGGTATGGCCGACAAGATCGAGGGTTCGGTGATTCCGGTCGAAGCCGGGTTTCTCAACTACGTGCAACGCAAACCGATTGGCGTGGTGGGGCAGATCGTGCCGTGGAACTTCCCGCTGATGTTCACCAGCTGGAAAATGGGCCCGGCGCTGGCGGCGGGCAACACCATCGTGATCAAGCCTTCGGAAATCACCCCGTTGTCGACCTTGCGCATTGTCGAGCTGATGACGGAAGTCGGTTTCCCCAAAGGTGTGGTCAACGTGGTGCCGGGCTACGGCCATACCGCCGGGCAAGCGCTGGCCGAACACCTCGACGTGGGCAAGATTGCCTTTACCGGTTCGACCGCCACCGGGCGCCGGATCGTCGAAGCCTCCAAAAGCAACCTCAAGCGCATCCAGCTGGAGCTGGGCGGCAAGGGCGCGAATATCGTGTTCGAGGACGCCAATCTGGACGCGGCGGTCAACGGCGCGGCGTGGGCGATCTTTCACAACCAGGGCCAGGCCTGCATCGCCGGCTCGCGGCTGATTCTGCACAAAGACATCGCCGACCAGTTCCTGGAGCGTTTCATCGCCCTGGCCAAGTCCATCCGCCTGGGCGATCCCTTGGACCCGGAAACCGAAATGGGTCCGCTGACCTCGGCGCTGCACCGCGACCGGGTATTGGCGTACATCGACATCGCGATAGAGCAGGGCGGCAAGGTCCTCGCTGGCGGCAAGGCACCGGACGATAAAGTGTTGGCCGATGGATTTTATGTTGAGCCGACAGTGGTCGAGGCCAGGCCCGGTGACCGCGTTTTCCAGGAAGAAGTCTTCGGCCCGTTCGTCACCGTGGTGCGCTTCAGCACCGACGAAGAAGCGTTGGCCATCGCCAACGACTCTGAATACGGACTAGGCAGCGGCCTGTGGACGCAGAACCTGAGCCGCGCACACAAAATAGCCGACGCGATTCACGCCGGCATGTGCTGGATCAACTGCTACAAACGGGTCAACCCCGGCAGTCCGTTTGGCGGTGTCGGTCAGTCCGGTTATGGCCGGGAAATGGGCTTCGAAGCGATCCACGATTACACCGAAGCCCGTTCGGTCTGGGTCAACGTCGATGCCAACATCCCTGCGTACTACAAACGCTGAGGCCTGCCATGAATCCTTTTGTTTACCAAAGCCTGCCGACCCGTGTGGTGTTCGGCTGGGGCAAGCTTTCGGCGCTGGCCGAGGAAATTGAACGGCTGGGTGCGCGGCGCGCGCTGATCCTCACCACACCGGAACAGCACGGGCTCGGCGAACAGGTCGCTGCGCTGCTCGGTGATCGTGCTGCCGGTGTCTATCCCAAAGCCGTGATGCACGTTCCGCTGGAAGTGGCGCAAGCGGCGCGCATTGAGGCGGCGCGGCTGGACGCCGATTGCTGCGTGGCCATCGGCGGTGGCTCGACCATTGGCCTGGGCAAGGCGATCGCGATGGAATCCGGCCTGCCCATCGTGGCGGTACCGACCACCTACGCCGGTTCCGAGATGACGCCGATCTACGGGCTTACCGAAAACCGCCTGAAAAAAACCGGACGTGATATTCGAGTTTTGCCCAAGACCGTCATCTACGACCCGCAATTGACCCTGACCCTCCCCACGCAGATATCCGCGTGCTCGGGCATGAACGCCATGGCCCATGCCGTCGAAGCGCTGTACGCCCAGGATGCCAACCCGATCATCGGCTTCATGGCCGAAGAGTCGATTCGCTCGCTGGCGCAGGCCTTGCCGGGCGTTGTCAGCAATCCCGATGACCCCGAGGCGCGCAGCCAGGCGTTGTATGGCGCGTGGCTGGCGGGCATTTGCCTGGGCTCGGTCGGCATGGCCTTGCACCACAAGCTCTGTCACACCCTGGGCGGCACGTTCAATCTGCCCCACGCACAGGCGCACGCCATCGTCTTGCCCCACGCCGCGCATTACAACCGCGAAGCGGCGGCGGGCCCGCTGCAACGGGCCGCCCGCGCATTGGGTGGGAGCGAAGTGAGCGAGGTCGGTGCCTTGTTGTACGCGCTGAACCAGAAACTGGGCATCCCACTGGCCCTGGCGGACATCGGCTTTCCGGCAAACGGCCCGGCCGAAGCCGCACAAATCGCTTGTGCCAGCCCTTACTACAACCCGCGGCCGTTCGAACAAGGCCCGATTGAGGCGTTGTTGAACCGTGCCCTGACAGGTCAGGCCCCAGCCTGATCTGCCGGCCACTTTTATCCACGTCGGAATAACAACAATGACCGATCAAGACAAAGCCATAGAGTCACTGATCTCCCAACAGGCGGTGAACAGCTTCAACGACGCGCCCAACGCGCGCTACAAACAGATCATGCAAAGCCTGGTTCGCCACCTGCATGCGTTTGTCAGTGAGGTCGAATTGACCGAACAGGAGTGGTTCGAAGGCATTGGTTTCCTGACCGACACCGGGCACAAGTGCGATGGCCTGGTGCGCCAGGAATTCATTCTGCTGTCGGACACMCTGGGCGTTTCGATGCTGGTCGACGCGATCAACCATCGCCACAGCGCAACGGCCACCGAAACCACCGTGTTCGGACCGTTCTACATCGACGGCATGCCGGATCGCGAGTTCGGCGAAAACATGGCCTTCACGCCCGGCGAAACGGCGCTGGTGCGCGGGCGCGTGGTCGACATTCATGGCAATGCCTTGGCCGGAGCGGTGCTGGACGTGTGGCAGACCGCCGAAAACGGCATGTATTCCGGACAGGACACAGAACAGCCTTTCGGCAACTTGCGCGGGCGTTATCGCACCGACGCGGATGGCTGCTTTGCGATTCGCACCATTGTCCCGGTGGCCTATCCGATACCGACCGATGGCCCGGTAGGGCGCATGCTCGATGCCGCCAACCGGCATGCGTGGCGGCCCGCGCATCTGCACTTCATGATCGAGGTGCCGGGCTATCGCAAACTGGTCACGCACCTGTTCAATCACGATGATCCGTATCTGCAATCCGATGCAGTGTTTGGGGTGAAACAGTCGTTGCAGGTGATTTATGAGGACCTGAACACCCACGACGATGTGTCCGCCAGGCTGGGTATGCAAGTGCCGTTCAAGCGGGCGTGTTATGAATTTGTCATGGAATCAGCGTGAATCATGGGCCAGTTCTTTGCGGTATTTGCCATCGACCATACGGATTGCCAGACACTGCGCCAGCGTTTGCGGCCCAGCCATCAGGCGCATTTGCGTGCTACTGGAGACCATCGAGTGGTGGTGCGGCTCGGCGGTCCGATGCTTGACGATGCCGGTGCGGCGATGAACGGCACGTTGCTGGTGATCGAGGCGGGTAGCTTGCCGGAGGTGGAAGCGTTCATGCAGGACGATCCGTACGTGCAGGCGGGCCTGTTCGCCAGCATCCAGATCCGCCCTTGGCACTGGAGCCTGGGCAACCCGGAACTGCGCGGTTTTCCATGAACACCATTACCTTGTGCCGACTCGAAGACATCGCCGACGGCGGGGCGCTGGGGCTGCCGCAGCACCAGCAATTGCATCCCGCCGGGCTGGTGGCGGTGCGTCAGGGCGAACAGGTGTGGGTGTACGTCAACCGCTGCCCGCATTTCTCGGTGCCGCTGGACTTCAATCCGCAGCAGTTTTGCACCTGGCGCGGCAAGGTTCTGATGTGCGCCCATCACAGTGCGATGTTTCGTTACGACGACGGGCACTGCATCGACGGCCCGTGTAAAGGCGCGCAACTGGAGGCCGTGCCCGTGCGTTGGGTCGACGACCGACTGGTCATGGAGATTGGGCCCACCGCCGGTCAGTAACCGGGTGGCCGACGGGGGCTGATCTAAACTCCTGTTGGGGGTGAACCAGGTTCATCCGGAGGTCATCATGAAAAAATTGTCACCCATCAGTCTGTGCCTCGCATTGTCGGTTTTGAGTGCCCCTGGATGGGCGCAAACAGTGGTGCCGATGAAAGGGCAAAGTTCGCAACAAACCCAGGCCGACATCAACGAATGCAACAGCATCGCTGCCAGCCAAAGCGCCTCGACGACTTCCACGCCTTCGGGCGGGCGGGTCAAGGGGGCTGCTGTGGGGGCCGCCGCGGGCGCGACGGCTGCCCAGGTGCGCGGCAATCAGCACGACGAGGCTTATGATCGAGTCGACGATGACAGGAAACAGGACTACCGCCAGAACCGCGCCAAGGAGACGGCGGCGGCTGGTGTCGTAGTCGGCGGTTCACGTCAGCGCCAGGAACGCCGGGAGCAATCGAAAACCACGCAGGCGAACACCACGACGGCTTACACCAGCTGTTTGCAGGGCAAGGGTTACCAGGTCAACCCTTGAATCAGGTACTGAACACACTGTAACTGTAGGAGCGAGCTCGCTCCGGGCGGCGATCCGACGATGGTCGTCAACGATAACGCGGGTTGGCAGGTGCCCCGCGGTGTTCTCTGGTTTATCGCGAGCAGGCTCGCTCCTGCAATCTGACAACCGTTCATCGGTGAACTACGCTGCGGTACGTACCCTCGATCTGAATTTTGTGAAGTAAGGATCCGACACATGCGGAGCAGGCTGCTCGCTGTAATGTTTACTGTTTTCGGGATGTTTTGGTCGGTGCAACTGTGGGCCGAGGATGCACCGAAAGCGGTTGATGCTCCCGTTGAATTGAAAGTGGCCAACCGCAGCATCATGGTGTTTCGCGCGACCATCCTCGGTGAAGCCCCGGCCTCGCGGGTCAAACGGGCGAAAGTGGTGATCGGTGAGGCGCTGGATGACGCCGTCGACCTCAATGTCACCCTCGACCCGATCATGAAAAGCTACATGGTGCTGCTGGGAAACCGACGCGCCTTTATCGTTTCGCCCAAGGACTTCGACGAGACCGAATACGAGTCGGTACAGCAGGCCGCCGAAGCCGCGGCTGGCAAGCTGCGCCAGGTCGTGGCCGAAACCCGGGAAGCCCGTAGCCTGCAATTGATTCTGCGCTCCGTAGTCACCGCGTTGATCGCCACCGGCGTTTACATCGCACTGCTGTTCGGCATGGTGGTCCTGCGGCGCAAACTGCTGAAAAAACTGCCCGACCTGATGCATCGGCACACCCAGGCCCTGAAGGTCGGGCGGGTTCCGCTGATCGACGCCAACTTCCTCTATCCATTGGTCAGCCGCGTGCTGGAATTGCTGCGCTGGGTCATCGTGTTGCTGCTCACTTACGAGTGGCTGGGGTTTGTCCTGTCGCGTTTTCCCTATACCCGGCCCTGGGGTGAAAGCCTTAACAGCTATCTGCTGGAAGTCGTCGACTATTTGCTGCAAGGGATTCTCGGGGCCATCCCCGGGCTCGGCGTGGCGCTGGCGATCTTTTTCATTGCGCGAGGCGCGACAGCATTCTCTCGCCGGATACTGCGGCGCATGGCCACGCCCGGGACCTTCAACTGGCTGAACCATGAAACCCTGAAGCCGACTCAGCGCCTGACTTCGCTGGCGATCTGGCTGTTTGCCCTGGCCATGGCTTATCCCTACTTGCCGGGTGCCGGTACCGATGCGTTCAAAGGCTTGTCGGTGCTGGTCGGCCTGATGATTTCGCTGGGTGCTTCCAGCGTCGTCGGGCAGGCGGCGGCCGGATTGATCCTGACGTACACCCGAACCCTGCGACCCGGTGAATTCGTGCGCATTGGCGAGCACGAAGGGACGGTCACTGAACTGGGCATGTTCACCACGAGCATTCGTACCGGCCTTGGCGAAGTACTGACCCTGCCCAACTCGATGATCACCGGCACGGTCACCAAGAACTACTCGCGGGTGGTACAAGGCCCCGGTTATGTGGTCGACACCGTGGTCACCATTGGCTATGACACCCCCTGGCGACAGGTCGAAGGGATGTTGCTGGAAGCCGCCAAACGCACGCCCGGCGTCCTCGAAACCCCACCGCCGCAGGTGTTCCAGACGGCTTTGTCGGATTTCTATCCCGAGTACCGGCTGGTGGCCCAGGCCATCCCCAGTCAGCCACGGCCACGGGCGGTGCTGCTGAGCATGCTGCACGCCAACATCCAGGATGTGTTCAACGAGTACGGCGTACAGATCATGTCGCCGCACTATCTGGGTGATCCGCAGCAAGAGAAATGGGTGCCCAGGGACAAGTGGTACATGGCACCTGCGCAGGAATCGAAGGAACCGTTGAAGTAATGGCAGGGGGGCTGGCAGGAGGAGGACGAGCATTGCGGCGAGTGCGATGAGCGACCGGGGGAGGCCGCTCGGTTGTAGCGGTGTTAAAAAAGCATATAGGCGGATGCGGTCGTCTGATTCAGGTTGATCTCTCCGACCTCCAGAACTTCGTATTCGGCGCGCAGGCCGATGTTGCGAAAGACATCGACCTCCAGGCCGACACCGTAGGTCAGATCAACCCCGGTATCGTCGTCGGTGGCATTGCCGTCGGCGTCCCAGGCGTGAGCACCGACACTGCCGAATACCCGCATCCGATCGCCCAACGGGAAGCCGACATGGGCGGCAGCCTGAGCCGATTTGCCTTCGAAATCGAGATTCTTGTCCTTGAATTGACCCAGATCGACGTAGGCGCCCTCGAAGGCCAGGTAGCTATTGACGCGATACCCTGCATAAACCTTGTAGCTAGTATCGTCGTCGTCCAACTTGGATTCGTCGGTCTGGATGTTGCTTACGCCAGCTCCAAGATACAAACCTTTGTCATCAGCGAGCGCCTGAAAAGTCAGCAACGATAGCAGTGAAGCGAAGCCAAGGTTTCGAAGTAGCATGTGTAGTGGAGTCCTTGTTCAGGTTTGTCAGGTGTTAGGGTTCGGCGAGCATTTGAGGGGCCATGAGGGGTTAATAGAAGTCATTGATTGATATTTTTGAGTCGCAAGGCGGGATGTTTGCCGGACATTGAAAGTAGCGTCTTGCCAACGCTTGAATGGGTAGCGCTTTGCAGAACAACCAGCCTTGTGCCAATACAACCCCCTCCGAAACCAGATGCGGCAGTTGCTGCTGACTCTCGACACCTTCGGCCACGACCTTGAGTCGTAGCGACTTGGCCAACCGGGCAATGTGTCGCCACAAGGCGTCGTTGGCCGCGATCTTGTCGTCTGCGATGAATGAGCGATCTATTTTCAGAATGTCGAAAGGCACTGAATCCAGGAGCGAGAGGTTGGAATAGCCGATACCGAAGTCGTCCACGGCAATGCGATGACCACACGCACGAAGCCGTCGCAATTGCATGGCGGCAGGCTTCTGATCGAGCAAGGTCCTTTCGGTGATTTCAAAAGTCATGGCGGACGCAGGCATGCGGTAGGTTGCCAGCAGGCTGGCCACAAAATCTGGAAAGGTGGGGTCCTGAATATCCTGGGCGCAAAGATTGACCGTGATGTAGAAGTCCTTGCACGCCCAAAGGTAGGTGCTGTAATCCTCCGCCACTTGTCGAATCACCGACCGCGTCAGTTTGCGGATCAAGTCAGACTTTTCCGCCACCGCAATGAAAACATCCGCAGGCACATGGGTGCCGTTGTCGCTCCAGTGAGAAAGTGCTTCGGCGCCCTCCAGATAGCCCGTCGTCAAATTGACGATAGGCTGGTAGTGAACACCCAGCGTGTTGGCTTTTATGGCATTGCGAAGCCGTACCGCAGTAGAGGTGTAATGCCGTTGAGTACACCTTGCGAGGAAGAGCAGCGTTGCGAACACGCACACGAGGCCAAGGAATAATTTGAATTTGAGACTTGTCAGGTAACTCAACGGAAGAGAAATGACGCAGATCAGTTCATTTCGCTTGCCCGCAAAGGCGATCAGGACCTTGTCTGCCGAGGTCACCAGTTCTTCAAGGTGGAACGGCTTCTGCATCTTCAGCGGCTGAGCACCCGTAGAGGCAATGGGCACAGCGCCGCCGGGGCCGATGAGGTCCAGTTGCAGGTCCTCGGGAAACTTCAAGTTGTCGAGCAGGATCTTCTTGTTTGCCCAGACGTAGGTTGATTGTTCCGACACAATGATAAAGTCGGTGTCCGCAGAAACTGTGTGGCCAGAATCGACCCAGTAGGTTCGTTTTCCAACGGAGAACTTGCGCTTGACGTTACCGGCCAGTAATGACGGGAGTTCTTGTCCGTAGGAAGAACAGATCTTGCCATTGGGTAGCTCGATTGCCGCTTGATCAACAAATCGCAGGTTTTTAACCAGCTCGGCCAGTTGTGAGTATTGCTCGACGGAGCATTCCTCACCCGAACGATCAAGATCGCCGAGGGCTTCCAGTACTTTGTCGATCTGCGCATTAGGCTCTACCTGAGCAGCACGCAGATCGGCATAAACGTTATTCAACTTCCGTGAAATGATTGGCTCCGCCAGTCCTCCAGCACAGAACCATGCGGCCCAGCCCGTCGCAGCAATCAGGCATACAGTGACTGCGTGCCTTCCAAGTAACGCTTTATATATGGCAACCATCGAAAACCCCGAGGTATCAATATTTCACTGTGCACCTTGTAGTCGCGGATTAAACGTCTTCAGTACCAGTCAATTACCCCGGCCAACAAGATGCCGCTTGCATAGGCGATAATGCACAGGGCGATTTTCTGCTTGAGTGGCAGTGTGTTTATTCGATGATGCATGCTTATCTCCTTGGACGGGCAAATAAGCAATTGTGGGTACCTGTGCCTGGTAAAACGTAATTATTAATCGTTATTTGCCGGGTTTTGATAAAAGCCCGTCAACGACCTGATTGTAAACGGAGGAGGTCGTGTTCCTGGGCTTGGCTGAGTTGCGCCTGGCCGTTTCCGACGGTGTCTCTCCGTATGCAATCTGATACGCCTTGGAAAACCGGCCCAGATGATGGAAGTTCCAGAACATCGCGGTTTCTGTCACGGTGGGCCAGGTTTTGTTTATCAGATCGAGACGGGCGCTTGCGAGCCTCAGGTTCCTGATATACGCGATTGGCGACATCCCGAACGTTTCAATAAAGCCAAAGTGCAAGGTGCGGGTTGTGGTTTCAAGTTGCCTTACGAGTGATTTTATAGTGAGCGCTTTTTTTGTGTTTTCATGAATGTACTCTATGGCTTCTATCGCCACTTTTCTTCTTGTCGGGACTTTACGGCTGAAGCCGCCAGCGGGCGTCAATGCCTGCAATAGAGAAGAAAGTACCGTGCCAGCGTCGTTGATGTCGTTACAGGAAACGCTGATGGCTTGAATGGCAGATCGTATGAATTGAAAGTTTTCAGCCTGGAAACAGTGTTTTGTTCTGTTGGCAAGTATATCGATGACCGAGTGATGTTGGCGGCACCGGTCATAGTTTTCCAGTGTTGTGGTGATGGTGAAAAGTGTTTCATTCGGTTCGCAGGTGTAATGCACCGTTTCATCACTGTGCAGTACGATGACTTCGTTAGGCCGTAGTTTGTGATTGTTTACGACGGGGCGTCCAATCGGGGCCTGCGAAATGGCGAATGTCACGAATCCGGCAGGGACAGAACTGACCAGGGTGAGGGATGAGTCGAACTCAAGACGACTGCACTGGAGTTCGGCACTGTGAAAGAGCTTGTGTTGCCGAATGCGCGCCTCATGCTCGGTCGGAATAAGGCTCATTTCCCATTTGCCTATTGTTCTATTCAGTTGGCTCGGCAAGGCAGAAGACAAATGAAAGATCTCGTCGGGCGGTGCGATACTCATGAAATTGAAGGCTCATCTGTTAAATGATTAGGGTCAAGCCTGACGGGCAGTCATGGAGAGGATACGCGATACGGCGTCCGTTCTGTCGGTGAGTCGACCCCATTGCCATTGGCTTTGAACGGGTTGTCAGAGTCCCCGGATCAGTTCCAGCTCTGCCGAAAATGCGTACTTGTTGTCCAATGGTGAGTCGTCCATGTGTTGAACGTTGCGCGGGTCAATTTTCGAACTGAAGATCTGCGATTGGGGTTTCATCGGGTCAATGGCTGCAGCTGTAAAGGAGTAAAAGTCGTCAATACGATAACCGGTTTTTACCTGATAGTTGGCTTTCACAGCATTTAGGGCCTTCTTGTTGGTTTCGACATTCGTCAATTTGGCACTGTAGACGCCCTTGTCGTCGGCCATGGCCTTGAGAGAAAGCAATAAACCAAACGACACGGTGACAAAGTTTTTCAATAGCATCGAGGTGATTTCCTTATTAACAGTTTATTCAGGCAGAACCTGGTGTCAGCTGCATCTCTGCCATGGCTTGGTCTGTAAATAATCTCACTTCGATGGTGCCCGCCAAAGTCAATAACTCATATTTTCCAGGTCGTCAGAAGGGGGCAGTCACCGCCTGCCTCGGCGAACACCACGTGTCTCAAAGGAATATGCGCGTGTTGGCGTAACTCGTGCCGGTATCACCTTGTGGCGGGGTAGGGAGAGCAGAATCACTGTCCTGCTCGTCCGTATGATACTCATTCTCACTATGAATTTTCAGATGCGACTGTTTCTGGCTGTCATCCGGGTTTGTTTGAATTTCATAATATTCAATTGTCGTGCTTTCGACGGAGTGCTCGTCATGCGCCAACGAATAAAGTGGCATTGCAGACAGAAACAAGACTGCCAGGAATCCGAAAGTCGTCGATTTATTGGCTCGCAGGAAATGCATGGCTTTCACTTGATTCCCCTGTATAAGGCGTTGTCCCGGACGAGAATCAAGCAGGCTCGATTCCAAAGATTATCGGCGAGGGATTTTTTGCTGGGGCGCCATCTGATTCAAATCAATAACTGTTATTTTTGGAGTGGAGAATTCTTTGATATGAACCTGTACCAGGCGGGTGTCGAGTCAGTGCGGGAAGCCGATCAATGGTTCATGCAGCGCAAGCGGCCAAGTTCGTGTACGTAAAAACACACGGCGTTTTTGTCCGGCGTCGGAATCAATTCGTAGTTTAGAATGGCACCTTCTTGCAAGACGTATTGCCGTCTGAAGAACAGGTCAGGGGTCTTTTCAATGGCGAACAGTTCATTGTCCTGGCTTAGCTTGACGTTGCTGACTTTGATCTGGACGTGTGTTTTGCTTTCTCCGATTATATTCGCCGATATAGTCGCATTGCGGATTTTTCCATTCAGGCTTTCCAGCGTGGTCCCCGTGAGTCGACCATGCCCGATAGTGAGGTACTCTTCGGTGTTGAGTTGATTGAGATCTTCCAGCCATTGCCGGGTTTTTGTTTGATAACTGGTGTTTTCCATGTAGTGCGAAGGCGAATAAACAAAGGAGAAAATACAGAGTGCATTAATCAAGACTATAAGCGGCCAGTGAATGACTTGCGGAATTTCAAACTTCATAAGGTGACTTCCAGACATTGACGAATCATCAAGGCGAGGTCTCTTTCGCTGCTATTTAATTGTAAATTTGCAGTGCTCAGATCCGGGCGAATGCACGAAACGGAATAGTTGGCTTTATACAGGTTGATCCAGACTTGACCCTTCAGATTTGGCGGTAGCTGTTCAGATTGCTTGGCCGACAGATCCATCAGCGCTTGTGCCTCGGCCAGATCATTGCCTACGGCATGGATGACCAGTCCATTCTTGTCAACGCTGGAAATTTCAATTTTTGGCATGTCGAAGTCGAATTGAAAAATAGTGAAGGCTCCGACTGCCAGCGTAACGACATAAGCGATCAGTTGAGCCTTCGTAATGCGGGTGGATTTACTGGTTTTAACTGAGGGTGCAGGCCGCTCATCACTACCGGTTGGCGGTAGTTGTTCTGTGACGGGAGCGGGTGGCTGCGCAGTTTCCTCTGAGGGTACTGGTACATCTTCTTGCACATCGACGACACAGTGTCGGTTGAAGCAATATCCTCGTCGAGGAACAGTCATCAAAATCTCGTGATCTCGACCGTCATTAAGAATATTGCGTAGTGAGAAAACGGTTTGATTCAAACTGCCGGAGGCCACCACACGGTCATTCCAGGTGTAGTCGATGATTTCGTCACGGCTTTTAGTGACACCTGGCTCCATGAGCAGCAGGTCCAATAGACGCGACTCAGCTCTACCTAGCGTGGAATTCTGTACATCTCCATGGGGTGTTGTAATGGAAAGCACGGCGCTGTCTGGGTCGAATACTGCCACAGCGCCATTTTTCAATTTGAAGGTGTGGCTCATAGAAATCTTCCGTTCAGGCGGTACTGGCCTGAGTATAGGGGCCGGATTTGGCTCGGTACATTCTGGTCTGGGAGGCGAACGAAGATGAGGGCCAAGCGCAAGGTGCACTGTGTGTCGCATTTACAATGCCGGAATGGCTCGTTTCAGTGGCGTGCAGTGCGGCAAACAGCCCTGCCTGTCAGAGGAATAAATTGAATCAAACAAAGGAAAAGCATTGCTGGATGACCCGCGGTTTTTGATTTGGACACCGTGAATAATGCTTGGAACTGATTTTCTGCGCTATCCGAAAACTGCAAGCTCAGGCAGGTGGATTTGCACGGAGCCACGCCTGAGTGAACTAACTTCGCTGTCTCGACAAGGCATCAATTGCTATTTGAATTGTCACGATACAAATCAATGATCGTGTTTTTGTGCGCCTGGCTCGTTGAGGAATATTTTTGATTCTTATTAGCTTTGAACCAGGATCGTTACGGCTTTAAATGGATCTCGAGGAGCGTTGACACAAATCACGTTCATGGTTTGCTCGTCGGGGCGTAAACGATCCTCACCTCTCGTTCAACAGCCTTTGCCCCGCGTCCTTTCATGGAGGATGCGGGGCTTTTTTTCCGTTTGGTGCTTCAATGCCCCCTGAATTCGTCCATCAAATTATCTGAATTTCAGTAGCACGTATGTAATCGCCATCCAAATGTGAGTAACGCTCACACCCACTACATGGATGACCAGAAGACGTTTCAGGTGAGGCGGAAAGTTCTCGATATCCTCAGAAGCATCCAGATGATGACGGCTCAGATACAGAGTAAATGCAATACTTACACAGCCCAGCAAGATTGGGCCGGCCAGAAGCCAGAAAGCAAACCAAAACGACCAAAAGTCCTCACCCATCATGGCTAATGCCAGTCAGTTAAGTAATTTCAGCCGCGACACCCTTTGTAGCAGCTGCCGAGCCCGCGAGGCTGCGTTCGGCTGCGAAGCAGTCGTAAAATCAGTCATTGCGCTACGTCAGGCAGGCCGCGTCAGCTGGACTCACGGCTGCCATGCAGCCGAACGCAGCCTCGCGG
>NZ_JBFREX010000058.1:0-24164 GCF_052114525.1 Pseudomonas sp. KB_15 | reverse complement strand
TAGCGCTTTGGATTACGGGCATTGGTATTGTCGGGATCGATTATGCCGGCAAGGGAATGGAGTATTTCCTCAATCCAAAACTGCAAGCCAAAATCGGCATCGTTGTGCTGTTGACCTTTAACGGTTTCCTGTTGCATAGCGCTGTATTGCCGGCGCTGAAAAAAGCCGGTTCGTTACTCAAACTTTCTTTCAACCTGCGCATGCTGGCGCTGTTCTCCGGTGCGCTCTCTGGCGTGTCGTGGTTCTATGCCGCCATGCTGGGTGTTGGTCGTCCGCTGGCCTGGAAGTACTCGCTGGTGGAGTTGCTGGCAGCCTATCCGGTTCTCATCGTCGGTGGATTCGCAATGATGGTACTGCTCACGACCTGGGCAAAAAATAGAGACACCGAAGCGCGCATGGAGCAAGGCACCTGGAAAACAGGAAACGCCGCCCTGGCTGGCTGGTGAATCCAGGTTGAACAAGGAAGTTCAGCTCTAGCAAATGAATCCCGCTTTAACTGTTAACAAATCTCACTTGAGGATACCCAAATGAAATCCATGAAAGTTCTCTTCGTAGTCGCCACTCTGACCGCTTCTTCTCTGGCGATGGCCACAGGTGGCGGTGACCGGACCTTCGCACGCATGGAGTCGGCCCGGAAAGTCTCGATGGAAACCTACCAGGTTGCACAGAAACAGAAGGCTGAAGCCGCTGTCGCTCAAAGCAAAGCCAAGGCAGCCGATCGCACCAACGGCTGATCGGTGTAGCGCATCCCCAGGCCGGCAGAAATGTGCGGCCTCAAGCCTCAAATGCAGCACCCACGGTGCTGCTGGCGCCGGTCTGATCGAGATGCCGCTTACACACAATCCAGTCTGTTGAATCCAAATTCGTAAGCAGCCTTTCGCGAAGGGCTGCTTCGTTTGCAGCCCTTCGTTACAGACAGCAATCGGCTTTCATCTCCAAAAAATCGCTTCATCGGTAAACTCCCCTCGCTCCAATTCAACTTTGGAGCTCTACGATCCTGAGCCAAGGCCAGCGAGCCTGATAACTTTTCGCCTTCTGACCGAACAAGTCCGGCCTGGGATTCTTTGGATTGACTCGAAGTAACCCGTGCTCTGTGTCGGCCAGGCCGTTGGGCGCATAGACCTCGCCCGTTTCAACATCCAATCCTATGCAGGTACCGGCAATCAGGTAGCGATCGATCCCGTCTCTGGCCGACTGAAGCTGAGGATAATCCCCGCCGAACCGCTGGCTGTACCACAGGTGAACGCGAGCCTGATTCTTGAACTCGACCTTCACGTCGAGGTCATTGAACAGACGCTGACCTGACTGGATGACCTCATTCTCTGTTTCCCAAGACAGATCATCATCGAAGTAAAAGACGTCGTAATCCTTCACTCCCCAACCGGCCGATCGCTGTGACTGGTGATTCCACACGGCCTGGAACAAGCAACCGGCCGTGAGCATGCATTGGTTCAAACCGAGCTCAGGCAAGCGAGTGGAAATTTCTGCGTTTACCGGATTGGTCATTGCGATCCTGACCAGGCTTTCGACAGTCAATGTCATCTTCATCCCTTCTGATTGATCTAATCCTGGCGACCAACAATACGCCCCAACGCTTTACACATTGGCGAAAACCCCCGCCCTTTGATCACCCTCGGTCAATAGCGCCCTTCGCAACCCGCGACTATCGGCGAATCTGGCGCAAATCACGCGTCATTCAACGACATGAAGTCGGTCCTGACTATATGGATGACACTTTTGAAGTGAGCCGCCTCAGTGCCTGCCCCGATAATCGATAGCTTACTGACGAATTGTCGAGGTCAAGCATGACGAGCGCAACTATGGAACAAGTCAGCCCAAGAACGCTGAGAAGAGTGATTGTGGCCGCCGGCATCGGCAATTTCGTCGAGTGGTTCGACTTCGCCGTCTATGGCTTTTTGGCCACGACCATCGCCCAGCAATTTTTCCCCAGTGGCGATGCCAGTGCAGCTTTGCTCAAGACCTTTGCGGTATTCGCCGTGGCCTTTGCGTTTCGGCCCCTTGGCGGGATTTTCTTCGGCATGCTGGGCGACAGGATCGGCCGCAAGCGAACCCTGGCGATGACCATTCTGCTGATGGCCGGTGCAACGACCTTGATCGGTCTGCTGCCCGCTTATGCGGCGATCGGGGTCATGGCGCCGATTCTTCTGTCCCTGATCCGTTGCGCCCAGGGCTTTTCCGCCGGGGGAGAATATGCAGGTGCCTGTGCCTACCTGATGGAACATGCACCGAGTGACAAACGTGCCTGGTATGGCAGCTTCATTCCGGTGTCGACATTTTCCGCCTTCGCCGCGGCAGCCGTGGTGGCCTATGCACTAGAGGCGTCATTGTCGGCCGAAGCGATGGGCACTTGGGGTTGGCGCCTGCCGTTCCTGATCGCCGCACCGCTGGGCCTGGTGGGTCTTTACTTGCGCTGGAAGCTCGATGAGACGCCGGCATTCCAGGCAGTGACTCAGGAACATGCAGTCGCACACTCCCCACTCAAGGAAACCTTGCGCAACCATGGTGCGGCTATCTGTTGCCTGGGTGCCTTTGTGTCACTCACGGCACTCTCGTTTTATATGTTCACCACTTACTTCGCTACCTACCTGCAAGTCGCAGGTGGCCTGAGTCGCGCCACAGCGTTGCTGGTGTCACTGATTGCATTGCTGTTCGCTGCGGCGATCTGCCCGCTGGCCGGCCTGTATTCGGACCGGGTCGGGCGTCGAATGACGGTGATGACGGCTTGCGCGCTGTTGATTGTGACCGTGTATCCATCGTTCCTGATGGCCAGCTCCGGCTCGTTCGCAGCGTCCATAGTCGGCGTCATGCTCCTGGCGATTGGCGCGGTGTTGTGTGGCGTGGTGACGGCGGCCTTGCTCTCGGAAACCTTCCCTACCCGTACTCGCTACACCGCCTCGGCGATCACCTACAACATGGCGTATACCCTTTTCGGCGGCACCGCACCGCTGGTGGCGACGTGGCTGATCAGCACCACCGGCAGCAACTTGTCGCCAGCGTTCTATCTGATCGCGATTGCATTGCTCGCGCTGGCGGGTGGCCTGGCATTACCGGAGACTTCGAGGATTTCCCTGCATGACGTTGCGTCACAGGAGAAAGGCGCAAGAGTGAACGCATCCGCCTGAAACACCAAACGAGCCTGTCCTGGGCCTGGTGTTGTTCAATCGCAAAGGTGTTGCGGGTCAACCTCCCCCGGACTCACACGCTACGCTACTGCCTGAGTCATTCCTGACATCAGGCAGCAGCGTAGCGAAAAAGCGGTATCAACCCGTGCAGGCACTCTTCTCGTTTCTCAATGCCAACCCCTACATGTTGCTGTCGGCCTGGGGAGCGCTGGCGGCCTGATGCTGTCGGGCATCATCGGCCCGTGCCGTGGGTCGGCTTTCCGGTAGCGTTTGCAGTCTCGGGAATCCTGCTGACGGTCCTCGACTACTTCGCCATGGTCCTCGCGGATTGACCCTGCTCATCTGTAGGAGCGAGCTTGCTCCTACAGTAGCAATACGTCGACGGACGGCCCGTTGCCAACGATTCCACTAAGGCAACGCATACACCCTGAACAGTTTTTTCACGGTAGCGTTGGTCCCGCCCAGATACTGGTCGTAGGCCTTTTCTATGGCGCCCGAGTAATAGGCTTCACTCAGGGCCGTATCGACCAGCAGGCGGAAGTCTTCGTCGTTGCGATCCACGATCATCGCCACCGGCGAGTACTCGAAGATGCGGTCCAGGAGCATCAGGTTCCTGGCCCCGCCTTCCTTGGCGATTTCGTTTCGCAGCAGCATGCGTTCGGAGAAGAAGGCATCGGCCTTGCCCTCGGCGACCAGCTTGACGCCCTCGTCGATGTTGGCCACGGTCACCAGCGAGGCGATCACGTTGAGCAGGCGCATCCGTTCGCGAATCCAGTCTTCGGTCACGCCCCCCTCGAGGGTCGCGTAGGTGTGGTTGGCCAGACCATTGTTGATGCTGGCACGCCAGGTCGGTCCGTTGTAGGCGACCTCGCCGTTGAGCACCTTGAGCAACGGTTCGGCAGCATTCTTGCGCACCACGACCGAGAGGCCGGCGGTGTAGACCGGTATGGAGTAGCTGATCATCTTGCGCCGTTCCAGGGTGGGCGGTGTCGGCGTGCAGAGGATATCGACTTTACCCTGGCTCACGGCGTTGACCTCGTCCGAAATCTTGACCGGCAGGTAGTGCACTTGCAGATCGGGCAGGCCCAACTCGCTCTTGAGCTTGTCGGCGACTTTCAGGCACAGGTCGATGGCGTAACCGCTGGCCTTGTCGCCTTCCTGCTTGCTGAAGGGCGCCAGGTCTGGCAAGTAGCCCAGGGTAAAGGTGTGGCTGCTGCGCACGCGTTCAAGGGTGTTGGCGCCGGCTATTAGCGGCAGTGTCAAAAGCGCGAAGGCAAGCAGCAATCTGGTGGTTTTGGTAAATGGTACGTTCATGTCCGGTTTCCCCGTATACAGATGTCTGTGCAGTCCTGGTGGCCACGCCTAAGGATTACCGGCCCTGGCCTGGTTGGCGGGTGGCGCTTCGGTAAAGCGTTTGGCGAGGAATCCATAGAGCAAGTAGCCGACAGCGAGTACCAGGGTGCCGCCCATCACTGCGTCCTTGCCGCAGGCATACAGGGCATACAAGGAGTACGTTACGGCAATCAGCAATACCACCACGTTACGCGTGCGAATCGCTGAAGAGACCCCGGCCTTGTGCATGATCACCAGCAGGCCGGTCAGCGCAGTGATATAGGGAATCAGGTTGGTGACCGCGGCCAGGCTGACCAGCTTGCTGAACTGCGCGGCGGCGTCGGGCGAGATGGTCGACAGGGCCATGAGGGTTTGCAGCACGCCGCAAACGATCATGCCGACGACGGGCGCATTCATCGAGTTGACCTTGCTGAACAGCTTGAGGAACAGGTCCTGGTCAGCCGTCATCTTCGCGGTTTGCGCCAGGGTGAATTGCCAGCCCAGCAGCGAGCCGACACAGGCCATGACCGCCAGGGCCATGACGATATTGCCCACCATCGGACTGAATATCGTGGCGTAGACCAGCGCGAAAGGCGCCGAGGACTTGGCCAGCTCGGCGTTAGGAATGATGCCCTGGATGACGGTAGTCGACAGCACATAGACCACCGCTGCCCCGAGGGTACCGAACAGGCAGGCTAGCGGCACGTTGCGCTTGGGGTCTTCCACGGCATCGGTGGCCTGGGCCGCCGATTCCATGCCCAGGAAGGCCCACAGGGTCAGGGGGATGGCTTTGCCGATGGCTTCGGAAATCGCCAGGCTATTGGGGTTCCAGGCGGCAGCCAGCACATCCGGCTTGAACCAGAACCAGCCGATGATGCTCAGCCCGGCTACCGGAATGATCACCCCCCACACCGTGAACGCGCCAATCTTGCCGGTGATGCCAGGGCCACCGAAGTTGGCGAAGGTGGTCAGCCAGATCAGCGCGATCGTGCCGATGCACAGCGGAATGGCACCCGTGCCCAGCCAGGGCACGAAGGCCGTCATGTAGCCCACCGCCGAGATGGCCACGGCCACGTTGGCGATGGCCAGAGACAGGAAGTACAGGTAGGAGCAGAGGAAAAAACCCGACTTCGCATGGGCTTCTTCGGTGTAGGCGGACAAGCCGCCAGAACGCGAGCAGAAGACCCCGCACTGGGCAAAACAGTAGGCGATGGCCATCGAACCGATCGCGGTGAAGATCCATGACAGCAGCGAGACGGCACCCAGTTGAGCCATATTGGTGGGCAACATGATGATGCCCGAGCCCATCATGTTGACCGTTACCAGCGTCGTGAGCCCCATCAGGCCCATTTTCTTGCTTGAATCAGCCATCGCAAACTCCTTGCCTTTTGCAGAGTTTTGAACCTGGACCTGGCGACGTGCAGCACGCGACCGGACAGGGGCTAATGCTTACTGCTTGACCACGTAAACCTTGTAGGTTGGGCGCCCCTGGCTGTCGCGCTCGATCTCGACGCCATGGTTGTCATGTTCGAAACCTGGAAAGCGGCCGTCGAAGGCCTCCATCGCCAGCAGGTAGTCGACGATTGCTTTTTTGTCATTGCCTGCTTTTTCACCAGGCATCATCAGCGGAATACCCGGTGGATAGGGAACGATCTGCACGGCAACGGTGCGATTGACCATATCGCGTACGGCAATCTGTTCGATTTCACCTTTAACCAGGCTGGCAAAGGTGGCCCTTGGCGAGGACACCGGGTCGGGCAGCAAGGTGTAGGCGGCATCCATGTTGTGCAGCATTTTGGTGGCCAGCATGTCTTGGTGCATCTCCTCGGCCAAGTCCTTGAGGCCCATGCCGCTGTAGCGGTCGCCATGGCTGTCCACCAGATCAGGCATCACTTGTTCGAGGGGCGAGTTGCCGTCGTAGTGTTTCTTGAATTCCATCAGGCCAGCCACCAGCGAGCCCCATTTGCCCTTGGTCACACCCAGGCTGAACAGCAGCAGGATTGAGTAGGGTTCGGTCTTCTCGACCACGATGCCGCGACTGGAGAGGAAGGACGACACCAGCGGGGCCGGGATGCCGCTGTTCTCCATCTGCCCTTCGAGGGTTTGCCCCGGCGTGAGTACGGTGACCTTGATCGGGTCGAGCATGCAGTAATCGCTGCCCAAGTCGCCGAAACCGTGCCAGGTCGCCGTAGGCCTGAGCACCCAGGCGTCGCCGTGGTGCAGCACCTGTGGGTCGACGTCAGCAAAAGGCACGCCGTCGATCTGGTCCGGTTGCCACACGCCGAACCACCAGTCCTTGGCATTGCGCTGCTGTATTTCGTTGTTCAAGCGCACCATGGCTTGGCGAAAGGCAATGGCTTCATCAATGGACTCATCGGTGAGGTAACCACCGGCGTCATTCATCATTTTCGCCGAGACATCGGTCGACGCGATGATGCTGTATTGCGGTGAAGTCGAGGTGTGCATCATGAAGGCTTCGTTGAACAGGGCCGGCTTGACCGGCACCTTGCCCGAGCGAATATGGATCATCGAGGCCTGGGACAGCGCCGCCAACAGCTTATGGGTGGAGTGGGTGACGGTCACTGTGGCGTCATCGGCATGCCGTTCGCCACGATGCATGCCATAGCGCCCCTCGTACAACGGATTGAAACGGGCATAGGCATACCAGGCTTCGTCATAGTGAATACGGTCGACGCTCTGGCTCAGCTCGCGGGTGGTGGTCTGCACGTTGTAGCACAGGCCGTCGTAGGTCGAGTTGGTCAGTACCGCCAGCACCGGCTTGGCTGTCTTGTTGGTTGCTAACGGGCTGTCAGCGAGCTTCTGTGCGACGGCAGCAGGCGTCAGCTCGCTACGCGGCACCGGTCCGATCAAGCCACGAGCATTGCGACGTGGACGCAAGTACAGCGGCACCGCGCCGGACATGTTCAAGGCATAGTTCAACGACTTGTGACAGTTGCGGTCGACCAGAACAGCGTCGCCATCGGTCACCGCCGAATGCAGGACAATCTCGTTGCTCGCGGAGCTGCCGCCCACGGAAAAGAAGGTGAAGTCAGCGCCAAACACCCGTGCGGCATATTTTTCCGCTTCATCGATCGGGCCGGAATGGTCGTTGAGCGAACCCAGCTCGCCGACCGAAACGCTCAGATCCGAACGCAACATCTGCTCGCCGTAGAAGTCGAGGAATGTACGGCCCACTGCAGTTTTCATGAAGGCGGTACCGCCGGTGTGACCCGGGGTGTGCCAGGAATATTCATGGGTGCCGGCGAAGTTCACCAGCGCGCCGAAAAACGGCGGGAGAATGCTGTCGAGGTAACGACGGGCGGCGGCTTCGATGCGCCCGGCGATGAACTCCGGGCTGTCTTCGGGGAGCCAGATAAAGCCGTCAATGTTCTCCACGAAAGCCAGCGGTACCCGGCGCTGATGTGCCTGGCTCATGCCGAGCATGATCGGCAACTGTGCCGTGCGGCGACGGATCAGCTGGATCAACTTCAGCGCCTGGTCCTGGTTGTTTTCGCAAAGGCCCCAGCCAATAATCGCGCAGCAGTAGGCCGAGTTGGCGCTGACGGCAATATCTGCCTCTTGCAGCGACCCGACTAGCTCCACCTCCAGTTCATGCTCATGCAGGGCGGCAGCAATCGCCTGGGCGCTGCGCAGAATGATGCTGTCGTCATGTTCCTGGGTGTTGGCTACGATCAGCACCGGGAAACGCTGTGCCAAATCGACTGGCAAACGGGTTTGCGAGTGACTCATGCGTATCTCCTTGAGCAATGTTGAGAGTGCAGCATCAAGCCTTGAGCACGTAACCGTAGGCGCGGGTGCGACCGCCTTCGTGTTTCAGGTACACGCCCTGCAGTTCCGGCGTGAACCCGGGCAAGCGGTTGATGCCCTCCTCCAGTGCCAGGAAATACTTGAGCACGGCGCCACCCCAGATCTCCCCGGGCACCACGCACAACACGCCCGGCGGGTAAGGCAACGCGCCTTCGGCCGCAATGCGCCCATCGGCGTCCGCCAAGGGCACCAGTTCGACGTTGCCACGGATGTACTCGATTTGCGCTTGCTGCGGATTCATGGCCTTTTTCGGGAAGTGTTCCTTGCGGAACATGTCCTTCTGCAATTGCTGCACGTTATGGCTGCGATACAGGTCGTGCATTTCCTGGCAGAGCCTGCGGATGGTGTAGTCGCGGTAGCGTTCCTCGTACTGGTTGTAGATCGCCGGCAGCACCCGGCTCATCGGTGCGTCGTCCTGAACGAAGCGTTCGAAACGGGCGATCTGTGCCGCCAGGTGACTCATCTTTGCCCAGTCTTCGGCCGGGGTGAGCAGGAACAGAATGGAGTTGAGGTCACACTTTTCCGGAACGATACCGTTCTGGCGCAGGAAGTTGGCCAGAATGCCGGCGTGAATGCCGAAGTCGGTGTAGCTGCCGTCCACCGGGTCGATGCCTGGCGTGGTGAACAGCAACTTGCAGGGATCGATGCAGTACTGCTTCTCGGCATAACCGGGAAAGGCATGCCAGCGATCCTTGGGATGGAATTCAAAGAAACGGATGTCGCTGGCAATGGCGTCGGTCGAATGATCCTGCCATGGGCGCCCGTCGATGGTATCCGGCACGAAGGGGCGGACCATGGTGCAGGCTTCCAGGATCAGCTTGCGCGCATTGATGCCGAACTTCACACAGTCGTCCCACAGGCGCAGGCCACTGCGGCCGGAGTGAATGCGCGCGTTGACATCCAGCGAGGCGAACAGCGGGTAGAACGGGCTCGTTGAGGCCTGGGCCATGAAGGCATTGTTGAGCCGGTGATGGTTGCAATAGCGGGCCTGGCCCTTGATGTGGCGGTCCTTCTTGTGGATTTGGGAGGCCTGGGAAAAGCCGGCCTGTTGTTTGTGTACCGATTGAGTGACGAAGATGCCGGGGTCGTTCTCGTCCAGATCGAGCAACATCGGCGAGCAGTCCTTCATCATCGGAATGAACTGTTCATAGCCGACCCACGCCGAGTCGAACAGGATGTAGTCACACAGCTTGCCGATGCGGTCGACCACTTGCCGGGAGTTGTAGATGGTGCCGTCATAGGTGCCCAGTTGAATGATCGCCAGGCGAAACGGTCGTGGCAGTTGCGCCTTGTCCGGGGCGACCTCGGCAATCAGATCACGCAGGTAGTCCTCTTCGAAACAGTGGGCGTCGATCCCGCCGATGAAGCCGTAAGGGTTGCGCGCGGTTTCCAGATACACCGGCGTCGCGCCGGCCTGCAACAGCGCGCCCTGGTGATTGGACTTGTGATTGTTGCGGTCGAACAGCACCAGGTCGCCCGGGGTCAACAGGGCGTTGGTCACTACCTTGTTCGACGCCGAGGTGCCATTGAGCACGAAGTAGGTCTTGTCCGCATTGAACACTTGCGCGGCGTGTTTTTGCGCCAGCAGCGCCGGACCTTCGTGGATCAGCAGGTCGCCGAGCTTGACGTCGGCGTTGCACATGTCGGCGCGAAACAGGGTCTCGCCAAAGAAGTCGAAAAACTGCCGCCCTGCCGGGTGTTTGCGAAAGAACTGGCCGCCCTGGTGGCCGGGGCAGGCGAAGGTCGCGTTGGCCGCTTCGGTGTAGTGTTTGAGCGAATCGAAGAACGGCGGCAACAAGCTTTCTTCATAGGCATTGGCCGCTGTTTCCAACTGGTTGCCGTAGTACTCGGCATTATTGCCGGACAAGTCGAAGACACCATTGACCTGCAGGATGACATCCTGCAGTTGCTTGTAGACCTCCAGGGAGCGATTGCTGCGGCCCTGAGAGGCCACCAGGAAGATCGGGATGTCGAACCCCGTCCGCTTGATGGAGTCCAGCGCCCCTGCTGCCAAGTCCTCTACCGAGAGCACGGCAACCGCGACATCGGTAAAGTCAGTCTGATCGAGCCGGACGATTTCACGGGAATTACGAAAGCAAGTTCTAACCGCATCGCTGGCAGCGATTTTCAAGGCGTTCATAACCAGAATCTCTCAGTCTGCATGACGTTGAAGTTCCTGGGACGCGTTTCGTTGGTGGCATAAAGTCCCGGGGTCAGGAGCGATTGCCCTATTGGGTATAGTTCATTTTTACAATTAGTTACTTCCTGCCGATTTTTTTAACGCAGTTTCATCCAAAAGCATTAATCCTCAACGATCACGCACAACGCTTAACTGTGGATGAAGCACCCCATCAGTTGCATTCAACCTTTGGGGTGCTGCTCATCCAGCCATCAGATGCGCCCTGCGGAACCTGTGACGGGCAGGTTCCCGAGCAAGTTGAGCCCGGTGCTCTTCACGAACGACTCATAGTCCATCGGCTTCTCGATCCGGGTTTGTGCGTTAGGCAGCACGTAGGCCCAGGCACGTTTGGACGATGCGTCGTACACCAGTTTGTACAGGCGCGTCGGCACCCAGACCTGGTTGTCGCCGATGGTGGAGTGACCCGGGTCAAAGAGCGGGCCGGTAAAGACAAACACGTTGCCATCGGCGCGCTTGGCAAACTTTCGGACATCAGACTCGACCTTGCTCCAGATCTTGCGGTTGTTGGTGGGGTCTTGCGGCACCATGTTCGACAGCGCAAAGGATTGGGCCATTGCATTGGGATTCGGGGCATCGGCTGCCGGGGATTGATGGCCACGGTCCACGGCCGGGTGCTGGCTGCGGTAGTCGCTCAACTCAGCGCGCCCACTCTTGGGAATGCGTGGGTCCGGGTAGAACTGGTTGGTGCGCTCCTCCCCTTTGGCATCCTGCAACTGGGCCGCATTCAGGCGTTCGACCACCACCAGCGGGGTCTTGCTGGTTTGCGAGTACAGCACCGCGAAGTTGTCGGAACACAGCGCCAGGGGCTTCATGGTTGCCGGCACAGTGGCGGTGTTGATCGGTTTTGCTGCCGGGAACAGATCAGCGCAGCCGTCAAACGATGCCTGTTTCTGTTTGCTTGAATAAAGCTCCAGGGCCGCGTTCTGGCTGATCGAGCCTGAGCGGGACGCTTGTTCGTGTTGCGCGGCGGGCGGCTTGAGGAGGTCCAGCAGACCACGGGCTTGCACCCCGGGCGAGAGCAAAACAAGGGCCGACAGCCCAACTGCAATTTTGCGTAGGTACATGGGTTAAGTCTTCGAATGTGATTGAGAGATAAACGTACGGCGGGGCCCGATTCACGGAACCGGGTGGAGGCAGTTGCTGGTTATGTGGCGGCGAGCATGCTTTCACTGTCCTTGATCAAATTGCCGATGCGGGGCCGGTCGGTTCCGGGCAGTTCGACCGCCGAGGGTCGAGCGCGGTTTATTGACCATGCCAGGACATGTAAGTGCCTGACAACGCTCAGATTCTATTCGCCAGTGTCGACCTGGAGCTCATGCAGAATAAACCCAAGTGAATCCGGGGCTGCGCAGTGACTTTTTTCCGAACGGTGTTCGTCCCATGGCATCGCGTCATCGGTGCAGAAATCGCCAACGCACTCCATGTCCAACTCGACATCGAGAAGTCCAAGCGGAATCCAGAAGTAAGGCGACTCGCGAAGAGGATTGGGCACGGTCGAGCCACACTGCGAGCAAAAGTCATTCCTGTAGCCGCTGGGCTTGCGCCAACTGGTGATCGCACCTTGCCCTTCGTCCCAGCGAAAGTCGCATGCCTTGACCAGCGTGGCGAGATTATGGCCAACCCCGGTTTGCTTGCGGCACAGGGTGCAATGGCAGCGATAAAAAAATCGTGGTTCAACCGCCAGGGAAAAACGTACAGCCCCGCAAAGACATTGTCCTGATGTCATGTGTCTCTCCATTGAAGAACGATTCACCGGGTTACTTGCCGGCTTGAATGCTGGTATCGGTAAAGAAGTGGTCGTCATGGTACTGGCCTTTCATTGCCATGGAAAATGCCGTCCCCGGCCGCCGCATCATGGTGGCGCCGGTCACGGAGGCAGGCACTGCCATCGCAGGGCCTGCCGGGTCTTTTGCGCTGTATCAATGCCTGTGGTGGATGACTTATCCAGCACCCCTCGATACCCTTTCGCACCCAGGTGCCTGACGGCAATTCAGGCCAGACCACACTCCATCCAGACGAACAAAAAATGAAATCCTCCGCAGGTTTGCTGTTGTCAGGTATCGAACTGGACCGTGCCAGTTCCATCCCCTTGTACCGCCAACTCTACTTGCAGATTCGCAAACAGATTCTCAGTGGCAGGATTCAGGGAGGCGTGCGCCTGCCGTCCACGCGGACCCTGAGCAAAGAACTGCAGCTTTCGCGAATCAGCATTCTCAATGCGTTCGATCAACTGATTGCCGAAGGATTTCTGACGTCGCGGACCGGGGCCGGGACGTATGTCGGCCATGAGTGGGAAAGCCGCGGTATTGAAGACGATGAGCACCAGCGCCAGCCGCCTCGCCTGTCCGACCTGAGCCAGTCCATGTTGTCGTTGCGCAGCGATCATTTTCGAGGCGTGTCCTATGCCGACTGGGCCACCGGGAGCCCGACCTCGTTCCTGCCCAGCCACAGCGCTTACGATGCGTTCCCGCAATCGGTCTGGAAGCGGTTGATGAACCGCCACCTGCACAAGCCGACCAAGGCCATGCTCGGCTATGGCGAACYGCAAGGGTTGCTGGCCCTGCGCGAGGCGATTGCCGAATACGTCTTTGATGCCCGGGGCATCGACTGCAGTGCCGGGCAGGTGGTCATCGTTTCCGGCGCCCAACAAGCCTTTAACCTGCTGGGCATGCTTTTGCTCAATCCGCAGGACAGCTTCTGGATGGAAGATCCGGGGCATATCGCGGCGCGCATCGCGCTCCAGGCCCAGGGTGGTCTGGTCGTCCCGTTGCGTATCGACGAACAGGGAATCGATATCCAGCAAGGCCTGGCTCAGTGTCCTGACGCGCGTCTGGTGTTTACCACACCCTCTCGTCARCATCCCTTGGGCATCACCATGAGTTATGCGCGGCGCCAGGAACTCATCGATTGGGCCGCCCGCAATCAAAGCTGGATCATCGAGGACGACTGCGACAGTGAGTTTCGCTACAACGGGCGTCCCCTGCCGGCACTCTATGCCATGGACCAATGGGCCCGGGTCATCTACGCCGGAACCTTCAGCAAGGTGCTCTTCCCCTCGCTACGACTGGGTTACGTGATACTGCCCAACGCCTTGATTGAACCCTTCTGCACCCTGCGGGCGGTCATGGATCGCAGCCCGCCCACACTGCTACAGGCCGTCACGGCAGACTTCATGCGCGAGGGCCACTTTCTCGGCCATATTCGTCGAATGCGCGCGCTGTACCAGGCTCGCCAGCAGGCATTGGTCGAACACCTGCAGCAACGGTTGGGGACTTTCTTCAGGATCACGCCTGTGGAAGCCGGCATGCACCTGATCGCCTGGTTACCCGCGCATCTCGATGACGACGCCCTGGCCAGGGAACTCGACCAGCATGGCATTCATACCTATCCCCTGAGTGACTATTGCCTGGAGCATGTCTTGCCGCCGGCGCTGCTGATCGGCTTTGCCAGCACCCCTGAGGACCAGGCCGAAGCACGCGTCGAAGCACTTGCCCAGGCCCTGGGCAAAATGGGCTACCTGCAGCCGGCCACTTGAGGCAAGGCAAGTGGTCTTATGATTTAACTGATAATGGATCTATCGAGAGTTCCTGACTGGCGCGATAAAGGCTGCGCCGGTAGACCCGGTGTCTGAACCAGGAACCACTCGAATGAACAATAAGATCCAGGAACGATTCAACGCCTTGCTCAGCCATAAGGCTGTCGAGGCCGGGACTCCCCCCGCATTGACTGAGGCACTGGCCCGCCAGTTGCTCGACCGACTTGGGCAACTGCGCCTGTTTGCCCATGCCTACCCCTTGCTGACCAACCTGACCCACGGCCGTGTCACACCTGGCGACCTGCTGGACTTCGCCTATCGCCACGAACTGCAGGGCCTGAGCCTGCATTTGCTCGACGGTGAGGAAAACAGCCTGAGTCAAATGACGCCCGCTCAGCTTCAGGCGTTTGCAGACAAGGCCAATGCACTCGGGCTGGACGTGCATCTGGAAATCAGCAGCACCCTGAAAAAAGATGTCGATCAAGTGATCGCCATCGCCAAGTCGCTGGGCACCCGCAACATCCGTGTCTACTCACGCTACGAAGGGGCGCTGTCGCGGGTCATGGACCTGATCGAGTCAGACCTGCATTACCTTGCGCAGCAGGCAGACGAGCACGACCTGTTCTTCGACTTCGAGCAGCATGAGGAACTCAAGAGCGCCGAAATCGCGCAACTGCTGAACCGGCTGAACCACCCACGGCTGCATGCCCTGTTCGATTTCGGCAACATGATCAATGCCTGCGAACAGCCCCTTGCTGCGCTACGCAACCTGGCGCAGCACATACGCCAGACCCACCTCAAGGGTGTGCGCATCGTCCCCGAGCAAAACGCATTCGGGCACTACGGCGTGCTGCAGGGCTGTGACGAAGACGACCTGCCCAACGCACGCATGTTGTTCGAATTGCTGATGCTCGGCGAATCAACCCCGCAAGTGATCGCCTTCATTCTTGAGCAGGAAAACCACTACGTCGCCCCGGCGTTCCGCCAGCTTGACGAAGCCGCCGACCCGTTCATTGCGTACCGGGAAATGAGTGAAACAGCGCTGCCGCAAGGCTTCTCGCTGGAGCGAATGCTGGCCGATGAACACCGTTGGGCAAATAACCAGGTCGCCTACGTTCGAGGTCTGCTGGCCGAGTTTCGAACCCTGGCCGAGTTGACCCTGGCCCATTGCGCTAACGCCTGAACCTGACGTGCCGACCGGCACTGCCTACCCAATTACGCCTGGAGAACAATAATGACATCCCATGACAAGGCCAAATGGCTCAGATTCCTGATTCTCATCCTCGGTGGCGGCACCATCTACAAGCTGGCAAACCTCAAAGATGCCTTTTATATCCCCATGCAAGAATTCATGGGGTTGACTCACACTGAAATCGGCCTGCTTCTGAGCGCCAACGCCATCATCGCCACCGCGCTGTTTGTGGTGGGCGGCATGCTCGCCGATCGATACGACACGCGTAAGCTGATCCCCCTCGGCCTGATTGGTACCGGCAGCCTCGGGCTCTATCTGGCGACCTTTCCGCCCTTCAGCAATCTGCTGATTGTGTTCTGCCTGCTGGCTGTATGTGCCGACTGCATCTTTTGGCCTTCGCTGCTCAAAGCCATCCGCAACCTGGGTGACGATAAGGAACAGGGGCGCCTGTTCGGCCTTCTGGAAGGCGGGCGTGGCGTCATTGATACCCTGGTCGCCTTCTCTGCACTGGGCGTCTTCGTTGCCATGGGCTCCGGTGAAAACGGTCTGAAGTCGGCGATCCTCTTCTACTCGGTCATCGACATTCTTGCCGGTACCCTGACCTGGCTGCTGCTCAGGAGTGGCAATACCCAGTCGACCGCCAAGCCGAAGAACGGATTGTCCAACCTGCTCGAGGCCATCAAGGTGCCGGGCATCTGGCTGGTCAGCCTCAACGTGTTCATGGTCTACATCGTGTACTGCGGCCTGACCTATTTCATTCCCTACCTCAAGGAAATGTACGAACTGCCCGTGGCCCTGGTGGGCGCCTACGGCATCATCAACCAGTATTTCCTCAAGATCCTGGGTGGCCCTGCTGGTGGCTTCATTGCCGACAAACAGTTCAAGAGTTCCAGCCGCTATCTGAAGTGGGCATTCCTGGCGTTGTTGCCGCTGATGGGCGTCATCATGCTCATCCCGAAAAGCCCGGATTTCATCTACGCAGGCATGGCGGCCACTCTCTCCTTCGCGCTGATTGTCTTTTCCATGCGCGGCGTGTTCTGGGCACCCATGGGTGAAGTCGGCATTCCCCAGCACATCACAGGTTCAGCCTTCGGGATCGGTTGCCTGATCGGCTATGCGCCTGGCATGTTTGCCTACGTCATCTATGGCGCAATCCTTGACCACTTCCCGGGTCAACAAGGCTACAACTATGTCTTCTCGTTAATGAGTCTGCTGGCCATTGTCGGGTTCATGGTGTCCAGCCTGCTGTATCAAGCCGTCCGCAAGAATTCCACGATCACTGGCAAGGTCAGCGCCGCGCAAGCCTGAACATAAACCGGCTGTACGCGTAGGTCGTGCGGCCGGTTTGAGCTGACATCCGGCATAACACCTTGGCTGAAATTGCACGATGGTCTGGCTGATCATCGATGGTATGTAGTTCACCTGTGAAGCTGTCGGATCGCTAAACAGTGGACTACTGTCATTCATGGACGTGGCGCTCACCGCCAATCTCCAGATATCCGTTGAGTTGCAGGGTTTCCAACCGACTTGTCACGATGATCAGGGAACCAAATCGATGGGAAAAGATGCAAAAGTCGAATCAAAAAACCAGACTTGTATCCCGCAGGAGACTGAGGCTCYGGTCGAGCCAGCCCCTGTTTGCGATGCGGCTCGCAATGGAATCTGGCGCACACGGATCAGGGTCAAGGCGCGCAATCTGAGTCGATCGACCCAGTTTGTCATTGCCGCTGCGGTGATCCTGGGACTGACCATGTTCTTCGTCGGCAAGCTGGTGAGCGCACGAATAGAAAGTGCCGCGGTAAATAGCGCCGCCGAAGCAGGCGCTCAGTACATGGATACGTTTCTGGAGCCTTATGTGCAGGAGTTGAGCCGGGACAACAAACTCTCGGCTGCAAGCGTCCAGTCCCTGGACCGTCTCACGGAAAGCCGTTCACTGAAACATCACATTGTCTCGATCAAGATCTGGCGAGCGGATGGCACGGTGCTTTACAGCACGAATAAAGCCATCACCAACCACAAATTCCCGATGGATGAGATCACCCAGGCACTCAAGGGCAAAGTGGTTACCGACCTTGAAGAACTGAGCCAGGATGAGAACGAGTTCGAGCGCAAGCTCAACTTGCCGCTCTATGAGATCTATGCGCCCCTGCGGGATTCAAGCACCAGGAAAATCATCGCGGTGGGCGAATTTTATGAAAAGGCCGATAGTGTCAAGCGCGAGATCAATCGGGTCCGACAGCAGGTATGGGCGGTCGTTGGCGCTGCGACGCTGGCAATGCTGACGCTGCTTTTCTTCATCGTGCGACGCGGTGACAAGATTATCCAGCGACAACAAGTGGCACTGCGGTTGCGACTGATGGAGCAAACCCGCTTGCACATCAGCAATACCGAACTCCAGCACAAGATGTCGACGGCTACCCAGGAGTTTTCCCGCGTCAACGAACTCACCTTGAGGCGCATTGGTGCAGACCTGCACGATGGGCCGGCGCAGTTATTGACCTTGATTCTGATCCGGCTCGACGACCTGGCCGAAAACTGCTCCGCTGTCGATCAGGAGTCTCTGGAAACCATTCGTGGCGCCGCCACCGACGCATTGCGTGAGGTCCGCGATTTATCACGAGGCCTGGCACTTCCGGAAATCAACGACTTGAGCCTGGTGGAAGAGTTGCAACTGGTGGCGCAACGGCACGAGCAACGCACTGGCACCAAGGTCACATTAACCCTGGGGCCGCTACCGGAGGCCGCGCCACTGCCGCTCAAACTCTGTTTGTACCGTTTTGTGCAAGAAGCCCTGAACAACGCGTACCGTCATGCCGACGGCGAGGGTCAGGTCATCCAGGCGCAATACATTGATGAGGTATTGAGCATCAGTGTCAGGGACGGCGGTCCGGGCATGGCGGCGGACGCCATGCTGCTCGAGACATCCGGCAGAACCCGATTGGGGCTCGCCGGTTTGCGTTATCGCATTGAATCTCTGGGCGGGTTGTTCAGCATCGACTCCAGCGCCTCCGGTACGTCGGTAAATGCACAGTTCAAATTCTAGTCAGGAGCCGCTTCGGGCTAATGCCAGTCAGTTAAGCGCTAATGCGATCTGTAGCAGCTGCCGAGCCTGCGAGGCTGCTGCTACGAAGGGTGTCGCGGCTGAAACTGCTTAACTGACTGGCATTAGCCGCTTCGGGCATCCATTTGTGTTTTCCCTGCGCCGGTGTGCAGTCGCCCGACAGCTTCGCGCTCCCAATAACGCCGTATAGCCGTGACCGCTTCGACACGATTTCGGGCGTGCAGTTTCTGCATCACGCAACCCATGTGGTGCTTGACGGTTTTTTCGCTGATCAACAACTTTGTCGCCACCTCCCTATTGGTCAGCCCCTTTGAAACTTCACGAATGACCTCCTCCTCGCGATGGGTCAGATCAAACGTGTGAATCTGCTCTCCGTGTTCCTTGCTGCTACTCAGCAGTTTGTTGGCAAACTCGGGGGTGATATACGTCTCCCCCTTGGCAACCGACCTGATCGCCAGGACCAGTTCCGGTCCGCTGACACCTTTCAACACATACCCGCGCGCGCCGGCCTCCAGTGCCAAAAAGGCGTCATCTTCGGATTCTGAAACCGTCAGCATCAGCACCTTCACATCCGACAGCTTTGTGGAAATGAACCGCACCGCGGCGAACACATCGCCCGGCATGTTGACGTCCATCAACATCACGTCCGGACGCACCCGCTGGGCAATATCCATGGCATCCTGCGCATTGGCGCCCTGCTCCACGACCTGAAGATCCGCCCGTTTTCTCAATGTATTGGCAACACCCTCACGCAACATCGGATGATCGTCGGCTATGCCGATGCGAATGAATGAACTCATGACGCGCTCCCGAAAGGAATAGCATTCGAATACTCATTGATTAATAGCAGGAAACCGGGGATGACGCCGGTCAACAGTCGCACCTCCCAGGGTCCAGGCGTTCGGAAGTCAGACTTAGGTCGGATGAAGTCAGATCGTCAATAAGCAAACACTCCTACAAACCACTGAACTTTCATACTCCAACCATTTGTTTTAAAACGCTGTTAAAGACGTCAATAAACAGACAGCCTCATAAAACCCGGATCCGTCTTTCATCCGACCAACAGTCGGTCTCCTGCGCTCAGGTACATGCAGCTCCGGCTCGATAGCAGGCGTTTTCGGTCCATGTATCGTCACAACCACGGCGTGAATAATCCGTCATGACATGTCATGACCTCCTTCAGAAACGGACTTTGGCCAACAAATCCGGGGCTTAAAGGACGAATGGTCGAGAGGCGTCAAGCGTGGGGAATTGCCGGGAGTTTGCAGTCACTACAGGCTTTGCAGGCAGGCGCGTTCGTCGTGGTGAAGTGAACTTCACTTTCATCGCGTGTCACATTAGGTCCTTGTCAAGCGAACTTAAGCAGAGGTAAGCCTTATGAGCATGGCCACAATTGTCAGTGCCGTAATTTCCAGTCTCGCACCCAGTGTGTTCGACCAGAACAGCCTGCAAGAACCCGGCGCGCATGTCTCAGCCGTCGAATACCACTACGGGATGGAAATCGATGTGAAGCGGGTACTGCAGCGCACCGATACATCCGACAAGACCGGCGTGGTACCGGTGACCCTGGTCTACGAAGACAGCGAGGGTGAGGTTCACAAGATCCGTTTCCTCGAATGGGGTGGAAGTCCCGCCGACCCCACCAGCATCGCCTGATCCGCTCGCCGACAGGGTTCTGGGCCTCGCCTGCGCGGTGTTGGCCGGAACCCCGACTCACTCCAGTCACAGCAACTCGTCCACCGTCGTGGCGCGGATGTACCGGGAGCAAGTCTGAAGGCGCTTCAACGCGCCCCCCACGCCAGATCGAACATCATCCAGGGGCCCGGCTGCAGATCGCCTGGATAGACCGCGCTATGGTCGGGACGCAGTGAACGGGGACAGAGGTACGCTCTGCGTGACTTTGGYCATCTGGGTGATTTCCACCTGCAACTTATCCTTGCCGAGCAGGTAGTCGGCCAGCTTCTGCGAAAACGGCCAGTAGTTCAGTTCGGCAGTCAAGGTCAGCGGCCCGACAGCGTCGGCCGGCACCAGGAAGGAGAACTCCCCGATATCGTAGCCCTTGGGCAGAATGCGGTTGTCCGAGAGAATTTGCGTGGCATTCCAGACCTCGACATCCAACGGATTGCCGTCCTTGTCGCCTATGTGCACTTTGAAATTTCGCGTGTCGTTCTCGGTCTTGCCGTCCTTGATCGAACCCAGCCGATAGAGCTCGCGACCACTGGAATCCAGCACCCGGAAATCGATCCACATCTCCCGTCCCTCCGGAAAGCCGGTCGGCAGTTTGTGCCCGGCGCCGATATTGGAAACCTTGACCGCTATCGAGGTGTATTGCCCGGGAATGATGGCTGCCGGCAGTTGCTGGAACGTTATTTCCGCCGCGCGCGCGAGCATGTCGCGCGCGCGTTGAGCGCCCTGTTCCTGACCGAGATGCTGGAGCATCATCGCGTTGGCGCCGCTGAACCAATGCGAGGCGACCTCCTCGCGGTCTGGCCCCATGATCGCGGCCTTACCCGCAAAACCCGGCATATGGCAGCTCTGGCAGGTTACGTTGTTAAAGCTGTAGGCGCTCTCCTGCCATTCGTCATAGGTGCGCTCGACCGCCACACTGCTGAACGGGTGCGTGACGTTGTGGCAGGTACCGCAAAAGTCCGAGCGCGTGTGCAGGGCGGAATACACGGTGTCGTGATAAGGCGAAACGGCATCTTTACGCGGGCCGAACTTGGTCGGTTTACCGTGCGCTCGCGGGCTCAGGACATAGGCGCCGTTATCGAGGCCCGTGCGGGCACTGATGTTATGGCAGGTCTCGCAATCGACCCCAGGCATCGGATGATTCTTCGTGCTGTCTTCAATCGAGGAGCGGTTGACTTGTGAATTGATCTGCCCGGTCGTGAGACCGATCGGGGTATGGCAGCCGGTGCAGAAGTTGTCGACCTTCCCCTCGGTGGCCGTACTCGCACGCTTGAGCAAGGCCCGGTAGATGGGTTCATCCCAGGCCTGGGACATCATCGACGTGCGCCACTGCTTGTAAATCTCCGTATGGCAAGCGCCACAGACCTGGGCATTGTCGAAGTCCTTTGCATTCAAAACCAGGTTGCCGGGGGTATTGGCCCGATGCGGAAAGAACGGCATTCCGCCAATCACATGCATAAGCCTGGAGCGTGCCGGCTCGAGCCACTTGTCATTACTTTGATTGTCATTGCCCTGAGGCTCGTCGCCCACCACCAGCGTTACCGTAAGCAGGCAGGTTAGAAAGCACAACCGAAGCAGCGCTACCTGCGCGCACGTATGTCTGGAGTGGCTCATAAGCATTTCCCCTGGACGGTTGCAGAGGATGACTGCAGTACTTCTATTGAGTAGCCCCAGTATCGAGTAGCCAGAGCTACTTCGTGATGCAAACCGATGGTTACAGGCAATCACTCAATGGAGTACTGACAGCTCCACAGCATCCCGACCCTGCAACTTGCATGAACGGGACAAGCTCACTCAGCAATTACTCTGCCAGCGTTGTATAAAATATGTGCGGTAACCTGAAAGACCCGCAAACATTGGCCAGCGATTGAAGCAACCGGCTAATGAAGAGGCGAATATTGCTGAGCGATAGCGCCCATTAGTGGGGGGGAGTTCACTCCGAAATTGGGGGTGGTGTCAGACGGGAGGGCCAAGGTATCTCCGCGGGATGCCCCCCGGAAATCCGGGGCCACTCACTTTACTCGATACGACTTACTCTCTGTCTTTCGTCGACCGGATGAGATTGCCCCGTAACTTCACAATGGCCTTCTGCATTTGCACGAAGTCGTCGGGGTCTAGACCGGTTTGCGGGAAGCCGTCTTCGCGGAGGCCCTCACGCAGGTTTCGCCCCTCTTTTGTCAGACTGATCCGCACCTGGCGTTYGTCTTCCGGGTCGCGCTGGCGCAGCAAATAACCCATCGCTTCCAGCTTCTTCAGGATCGGCGTGAGGGTATTGGATTCGAGGAACAGCTTTTCGCCGAGGCTGCCAACGGTCTGGTTGTCTTCCTCCCACAACGCAACGAGAGTGATGTATTGCGTATAGGTCAGGCCGAGCCGTTCGAGCATCGGCTTGTAGGCCTTGCCGAAGGCCAGGTTGGTGGAGTAGACCGCAAAACACAGGAACTCGGAGAGTTTGAGATCCAGGGCGGATGTCTTGTCGGTGTTTTTCATGGACGTTCTCTTGGGTCAATCTGGCGAGGCTGAAACTATACGTCGTACGCGATGGTATCGGAAGTGCGCATAAACACCGACGGCCGGCTCACCGGGAAAATCCCCAGTGAGCCGGCCGTGCAGCGGGTTATGCCGTCAGGACGTTGATGTCGACATCAATATTGCCGCGTGTGGCCTTGGAGTACGGGCAGATTGCATCGGCGTTGTGGGCCAGTTCAGTCGCCACTCCATGATCCAGCCCCGGCACGCGTAAAGTCAGTCGGGCCTGGAGGAAGTAAGCCGCGCCGGTCTGGCCCAGATCGACTTCAATGTCGACGGCCGTGTCAGTCGGCAGTGTCACCTTCATCTGTTGGGCGGCCAGCCCCACCGCTGCGATGTAGCAGGCCGACCATGCTCCGGCGAACAGTTGCTCGGCTTTCGGGTGCGGCTGAACGGCGGTGAGCACGTGTGCCGGCGTATCACTGCCAGGGGACGACAGCACGATGTCGAGGTTGCCGTTATGGCCGCGCGACGTGTTGCCTGCGCTGTTATGAGTGGTGTGGGTTTTGCCGCTGGCCAGTACTTTTTCGATCTTGCTCATGATGATTTCCTCAGGATTACCGTCAGTTATATTCGTATACGCTTTAATCGCATGCGGTATTTGTGATGCATCCAGGCATCACGCCGTAATAACGTTCAGGGCAACGTCGATATTGCCGCGTGTCGCTTTGGAGTAAGGGCAGATGGAATCGGCAATGTGCGCCAGTTCGGTCGCGACATCCTGTGCCAGCCCTGGCACTCGCAGGGTCAGTCGGGCCTGAAGGAAATAGGCCAAACCAGTCTGGCCCAGGTCCACTTCAATGTCGACGGCCATATCCGCTGGCAACACGATATTGCGTTCCTGGGCCACCAGCCCCACTGCGGCGGTGTAGCAGGCTGACCAGGCCCCGGCAAACAGTTGCTCGGCTTTCGGGTGCGGCTGAACGGCGGTGAGCACGTGTGCCGGCGTATCGCTGCCAGGGGACGACAGCACGATGTCGAGGTTGCCGTTGTGACCGCCGACAGCGCTGTGAGTGGTGTGGGTTTTGCCGGTTGCCAGTACTTTTTCGATCTTGCTCATGGGGATTTCCTCAGGATTAAAGTTTGTACGATCTTATCGTGTGCGATGCTTTTGATATTGAAAGAGACAACGTTCATCAATTGGCGTGTGCAATGATCCAGTTGTTGCCGTTGTGACCATGGGAAGCTTGAACGGTAGAGATAAACATTGTGCGGCGGCTTCCGGTATTCATGGCTGAATCTCCAAACGGCAGGGTTGTCGTTGCTTCTTATCGCTATCGATTAGATCTCATGCGATGGATTAATACTCAACCAAAGCCCCAGTGATGTCAAAGTTATTTTATGTCTTGGCGATGAGCGGTAGACGCGAGGCCACCCTTGCCAAAAGAATGATTGGTTTCCACCATCCGGCCTTGCGGGGACCTCTGGTTGCGCGGTTCGGATCGCTTTCACGCATAACGATCAACCCTTTGGCGCTGAAATGAAATGGACGTCTTTCACTCGATAAAAAACCGGCCAATCGATCTTAATGCCAGTCAGTCAAGCAATTTCAGCCGCGACACCCTTTGTAGCAGCTGCCGAGCCCGCGAGGCTGCGTTCGGCTGCGAAGCAGTCGTAAAATCAGTAATCGCGGTACGTCAGGCGGTACGTCAGGC
>NZ_JBFREX010000057.1:0-45958 GCF_052114525.1 Pseudomonas sp. KB_15 | reverse complement strand
GGCAATATGGTCAGCGTGCAATTTTCCTGGGACCTGCCGCTGTTTCCTGACTCTCGTCAAAACCCCAAAATTGCAGCTCAACAGGCTGAACTCAACCAACTTGAGGCCGAGCGTGAGGCCCTGTCACGCGAGCATACCCAGCAACTGGAGAGCGAACTGGCTGACTACGAGCGCCTCAATCGTGCGGTACAGCGAAACCAGGAAAGCCTGTTGCCGCTGGCCAGGGAAAAGGTCGAACTCAGCATGGCCAGTTACCGTGCCGGTAAAGGCGATTTGAGCACCGTGGTTGCCGCCCGACGTGAACTGATCGAGGCCCGCCTCAAACAAGTCGACGTGGAGGAGCAGCGAGCGCTGACCAGCGCGCGACTCTATTTTGCTTATGGGGAGTCCAGCCAATGAACCTTAAATGGAATGGAGCATTGCTGGCCGGCATATCAATGGTATTGGGTGTTGCCGGTGGTTATTGGTTTGCTGATCAGCGGATGGGTACCGCACCTGGTACTGCCCCTGAGCAAAGCCTCAAGTCACCGGACGAACGCAAGGCACTGTATTGGTATGACCCCATGTACCCGCAGCAAAAGTTCGATAAGCCGGGTAAGTCCCCCTTCATGGACATGCAACTGGTCCCCCAGTACGCCAGCGGGGCAGGGGATCATGCGACTGTCAGCATCGATCCAGGCCTCACCCAGAATCTCGGTCTGCGCTTTGCCACAGTCACCCGCGGGATCTTTGATTCCAGCCTCGACGTGACAGGTGTCCTGGCATTCAACGAGCGGGATGTCGCGGTGATCCAGGCACGCACAGCTGGCTTCGTGGAACGGGTCTATGCCCATGCTCCAGGCGATGTGCTCAAAGCCAATGCGGCATTGGCCGATATCCTGGTGCCGGAATGGGCCGCCGCCCAGACAGAGTTTCTTGCCCTGAAGCACAACGGTGATGTTGACCTGTTGGCTGCGGCCCGCCAGCGACTGCGGCTCACAGGGATGCCGGCAACACTGATAACTCAGGTAGAGCGTGGCGGTAAGGTCCAACCCTACCTGACGCTCACCAGCCCCATTGGTGGTGTGCTGCAAGAACTGAATGTACGTGCAGGTATGACGGTGGCGACTGGCGATACTCTGGCACGCGTCAATGGCTTGAGCAATGTCTGGCTGGCCGTGGCCGTTCCAGAATCGGAGGCCGGATCGATCACCGTGGGGCAAGCGGTTGAAGCGCAATTGCCAGCCTTCCCGGGGATAAATCTCAATGGCAAGGTCAGCGCAATTCTGCCAGAGACCAATCCAGACAGCCGTACCCTGCGTGTACGGGTGGAACTGCCCAATCCAGACGGTCGCCTGCGACCGGGTTTGACGGCGCAAGTGCGCTTGACCCGCTCAACCGGGCACAGTGTGTTATGGGTGCCGAGCGAGGCCGTCATCCGTACTGGCCGACGTGCGCTGGTGATGCTTGCCGAAGACGCGGGCCGCTATCGTCCCGTGGAAGTGCAGCCCGGGCAGGAAAGCGATGGCAAGACAGCGATAGTGAAAGGTCTGGATGAAGGCCAGAAAGTGGTGACGTCCGGCCAGTTCCTGCTCGATTCGGAGGCCAGTCTCAAGGGTGTGGTTGCAGGCTCAGGGGAGGAGTCACCTCTCAGTGCAGCAGCCTCCAGTTTGCATGAGGCGGATGGGCAGATCGTCGAGATCAACGACAAAGAAGTCACGCTCGCCCACGGTCCTTTCAAGACGCTGGGCATGCCAGGCATGACGATGACTTTCCCACTCGCCAACCCCGCTCTGATGCAGGGTCTCAAAGCGGGTGACAAGGTTCGGGTCGCGGTGATCCAGACCGACGATGGCTTGCGTGTCGAGCGTCTGGACAAATCGGGGAGCCAGCCATGATCGCAGCCCTGATTCGTTGGTCGGTGGCCAACCGGTTCCTGGTGTTACTGGCGACACTGTTCGTCACCGCGTGGGGCATTTGGTCGGTGCAGAGCACGCCCATTGATGCGCTGCCAGACCTCTCCGACGTGCAGGTGATTATCCGCACCCCTTATGCAGGTCAAGCACCGCAGATCGTCGAGAACCAGGTGACCTATCCGTTGGCCACTACGATGCTCTCGGTACCGGGCGCCAGGACTGTGCGAGGGTATTCCTTCTTCGGTGACAGCTTTGTTTACGTGCTGTTTGAAGACGGCACTGACTTGTATTGGGCCCGCTCGCGGGTGTTGGAGTACCTGAGCCAAATACAAAGTCGGTTGCCGGCCAGCGCCAAACCGGCGTTGGGGCCGGATGCGACGGGAGTGGGCTGGATTTATCAGTACGCGATGGTGGATCGCAGTGGCGGACACGATCTGGCGCAGCTTCGAGCACTTCAGGACTGGTTCCTCAAGTTCGAACTCAAGACTCTGCCCAATGTGGCGGAAGTGGCCACCGTGGGGGGGATGGTCAAGCAGTATCAGGTGCAGTTGGATCCGCTCAAACTGGCCAGCCTCGGCATCACTCAGGGCGAGGTATCCGAGGCGATTGGCAAAGCCAACCAGGAAACCGGTGGTGCCGTGCTGGAAATGGCGGAGAGCGAGTTCATTGTGCGGGCTTCCGGTTACCTGAAGTCGCTCAATGACTTTCGGGCGATCCCGCTCAAGCTCGGTGCGGGCAGCGTGCCAGTGACCCTTGGCGATGTGGCCACGATCCAGTCGGGACCGGAAATGCGGCGTGGCATCAGCGAACTCGACGGCGAAGGTGAGACGGTCGGCGGTGTAGTGATTTTGCGTAGCGGCAAGAACGCTCGCGAGACCATTGCTGCGGTCAAGGCCAAACTTGACGAACTGAAAAGCAGTCTGCCGGCCGGCGTGGAAATCGTCACCACCTACGACCGCAGCAAGCTGATCGACCGCGCCGTGGAAAACCTCAGCCACAAGCTCATCGAGGAGTTCATCGTCGTTGCGTTGGTGTGCGGGATCTTCCTCTGGCACCTGCGCTCATCCCTGGTGGCGATCATCTCCCTGCCTGTGGGTGTGTTGATTGCCTTCATCGTCATGCGTTACCAAGGGATCAACGCCAACATCATGTCCTTGGGCGGGATTGCCATCGCCATCGGCGCCATGGTCGATGCCGCCGTGGTGATGATCGAAAACGCCCACAAGAAGATCGAGGCTTGGCACGTGGCCAATCCAGGAGAGGAACTGAGGGGCGAGCGTCATTGGCATGTAATGACCGAAGCGGCGGCAGAGGTAGGGCCGGCACTGTTCTTCTGTTTGCTGATCATCACCCTGTCGTTCATTCCGGTGTTCACCCTGGAAGCACAAGAGGGGCGGCTGTTCGGTCCACTGGCGTTCACCAAGACCTATGCCATGGCCGCAGCGGCGGGATTGTCAGTGACCTTGGTGCCAGTGCTGATGGGCTACTGGATTCGCGGGCGAATTCCCGGTGAACAACAGAACCCGTTGAACCGGTGGTTGATTCGGATCTATCAGCCAGCCCTGGACGCAGTCTTGCGTCGACCAAAGATCTCGCTGCTGGTGGCGCTGTTGGTGTTTGTCAGTGCGCTATGGCCAATGTCTCGCCTGGGTGGCGAATTTCTCCCCCCGCTGGATGAGGGCGACCTGCTCTACATGCCTTCTGCACTGCCGGGATTGTCGGCGCAGAAAGCGGCGCAACTGCTGCAACAGACCGACCGCTTGATCAAGACCGTTCCAGAGGTCGAACACGTCTTCGGTAAAGCCGGTCGTGCCGAAACCGCCACCGACCCGGCACCGCTGGAAATGTTCGAAACCACGATCCAGTTCAAACCCCACGAGCAATGGCGCCCGGGCATGACCCAGGAAAAACTGGTGGAGGAACTGGATCGCGTGGTGCGCGTTCCCGGTTTGACAAACATCTGGATACCGCCGATTCGAAACCGTATCGACATGCTGGCGACGGGTATAAAGAGCCCGATCGGTGTGAAGGTTGCCGGCAGCAATCTGGCGGAAATAGATGTTGTCACCCAGGCGGTCGAGCGAGTGGCCAAGGACGTGCCCGGTGTCAGTTCGGCGCTGGCCGAGCGGCTGACCGGCGGCCGCTATATCGATGTGGATATCGACCGCAAGGCCGCCGCCCGCTACGGACTGAATATCGCCGATGTGCAGTCCATCGTCGCCGGTGCCCTCGGCGGTGAAAATGTCGGCGAGACCATTGAAGGGCTCGCACGTTTCCCGATCAACGTCCGTTACCCTCGTGAGTGGCGAGACTCGCTCGACGCCCTGGAGCAACTGCCGATCTATACCCCGCTGGGTAGTCAGATCACCCTTGGCACGGTGGCGAAGGTCAAGGTCAGCGACGGTCCGCCGATGCTCAAGAGCGAAAACGCACGACCTTCAGGCTGGGTGTACATCGACGTGCGTGGTCGGGATATTGCCTCGGTGGTTGCCGATCTTCGTCGGGTCGTCAATGAACAGGTCAGGTTGCAACCGGGCATGAGCCTGAGCTACTCAGGGCAGTTCGAGTTTCTCGAAAGGGCCAACGCACGCCTCAAGCTGGTGGTACCGGCCACGCTGTTGATCATCTTCGTGTTGCTCTACCTGACGTTCGCCCGATTCGACGAGGCTTTGCTGATCATGGCCACTCTGCCGTTCGCACTGACTGGCGGGGCATGGTTCCTCTACCTGCTGGGGTTCAACCTGTCGGTGGCCACCGGGGTCGGGTTCATCGCCTTGGCCGGTGTTTCTGCCGAGTTCGGCGTAATCATGCTGCTCTATCTGAAGAACGCCTGGGCCGAGCGTGAAGACCTCGGCGACAGCACTGAGCGCGGGCTGGTGGCGGCGATTCGTGAAGGCGCTGTGCAGCGCGTTCGTCCCAAGGCCATGACCGTGGCCGTGATCATTGCAGGCCTGTTACCCATCCTGTTGGGCAGCGGTACGGGTAGCGAAGTGATGAGCCGCATTGCCGCGCCCATGGTCGGCGGTATGGTCACGGCGCCTTTACTGTCCCTGTTTGTCATTCCGGCAGCCTATCGCTTGATGCGCCGCCGAAACCTCCCAATAGAACCCGTCACCCTTGAAGGAAAAGTCGTATGAAACTGACCCTGATTGCAGTCGCAAGCACCGCTGTTGTGTTGTCGCTTTCTACCTACGCGCAGGGCATGCCAGGAATGAAAATGGAGGGTATGGGCGACATGGAGATGAAGCAGGAATCGAAGCAGGCTCCTGTCGCCAGCGCCGAGGGCACGATCAAGGCGATCGATCCCGCGAAGCATGCGGTGACCCTCGCTCACGGCGCCGTTCCAGCGGTGCAGTGGCCGCCGATGACCATGGCCTTTTCAGTGACGGAAGATCAGCTGAAAGGGCTGAAGGTTGGAGACCATGTATCGTTTTCCTTTCGGCTGGAGGGCGGTAGAGCCACGATTGTGTCCATAAAAAAATGAAGGACTGATGTTGCAAGTGACCGGCACCCATCGTCGTGCCGGTTTTAACCATTCGGGTCAGGTTGAAGTTTTTTGCTCAACCCATGCGTCAGTCCGGATTCTCTTTCGTTGAACTCGGGTTGAAAGCACTTATCTAAAAAAATGTGGGATTATTTCCCACGTAACGATGCCAGCTGGCTCTGAGGGATCGTGCGAAAAACCGCAGTTGCTAGTGATTGCTGCAGATTCATGGCCGTGCCGGTTGGCCGGCCGCTCCAATGGGCGGCCGGGAACTCACTGGATATTGCGTTTGACAGGGAGATGACGACGCAACTCCAAGCGGAGGTGCATCATGCTGCTCAAAAAATGTTTGTTGGCTCTGGCAATCGGCGGAGTCCTGTCGGCATCGACTGTCCTGGTGCCCGATTACATCGGTAGTTTCTCCAGCGTGTATGCCAAAGATGGCGGCGGTGGAGGCGGTGGAGGCGGTGGTGGTCACGGTGGCGGTGGCTCCGGAGGCGGTGGTCACGGTGGTGACGGCGGAGGCGGTCACGGTGGCGGCGACCATGGAGCTGCAGGCCATGACGGTGACGGTCATGGAGGCCCGGGGCGCGGCGACGCTGACCATGGTGGTATGGCCGGGAACAGAGGCCCGGGCAATGCGCATGACAACGACAACGACGCTGACAACGATGCCGCAGATGCCGCAGATGCCGCAGATGCCGCAGATGCCGCCAGGGATGCTGCCAGGGATGCTGCCAGGGCTGATGCAGATGCAGCCCGGGATGCGGCAAAAGCTACTGCCAATGCAGCCAGAGACGCCGCCAGAGCTGAAGCCGATGCAGCCAGGGATGCCGCAAAAGCTGCTGGCGTAGCGGGCGCAGATGCAGCCAGAGATGCGGCCCGCGCCGCTGCAGATGCAGCCAGGGACGCTGCCAAGGCCGATGCAGATGCCGCCAGGGATGCTGCCCGGGCTGCTGCGGATGCAGCCAGGGACGCCGCCAAGGTTGAGGCGAACGACGCCCGAGAGGCTGCCAAAGTCGAGGCGAAAGAAGCCCGAGAGGATGTGGCAGACGCCCCGGACGCCCCGGATTTCGATGCTGTTGAGGTCGAGAACTAGGCCTGTACGTTCGGCAATGAACACGGCAGGCATTCCCGTAGAAAACGTCCCGGGAGCTTGAGGGACGTATCGTAAAGAGTCGCAAGCTCTGAAGCGTCGTGGGGTTTGCGACTTTTTTTCGACATCGTGTCGCGCGGTCCGAAACGAGCAGCAGTGTTAGTTGAATGAGTCTGGCTTCGCCCTGAGCAACCGAATCCGCCCCGGTAGCAGATGACGAGGGCTGCGGTTATAACGTGCTGATGCGGTCGAGTTCCCGCTTCAGCGCATCGCGGTCAAGTTGTGCAAACGGCAGGTCCAGAAATGCCCGGCAGCGCGTTTCGATACGCGTCAGGGTTGAGTGGAACGCCGCCGCTACAGTCGCTTCATCGCCCTTTATATCCGATGGGTCTTCCAGTCCCCAATGCGCTTTCAGTGCCGGCCCGAAGTACAGGGGGCAGGCCTCACCGGCGGCCTTATCGCAGACCGTAATGACGATGTCCGGCGGGTTGGCTTCGAATGCGTCATTGCCTTTGCTGCTCAAGCCGTCGATGGCAATGCCAGCCTCTTGCAACGTGTCCAGGCTACGGGGCAGCACCTGTCCCTTGGGGAAGCTGCCGGCACTGATCGCCTGAAAACCTTCCGGGGCGAGATGGTTGAACATGGCTTCGGACAGGATGCTGCGGCAGCTGTTGGCGGTACACATAAACAGAACGCGCATGGTGACTCCTCTTTGCAGCCGCACAGGGTTAGACGCTCAGGCGCAAGGCCAGGGCAGACAAGGTGATGAGCAGAATCGGCAGCGTCAGAACCACGCCGACCTTGAAGTAGTAACCCCAGGTTATGCGGATGCCCTTGCGCTCCAGAACATGCAGCCAGAGCAGGGTGGCCAGACTGCCGATAGGGGTGATCTTGGGGCCGAGATCAGAGCCGATGACATTGGCGTAGATCATGGCTTCACGTACCACACCAGTGGCGTCACTGGCTTGGATCGACAGTGCGCCCACCAACACCGTGGGCATGTTGTTCATGCCCGATGACAGCAAAGCCGTGAGCAGGCCTGTGCCCAACGCGGCGCCCCAGATGCCGAATTCGGCCATGTGGTTCAGCGCCATTGTCATATAGGCGGTCAGTCCGGCGTTTTTCAGCCCGTACACCACCAGGTACATGCCCAGCGAAAAAATCACGACCTGCCAGGGCGCCTCACGCAGCACCCGTCGCGTTGAAATCACGTGCCCACGCGCAGCCACCGCGAACAGCATCGCGGCACAGAGCGCTGCGATTGCACTGACTGGAATGCCCAAGGGTTCCAGCGCAAACAGCCCGATCAACAACAGCCCCAGAACCATCCAGCCGACTCGAAAGGTCAGAGGGTCTCGCACGGCACGTCGCGGATCCTGCACGTCGTCCAGTGAGTAGTGCCTGGGAATGTCACGCCGGAAAAACCAGTACAGCACCGCGAGAGTGGTCGCCACGGCAACGACATTGACCGGCACCATGATGGACGCGTATTCGCTGAAACCCAGGTCGAAGTAGTCGGCCGAAACGATGTTGACGAGGTTGGACACCACCAGGGGCAAGCTCGCCGTGTCGGCGATAAAGCCGGCCGCCATGACGAACGCCAGGGTAGACGTTGGCGAAAAGCGTAATGCGAGCAGTATGGAAACAACGATGGGGGTCAAAATCAGGGCTGCACCGTCGTTGGCAAACAGAGCGGAAACGCCGGCCCCCAGCAGTATCGTGAATGCGAACAGGCGACGCCCGTCGCCCTTGGCCCAGCGCGCCACATGCAAGGCGGCCCACTGGAAGAAGCCGGCCTCATCGAGCAACAGACTGATGATGATGAGCGAGATGAACGTTGCGGTGGCGTTCCAGACAATGCCCCACACCAGTGGAATATCGTCCAGCGTCACGACGCCAGCAAGCAGTGCCAGAACAGCTCCCAGGGAGGCGCTCCAGCCGACGCCCAGACCCTTGGGTTGCCAGATGACCAACACCATGGTGAGCAGGAAAATGGTAAACGCAGTCAACATGTGGAGTCTCGATGAATGCAGGGTCAGCAGCAGGCGGAAGTGTTCAGTGGACGGTCGCCCATTGCGGCAAGGCGAGTGCTGTTTTGCGCAAGCCAGTCGGCGTTCGCCAGCAACGTTGCCTCCAGAACGTCACGAACCCACGCGGGCAGATCAGGGTTGAGCCGGTAATACACCCATTGCCCTTGGCGGCGGTCGAGAAGCAGGCCGCAGCCGCGAAGCTGTGCAAGATGGCGGGAAATTTTAGGCTGACTGTCGTCCAGGGCGCAGACCAGCTCACAAACACATAACTCGCCTTCACGAGTGATGAGCAAGGTGGCTCGGGCGCGGGTTTCGTCGGACAGGCATTTGAATACGGCGGCAGGATTGAGCATTTGCGTGGCTCGATACATATGGTTATCTGAATATACGTTTATCCATATGTTTTGTGCAAGCCGCTCGGACTCGAGGAAGGGAAGGCTCGGCCCGGCAAGGTTGTTCAGGTATGAGATAAACTTGAGCCATTTCGGCACAAGGCAAAGGAGAGGTTATGAATGGAATCGTTTAACGTTCGCGAGCTGAAAAAGACTGACGCTCAAGCGTTGCTGGCATTCGAAGTCCATAACCGTGAATGGTTCGAATCCCATATTGATCCGCGTGCCCCTTCTTTTTACTCGTTGCAGGGTGTCGCCGATCATATCGAAAGCTATTTGTCCGATTTTGCCATCGGCGCCTGGCACCCGTTTGTCATCGAGGATTCCAGTCAAAGAATCGTGGGGCGAGCCAATCTGAAAAGCATCGACTCATCGACCCGTTCTGCTGAAGTCGGCTATCGAATTGCTCAGAGCGCGTGCGGGCAGGGGCTGGCCACTCTGGTGTTGAGGCATCTGATACAGCAAGCAAAGACGCGCTGGGGACTTGCGCAATTGGTTGCATATGCCTTCAAGGAAAATGTTGGCTCCAGAAAAGTTCTCGATCGTTGCGGATTCCAGCTGGAACAACCCTCCTGTAACGAAAACACGGGGAACGAAGACCGATTTGTGCTGTTGATCCAGAGAAGATCCCCTAGCGATTCCGAGCGTCGGCAGCAGGTCGGTGACACCCCGGTCACTCTGTAAAACAGACGTGTCCCAGGTCGCTACCGATGCTTTCATCGTCTAGCCACATCCGAAAAGTAAAACTTGTCCAGAGTATGCCGCGACTCGGTGTACTCGAACTGCCGGCCGTCCTGCAAAAAGGTCTGGTTGCTGACCACGATCACATGGCTCTGCCCCTCAAGATCAAGGTGCTGCTGGTCGTCCTTGCCTCGCGGTACGGCTTCGATGGTGCGCTGGGCATAGCTGATTTGCAGGTGCAGCGTCTGTTCGATGAAGGCATAGATCGAATGTTCGGCAATTTCGCAATTCAGCCCCGGAATGAGATCGGCGACGAAGTGGTTGATGTCGAGGATGACCCGTTTGCCATCGATTCGACGCACGCGTTTGATCCGCGTGATCAGGCTACCTTCTTCGGCTTTCAGGTGTTCGCGCAAGGCACCTTGCAGGGGGAACTGCTCGAACGCCACCACCTCGGTGCTGACATCATTGCCCAGCCTTGGGTGGGTTTCCTGGAAACTGACGATACCGCCGAGCTGGAATTCGATCGGACTGGGCGACAGCACGAAGGTGCCTTTACCGTGAATTTTTTGCGCGAAGCCGCGTTCCTGAAGCAGTTCTATGGCTTTGCGCACAGTACCGCGACTGGCTTGGTAGCTGTCCATCAATTCGGTTTCGGAAGGCAGTCGGGCGCCGCGTTCCAGTCGTTCGGTGGTGATACTGGTAAGCAGATCGCTGTAGATCTGGTTGTATTTGCTCATGGGAATGGCTGCGTTGTGCTCAAGGCAGGAACCTTAGGGAACGCGTGAGGGTTTGTCTATTGCACAAATGGCGGGGCGGTCGTGGCTGTCGCAAATATCGCCGCTGGACGAGTCATCGATAAATAAACCCAAACTCGTCTGTACGAGTTGTTGCTTTAACTCGTACAGACGAGTATTTTTCGCTTCAGTGTGCTGCCAAACAACAAAAAACACAGTGGATGAAAAGCATGAGCCATGACTACGCGACTATCGCCAGCGAGCTGCTTCATAGCCTCGGTGGTGCTGACAACCTTGAACAGGCCGCACATTGCGTCACGCGACTGCGCCTGGCCCTCAAAGACCCGCAGCGGGTCGACAGTACGACGCTGAATCAGATCGACCTGGTCAAAGGCTCGTTCTTCACGGGCGGCCTGTTTCAGGTGGTCATCGGTCCCGGCGAAGTCGAGAAGGTTTACGCCGCGCTGCGCCAGCAGACAGGGCTTGCTGCGTCGACCATCGCCGACGTGAAACAAAAGGGCGTCGATAAAACCAATGCCATGCAGCGTCTGGTGCGGGTGTTCTCCGATGTGTTCATGCCGATTCTGCCGGCGCTGATCATTGCCGGCCTGCTGATGGGGGTGAACAACCTGATCGGCGCCAAAGGCATGTTCATTGCCGGCAAGACCCTGCTTGAGGCCTACCCGACGCTGGACGGTGTCTGGAGCTTGATCAATCTGATGGCCAACACCTCGTTCGTGTTCCTCCCGGCGCTGGTCGGCTGGTCGGCAGCCAAGCGTTTTGGCGGCAGTGAAATCCTTGGCATCGTGCTGGGTCTGATGCTGGTTCACCCGGACCTGCTCAACGCCTGGAACTACGGCAAGGCGGTGGCCGGGCTGGACGGCCAGAGCCTGCCGTACTTCGATATTTTTGGCTGGTTCAAGATCGAGAAGGTCGGCTACCAAGGTCAGATTCTGCCGATCCTGATGGCCGCCTACGTCATGAGCGTCATTGAAAAATGGCTGCGGGCGCGGGTACCCAATGCCATTCAACTGCTGGTGGTGCCAATTACCACGATCGTCGTGACCGGGGTGTTGGCGCTGGCCGTGATCGGTCCGGTGACCCGTCACCTGGGGATTCTGATCACCGAAGGCGTGGTGACCTTGTTTGACCTGGCGCCGATGGTCGGCGGGGCGATTTTCGGTCTGCTGTATGCGCCGCTGGTGATTACCGGCATGCACCACATGTTTCTTGCGGTCGATTTGCAGCTTATTTCCACCCAGGGCGGCACCTTCATCTGGCCGATGATCGTCATGTCCAACCTCGCACAAGGCAGCGCGGCACTCGGGGTGTTCTACATGACCCGCAGTGCGCGGGATAAAAGCATGGCCTCGACCTCAGCGATTTCCGCCTATTTCGGCATCACCGAACCGGCCATGTTCGGCGTCAACCTGCGCTACAAGTTTCCGTTCTACGCAGCGTTGATCGGATCGGCGCTGGGCTGCATGTTCCTGTCGCTGAACAAGGTTCAGGCCTCGGCGATCGGTGTCGGTGGCTTGCCCGGTTTCATCTCGATCATTCCGCAGTTCATTCCGATGTTCGTGGTCGGGATGGTCATCGCCATGGTCGTGCCGTTCGTTTTGACCTGTGGCTTGAGCATGAAGATTGTCCGGCCTGGATATCGAGTCGCCTGACAGATCGCTATCGCGAGCAAGCTCGCTCCCACATTGGAACGCGATCAACTGTGGGAGCGGGCTTGCCCGCGATGAGGCCCGCAAGGCCGATACAAAACTTACTGAAGGAACTCAGTCATGCAAGACTGGCAACGCTCGGTGATCTACCAGATCTACCCGAAGAGTTTTCACAGCCACGCCGGCAACCCCACGGGCGATCTGCTCGGGGTGGTGGCCAAGCTCGATTACCTGCAATGGCTGGGTGTGGATTGTCTGTGGATCACCCCGTTCCTGCGTTCGCCCCAGCGCGACAATGGCTACGACATCAGCGACTACTACGCCATCGACCCGAGCTACGGGACCATGGCTGACTGCGAGTTGCTGATCGCCGAGGCCGGCAGGCGGGGTATCAAGCTGATGCTCGATATCGTGGTCAACCACACTTCCGTCGAGCACACCTGGTTTCAGCAGGCGCGCAGCAGCCTTGATAACCCGTACCGTGACTTCTACATCTGGCGCGATCAGCCGAACAACTGGGAATCCAAGTTCGGTGGTTCGGCCTGGGAGTTCGAGGCGCAAACCGGTCAGTACTACCTGCACCTGTTCGACCACACTCAAGCCGACCTGAACTGGGATAATCCGCAGGTGCGCGCTGAAGTCTTCAAGATGATGCGCTTCTGGCGTGACAAGGGCGTGGGCGGTTTCCGCCTGGACGTGATCAACCTGATCTCCAAGCCAGCAGATTTTCCCGAGGACCACACCGATGGCCGGCGTTTCTACACCGACGGCCCGAACGTGCACGACTACTTGCAGGAAATGCATCGCGAAGTCTTCGAAGGCCATGACCTGATCAACGTCGGCGAGATGTCTTCCACCAGCCTTGAGCATTGCATTCGTTACTCGCGGCCTGACTCGAAAGAGCTGTCTATGACCTTCAACTTTCATCACCTGAAGGTTGATTACCCGAACCTGCAGAAGTGGGTTCGCGCTGACTTCGACTTCCTCGAGCTCAAGTGCATCCTTTCCGACTGGCAGACCGGCATGCAGGCCGGTGGCGGCTGGAATGCGCTGTTCTGGTGTAACCACGATCAGCCGCGAGTGGTTTCGCGGTTTGGTGATGACGGCGAACACCGCGTGGTGTCGGCGAAGATGCTCGGCACCGCGCTGCATTTTCTTCAGGGCACGCCGTTCATCTATCAGGGTGAAGAGTTGGGCATGACCAACCCGGGCTTTGAGAGCATCGAGCAGTATCGCGATGTCGAGACGCTGAACATCTTCCGGCTCAAGCGTGATGCCGGTGAGTCCGAGACTGAAAGCATGGCGGCGATCATGCAGAAGTCCCGGGATAACGGCCGCACACCGATGCACTGGAATGATCAAGCCCACGCCGGTTTCAGCAGCATCGAACCCTGGATCGGCGTGCCGGAGAACGCGGCGCAGATCAACGTCGAGCAACAGTTCAACGACCCGGCCTCGGTGCTGTATCACTACCGTGAACTGATCGCCTTGCGTCGTAGCGAGCCGCTGATCCAGGACGGTGTCTATCGCCAGCTCTTGCCCGAACACACGCAAGTCTGGGCTTACCTGCGCGAAGGTAAAGGTGAGCGTTTACTGGTGGTGAACAACTTCTATGCCGCGGCGTGTGAAGTTGAATTGCCCGAAGAGGTGATCACTGACGCGATGGGGCAACGCTTGGTGATCAGCAACTACGGGGACTGTCCAACCCGCAATCGGCAGCTGTTCCTGCGGCCTTACGAGTCGTTCGTCCTGCACCTGACCGACCACTAAAAAACGATCTTCAAACAACTCGCAGAGCACTGCGTGGGTTTTCTTGCGCGCAGGTTTTACCGGATGAGCACAATAAAAATAATGAGGCGGCTCTTGAAAACCACAATTAATCGCAAACTTGCAGCATCGTGCGCATGCCTGATGTTGCCGTTCTCGGCACAGGCTTTGGAGTTCGCCGGTTACTTGCGTAGCGGCGTCGGGACCTCGGTCAACAGCGGTCCTCAGCAGTGTTTTCAACTGCAGGGTGCCCAGTCGAAATACCGCTTGGGCAACGAATGCGAGCAGTACGCCGAGCTGGAGTTGCGTCAGGACCTGTACACCCTGGACGACGGCTCGGTGCTGAGCGTCGACGGCATGGCTTCGTTGTACAACCAGTACGACAAAGACCTGACGTTCAACGGTGATAACGGCTCGGTGCGCATGCCGCAGATGTATGCACAATGGTCGAACCTGCCGAGTCTCAATGGTGGTTCGTTGTGGGCCGGGCGGCGTTACTACAAACGAAACGACATCCATATTTCCGACTTCTACTACTGGAACCAGAGCGCCACGGGTGGTGGTATCGAGGATGTGAAGATCGGTGACCTGAAATACAGCTACGCCTTTTCGCGCAAGGACAACCTGTACCAGAAGGATTATGTCACCCGGCAGGATTTCAACGTCGCAGGTTTTCAGACCAACCCGGGGGGTGAATTGGAGTTTGGCCTGAGTTACATCGAAAAACCTGACCGCAGCGATGCGCACGCAGGTTGGGCAATCACCGCCCAGCATGTGCAGAAAAACTTCCTCGGCGGTAAGAACAAACTGGCGCTGCAATACGGCGAAGGGCCCGGCACTGGGTTGGGTTACACCGGCGATGTGGGCCTGGACGACAGCAACAAGAGCTACCGGCTGGTGGAGTTCTTCGACTGGCAAGTGACACCGCGTTTTGGTGGCCAGCTCGAAGCGGTCTATCAGAAGGATATCCGCCCGGACGGTAACGGCCAGAGCTGGATTTCCCTGGGCGTTCGCCCGGCTTACGCGATCACCGATCAATTCAAGTTGGTGACTGAACTGGGACACGATCAGGTCGAGGCCCCAGGAGGAACGCGCAAGTTGAATAAATTCTCCTTTGTTCCGACCTGGTCGCCAAAGGGCCCGGGGTTCTGGGAACGTCCCGAGGTGCGTTTGTACTACACCTATGCCAGTTGGAACGAAGCGGCCAAACGTGCGGCCAATGAACTGGCACAAGGTTCAGCGTTGTCCGATACCGGCGCGTTCGGCACGGCGCTGCATGGTGCGAACGTCGGATTGCAAGTCGAGTACTGGTGGAAATAAGCGATGCTGTCGGAGCTCGCGCTCCATCGGCACTTCAAAGAACAAAACCGCAGGTGAAGTCATGACCATAACCCAACCATTGCAATTGCTGGCGCCGCTGTCCGGGGTGCTGGTGCCACTTGATCACGTGCCGGATCCGGTGTTCGCCAGCCGGGTGATCGGCGACGGCCTGTGCATCGATCCGACCTCGCAGACCCTTTGCGCGCCGTTGGCCGGCGTGATCAGCAACCTTCAACACAGTGGTCATGCGATCAGCATCACCGATGACAGCGGCGTACAGGTGTTGCTGCACATTGGTCTGGACACCGTGAACCTGGCGGGTAAGGGGTTCAACGCCTTGGTCGGGCAGGGCCAGCGTGTCGAGGCCGGACAGCCGTTGATCGAGTTCGATGCCGACTATGTAGCCCTGCATGCCCGCAGCCTGTTGACCTTGATGCTGTTGGTCAGTGGCGAGCCCTTCAGCCTGCTGACACCTGACAATGGTCTGGTGGCGTGTGCACAGCCCGTGTTGCGTCTGAGCCTCGGCGATCCGCGTTCCAGCGTTGCGCAGGAGGAGGGCGAAGCGCTGTTCTCCAAACCGGTCCACCTGCCCAACGCCAATGGTCTGCACGCGCGGCCGGCGGCGATCTTTGCGCAGGCGGCGAAAGGTTTTGCGGCAAGCATTTGCCTGCACAAGCAGCAGGACAGCGCAAACGCCAAGTCCCTGGTGGCGATCATGGCGTTGCAGACGGTTCACGGCGATGCGCTGCAGGTCAGTGCGGTGGGCGAAGATGCCGAATTGGCAATCAGCACATTGGCCCAACTACTGGCGGATGGCTGCGGTGAGGCCGTGACTGCGGTGGCGGTCGTAGCGCCGGTGGTTCAGGCGCAGGAGGTGTCGACGAAGCTGTTGCGCGGTGTCTGTGCTTCGGCGGGTTCGGCCTTTGGGCAGGTGGTGCAGGTAGCTGAGCGCACCCTGGAGGTGCCTGAGTTTGCCGCGGATCAACGCGCGGAGCGCGAGTCCCTGGAGCATGCGCTGACCCGCGCGACGCAGGCGCTGCAACACTTGCGCGACAACGCGAAAGGCAAGGCGCAGGAGGATATTTTCAAGGCACATCAGGAGTTACTGGAAGACCCGAGTCTGCTGGAGCAAGCCCAGGCCCTGGTTGCTGAAGGCAAGAGCGCGGCGTTTGCCTGGAACAGTGCCACTCAAGCCACCGCTACGCTGTTCAAGTCGCTGGGCAACACCTTGTTGGCCGAGCGGGCGTTGGACCTGATGGATGTCGGCCAGCGCGTGCTCAAGCTGATTCTCGGGGTGCCGGACGGTATCCGGGAGTTGCCGGACCAGGCGATTTTGATTGCCGAACAACTGACACCGTCGCAGACCGCTGCCCTGGATACCGACAAGGTGTTGGGGTTCGCCACTGTGGGCGGCGGTGCGACCAGCCATGTGGCGATACTCGCCCAGGCCTTGGGTTTGCCGGCGGTCTGTGGTTTACCGGTGCAGGTGCTGTCGCTGGCCAGCGGAACCCGAGTGCTGCTTGATGCGGACAAGGGTGAGTTGCACCTGGACCCTGATCTGTCGGCTATCGAACAGTTGCACGGCAAACGTCAGCAGCAACGGCAACGACATCAGCGCGAACTCGAGCAGGCTTCGCTGGCGGCCTGTACCCGTGACGGCCATCATTTCGAGGTGACGGCCAACGTTGCCTCGCTGCTTGAGGTCGAGCAGGCGATGACGCTAGGCGGCGAGGGTGTCGGTCTGCTGCGTTCGGAGTTTCTTTATCTGGAGCGCAACAACGCGCCCAGCCATGACGAGCAAGCGGTCACTTACAGCGCCATTGCCCGGGCCCTTGGGCCAGAGCGCAATCTGGTGGTGCGCACGCTGGATGTGGGCGGCGACAAACCGCTGGCCTACGTGCCAATGGACAGCGAGGCCAATCCGTTTCTGGGCATGCGCGGAATTCGCTTGTGCCTGGAGCGTCCGCAGCTGTTGCGCGAGCAGTTCCGGGCAATTCTGAGCAGCGCCGGTCTGGCCCGTCTGCACATCATGCTGCCGTTGGTCAGCCAGTTGTCGGAGCTGCGCCTGGCGCGGCAGATGCTGGAAGAAGAGGCGCTGGCGCTCGGGCTCAAGGCGCTGCCGAAACTGGGCATCATGATCGAAGTCCCGTCCGCGGCATTGATGGCGGATCTGTTTGCCCCCGAGGTGGACTTCTTCTCCATTGGCACCAACGACCTGACCCAATACACCCTGGCCATGGACCGCGATCACCCACGTCTGGCCAGCCAAGCCGACAGTTTTCACCCCTCGGTACTGCGTCTGATCGCCAGCACCGTGAAGGCCGCCCATGCCCATGGCAAGTGGGTCGGGGTGTGTGGCGCGCTGGCTTCGGAGACTCTGGCGGTGCCGCTGTTGCTGGGGCTTGGGGTGGATGAACTGTCGGTCAGCGTGCCGCTGATTCCGGCGATCAAGACCGCGATTCGCGAGGTCGAGCTCAGCGACTGTAAGGCAGTCGCGCATCAGGTACTTGGGCTGGAGAGTGCAGAGCAGGTCCGCGAGGCCTTGTCTTTGCAGCAGCAGGCGATGGTCGAAACTTCACAGGTGTTGGAGAACTGAACATGTTCGAGAAAATGCAACGGGCGTTCTGGAGGGCATTGACCCCGGATCTGCTGGTGGATGAGCCGAAGGTGGCTGCCCTGCTTTCTACGGACCTGCCGTCGAGCGTGGTCGCCGCGCTGGGTGGGCTGGATAACCTGGCGTCGCAACAGCGCATTGCGATAACGCGAGTGCGGGTCCGGTTGCGTGATGTAACCCGACTGGACGAACAGGCCTTGCGTGCGGCGGGTGTGCCGGGGGTGATGGTGCTGGCGGATGGCGTGGTGCACGTATTGACCCGGTGCCCAAGGCGGGACTGACGGTCTGCGCGTGATCCGCGCAGGGTTCGCTGTCGTTCAACGGCCAGCGTTGTACCGCCTTGAAGATCCTCTTTGTGCACGAGCAGGTCGTCGACAGCTTTCTGGAGAAATTCAACCACAGGCTCGTGCCACTGAAAGGTTCATATTAATGCGGTTCCAGCGCATTATTTTTGCACTATAGCCACCCGACGACCGCTCATGAAGCACAGGAACCCACCCATCGCGGTCAGTGTGCTCAAGGCATAGAACATCGTGGGCGCGGGGGTGTGCATCAATAGAAAGCCACAAATCACCGGGCTCAGGGCGCCACCGAGGGCCGCCAGGTTCTGGGCTCCGTAATAGCTGCCGCGCAGCTCTTCCGGGGCCAGGGTGTCGACGAAGAGGAATTCGGCCGGGTAAATGATCATTTCACCGAGGGTGAAGATGAACATCGCCACGCACCAACTCACCATGCTGCCGGCCAGGCTGAAGCCGATCAGGCCAAGGATGAACAGGCTGGTGCCCGCGGCAATCCAGTAGCGCAGCTTCTCGCGATTGAGGAACCGGCCGATCTGGTACTGCAGCAGGATCACGCTGATGGCGTTGCAGGCGAGCAGGGCGGCCATGATTTCCAGGGCGCGTTTGGAATCGTGGGTCACCAGCAGGTATTGCGACAAGTAGAGGGTGTAGCGCCCGTGCACCACGGTGCTKAGCAGGCAGCCGCAAGTGAACATGATCAGGGTACGGTCGTTTTTCAGGGTGACCAGGGTTTTCAGGAAACTCTGGGGTTGCCCAATGGCGGGTGTCTGCGCCGAATCCCTGGGAATGCCTATCATCAGGAAGATGCTGAAGAACGCGATGCCACCGGCAATCAGGAACGGTGCGATCGGATAGACCCCGGAAATCACCACGCCGAGCATGGGACCTGTGGCATAGCCGATGTTGGTCAGCGTGTAGCGCAGGGAAAACGCCTTGGCCCGCTGGCCCATGGGCAGGTTTTCGCTGAGGATCGCTTTGGAACCGATGAGGAACAGCGCTGACGCGGTCTCGGTAATCACTAGGGTGGCGGTGGTCAGGTAGAGGTTTTCGGCAAAGGTCAGCAGCACGAAGCCGATAGCGCTGGAGAGCATCGCCAGGATCAGCAGCCGGCGCTTTTCCAGGCGGTCGATGATATAGCCGCCATAAAGCGCCAGCAGGGTGGCGATGAACACCGCGATACCGAGCAGCAAGCCAACGTCCTGTTGGTTGAGGCCCAGCTTGTTGCTCAGGAATAGCGTGAGCAAGGGGCTGGTGATGGCGCGGCTGACCACGATGGTCAGTGAAACGATCATCAAGCGGCGGATAACGAGCGAGTAAGTGGCCACGGTGGTGCAAATATCCTTATTCAGATTGTTGGTGTTTGCCGCAATATCGCGTCGCTGCCATCGCGGGCAAGCCCGCTCCCACAAAAGCGCCGCAGTACCTGTGGGAGCGGGCTTGCTCCGGGCGGCGTTCCGACGAAATGGCCGGCACAAGTAACGCAATACTCAAGTCAACCACCGATCCAGAGTACGAACCGATTCCAATTCTTCAATCCGCCACAACTGCCCGAGCAGTTCCTCAACCCGCTCCCGGGACATGACCCGCATCGCCAAACTGAAGAACTTCTCCTCCAGCGCCACATCACTCAGCGGATTACCCGGCGCGCCCAACGGCACTTCGACGCACAGGCTCGCTTGCCGACCGTCCACGGTCCGCAGTGTCACCACGGGCTCGCCATCCTCGGACAGTAGCGGGTCCACTTCAAGGCGAATGCGTGACATCCACTGGACAATGCGTGGATCGTTGCGCGCTTCATCGTCATAGGCCTGCAATCGACAGTGGCCATGTACCAGCCGTGCCGCCAGTGCATACGCCAGGCTCATCTGCGCCGCCGCGAGGGTGCCGACATCCTGGCCGCCACACATGTCCTTGAGAAAACTGCACAGCGAAACCTGTATGTCTTCGACCTGATCGACTGGCACATTCAATTGGTCGAGCAAAAGCCCCAACGCATCGATGGCCGAATGCGTGCCGCGACACGAGGCGTAGGGCTTGATCGAGCAGCGGGCGAGTTTCCATACGGCGCCGAGATCGGCATCCAGTGCTTCGGGGGTTGAGTTGGCGCTGGCAAGTGTCTGCAAAAAGCCGCCCCAGACATCCTCGAACAACTTTGTTGGACCACTGATGCCCTGCTGCGCAAACCGCACCGCCAGCAACCCCCCTTCGGCGGCCCGGCCACTGTGCAGTTTTTTACTTTGCGAGCCGTCGTGGATGAAAGCCCACAAGCCACCGCTGAAGCTGCCGGCGATGCCCAGTGCCGACAAGGTTTGCCCGGCATTCAATCGAAAAATCCGTGCACTGGCGGCTGCCGCGCCGAACACCCCGCAGGTCGCCGTGGAGTGCCAGCCAGCGCCGTTATGGGCTGAGTAGCCGCCGCAGGCTTCGAGTACCCGGCGCCCGACTTCGTAACCGATCACCACGGCCGTGATGAACTCGCGGCCGCTCACCGGTTGCCCGGCCATCGACACCGCCGCCATGACCGCCGGCAGCACTACGGCGCCGGAGTGATCGCAGCCACCGGTGTCGTCCAGTTCCAGGGCATGGGCGGCGATGCCGTTGAGCATGGCTGCCTGGGTGGCGCTGACCCGCTGGCGAGTGCTCCAGACCAAGGTGTCGCCCGTTTCGTCTTCGAATACCTGCCGAGCCGTTTTCGCGACTTCGCTGTCTGCCCCGGCCAGGGTCGCGCCGAAAGTATCGAGGATGTGGCGCTTGGCTTGTTCCACCAGTGCGGGCGGCAGGTCCTCGAACCGCGTATCCACGCAAAATTTCGCCAGTCGTTGCATGCGCTCTGTCATAGCACGTAGTCCCTGTAATGCCGCTCATACACCGACGCCGGATGATCTTCAGTGATCGGCGCTGCGGATTCCGCCCACCACTGGGCGACATCAGCACCGGTAGCGATCCATACGTCATCGTGCTGCAAAATCCCTTCGAGCAACTCACGCAACACACCAATGCGCCCCGGTGTAGCGATGATTTCCGGATGCAGGCGCAACACGTAGCACAGGCCGAAGCGATGAAACCCGGCGAAGTCCATTTGCAGGTTGCCCAGGGTGTGGCTGTAGGATGCGATCCGCGATTGCGCCGGCGGCACCGCCGGGCTGAGATTGAAGGCGAAGTAGGGTTCGTCCTCCAGCTCATAATGCAGGGGCAACTCGATTACGTCGGGCGCGGTCGGGTGAGCGAACGGCAAATCATCACCACGCCAGGACGACGACCAGCGAATGCCTTGATCCCTCAACGCCTCGATGAAGCCCGCTGCACCGTTGCCGGCGGGGATGCGCAAACCGGTGGGACGCTGACCGGTCAGCGCCGTCAACGCCGCGTATCCTTTGGCGATATCGGCGCTCTGCGCAGCGAGGTCGAGGCTGTCGTAGTTCTGATGGTGATACCCGGCGCAGGCAATCTCATGCCCGCCCGCCTGGATCGCACGGATATGCTCGGGGTTTTCCTCGGCGACGATACCGGGTACGAACCAGCTGCTGGAAACACCGAGTTCCTTGAACAAAGCGAGCAAACGCTCGACGCCGCGTTGGGTGCCGTAGCGCCAGACCGACAGGGTCTTGTCGCGTCCGGCGACTTCCGGGGCCTGGGTGAGAATGCCGTGGATGTCGTTGTAGTCGACGGTCAGTACCACGGCGCAGCGGTAGCCCTTGGGCCAGACAGTGGAATCAACCATGGTGATGTTCCTTCAGCCACCACTGGGCGACGTCGCGGCAGGTGGCGAACCAGACGTCGTCGCGTTGGCGCATGTGTTCGAAGAGTTTTTCCAGCAACAGGATGCGTCCTGGTTTGCCGGTGATCTTGGGGTGGAACAGGGTGGTCAGGCACAGCCCTTCATCCATGGCGCCGTCGTATTCGCGGCACCAGTTGTCCAGGGTCAGGGCGTAGCTGGCGGTGCGGTCCAGCCCCGAAGGGAAGTCCGGTGCGCGGGTATAGGCGATGGAGGCGTAGTCGTCCATTTCCCAGCGACCGGGGATTTCCACCAGCGGCGTGGCGTGGCCCGGTACATTCACCAGGTACGGCCGGTCATCGCCGCGCATGCTGCTGGAGTAAGTCACGCCGGCCTCCACCAGCATCGCCGGGGTTTCGGCCCGCCAGTCGCCGGACGGCGTGCGGAAACCTTCGGCGCGGATGTGCAGGTGCTTCCAGAACACCTCGCGGGACCGCTTCATCACGTCCTTTTGCTGTTCCAGCGTCAGGGCGTAGAAGGATTCGTGTTTGTAGCCGTGATAAGCCACCTCATGCCCGCGTTCGACAATCGCCTGACACTGTTTCGGCCAGTTCTCCACGACCCAGGCCGGGACAAAGAACGTCGTCGGCAGACGGAATTCGTCGAGCAGATCGAGAATCCGTGGCAGCGCCCGGTACGGGCCATAACCGCCGAAGCCGAAATACTCGGGCTTGCGCCAGATCGAGCCGTTGAGCATGGCATCGCCGGTGGGGCCGTCGAGGTCGAAGGCCAGGGCCAGACAGGCTTTGTGCCGGCCGGGCCAGGTGGGTTGGGGGGAGGAGGACATCGTTGGTACTCCATTAAACTATTGGCATAACCCGTGTAGCAGCTGCCGAGCCCGCGAGGCTGCGTTCGGCTGCGAAGCAGTCGTAAATCCTGACTACGCGGTCTGTCAGACAAACCGTGTGCGCCGGGATTGCGAGGACTTCGTCCTCGGACGCAGCCTCGCAGGCTCGGCAGCTGCTACAGGTCAGTGTGTTATTTGCCGGCGTTGACGGTCACCGTCTTGATCGCTCCCAGTTCCAGATCCCACTTCTTCAGGATCGCCTGGTAACTGCCGTCGTCGATCATGCTCTGCAGCGCAACCTTCACCGCTTCGCTGAGCTCAGGTTTTTTCTTGCTCACGCCCATCCCGGTGTACTGCTCGGAGATCGGCAGGCCCACGGTTTTGTACATATCCTTTTCCTGCGTCTTGAGGTAGGGCAGGGTTTCGCTGCCCTGCATGGCCGCGTCGATGCGGCTCTGGCGCAGTTGCGCACGGGCATCGGCCGAGCCTTCGGTGCCGATCACATTGATCGCAGGCTTGCCGGCGGCTTCACAGTTGACCTTGCTCCACTCGGCGATTTCCGCCGGGAAGGTGGTGCGGCGGCTGGTGCCGACTTTCTTGCCGCACAGGTCGATGATCTCGTGGGTGTCCTTGTTTTTCTGCAGGGTGTAGAACTGCGGGCCGCTGGTGAAGTAGTCGACGAAGGTCACACTGGCCTGACGTTCGGCGGTGTCGGTCATGCCCGACAGCACCATGTCCACGCGGTCGGTGGTCAGGGCGTTGATCATTTGCTCGAAACCGGTTTCCTGCCATTTGATCTTCACACCCAGACGTTCGGCCAGGGCGTTGCCCAGGTCATAGTCCAGACCGGTGAGGGTATTGGTGGCCGGGTCCTTGAAATCCATCGGCGGGTAGTTCGGCATGATCGCTACGACGATCTCGCCCTTGGCCTTGATGCTGGCCGGCAATTCGGCAGCGAAGGTGAAGCCGGATGCCATAACGCCGGCGAGTACTGCTGGGATAACGAGTTTCTTCATGGTCGTTCTCTTATGAGTGTTGTGAGGCAGCTCTTGATTTGCGAGCCAGGCCCTTAGATTCGAACGGCAGAAATGAAGCTTTGGGTGCGAGGGTTTTGCGGACTTATTAGTATTTCTTCGGGGCTTCCAGCCTCCACGATCTGCCCGCCGTCCATGAACACCATGCGGTTGGAAACCTCGCGAGCGAAGCCCAGTTCATGGGTGACGACGATCATGGTCATGCCGGTCTGCGCCAGATCGCGCATCACCGACAGCACCTCACCGACCAGTTCCGGGTCGAGTGCCGAAGTGGGTTCATCGAACAGCATCAGCTTGGGGCGCATGGCCAATGCACGAGCAATGGCGACGCGTTGCTGTTGACCACCCGACAGCTCGATCGGGTAGCTGTTGCGTTTGTCGGCCAGGCCGACGCGGGCGAGCAGTTCCACGGCTTCTTCGTGCGCCTCTTTGGGCGAACGCTTGAGCACCTGGCACGGCCCTTCGATGATGTTTTGCAGCACGGTCATGTGCGGGAACAGGTTGAAACGCTGGAACACCATGCCGGTGGACAGGCGCTGGCGGGCGATCTGTGTCTCGTTGAGCTCGTGCAGTTTGTTGCCGACGATCCGGTAGCCCACCAGCTCGCCGTCGACCCACAGGCCGCCCTTGTCGATCTTTTCCAGCTGGTTGACGCAGCGCAGCAAGGTGCTTTTGCCGGAGCCCGACGGGCCGATGATGCACAGCACTTCGCCTTGCTCGACTTCGATGTTGATGTCCTTGAGTGCGTGGAATTGGTCGTAATACTTGTTCAGGCTCACGGCCTTGACGATGCTTCTCATGTGCGGCTCCTCAGGAACGCTTGCCGGCGCCGCGGGCGAAACGACGCTCCAGGCGGCTTTGACCAAAGGACAGGACCGTGACGGTGGCCAGGTACCAGATACCGGCGACGATCAGCAGCTCCATCACGCGGGCGTTGGCGTAGTAGATGTTCTGTGCGTTGTAGAGCAGTTCCGAGTACTGAATGACGCTCGCCAGCGAGGTCATTTTCACCATGCCGATGAACTCGTTGCCCACTGGTGGAATGATGATGCGCATGGCCTGCGGCAGGATGATTCGGCGCAGCGCTTGCAGGCGCGGCATGCCGATCGACTTGGCGGCTTCATACTGCCCGGTGTCCACCGAGAGCAGGCCGGCACGCACCACTTCGGCGGTGTAGGCACCCTGGTTGATGCTCAAGCCAAGCAGGGCGGCCACGAACGGGGTCATCAGGCTCACGGTGTCCATTTCGAACAGGCCGGGGATGCCGATGGTGGGGAAGATCAGCGCCAGGTTGAACCACAACAGCAGTTGCAGAATCAGCGGCGTACCGCGAAACAGCCAGGTGTAGGTCAGCGCCACATAGCGCAGGATCGGGTTGGCCGACATGCGCATGATCGCAGTGATCACGCCGAACACAATGCCCAGTGCCATCGCCAGCACCGCCATGACGATGGTGTTGAGCAAGCCCCACATGATCGCCTGGGAGGTGAGGAACTGGCCGATGTACGACCATTCGATCTTGCCTTCGGCGAATGCGCGTACCAGGCCGATGATGGCTACGACGATCACCGTGGCGAAGAAAATCCGCCCGTAGTAACGCCGGGGCACATGATCGTATTGGGTGATGTCGAACTGGTTTTCCGCCAGTTTGCGCTCCGCCTGGAGTCGTTCTGCCTGTGTCTGGCTCATGTTGGTTCTCCGTACACTGGTATTTCAGGTCAAACACAATCCTTGATGGTGTGTCAGTCGACATTGATTTAGCTGACACACCTTCGCGAGCAGGCTCGCTCCTACAGGGTTTTGTGGCGTTTTTCAGAGGCGGAAGCCCTGATAGTCCTCGGTCCATTGCTGCTGGGCGGCGAGGGCGGTTTTCAGGCGGCCGATCTGTTCACGCACCTGTTGTGGCGCGGTCCCGCCCCAGCCGCTACGGGCGGCGATGGCGGCTTCGAGGGTCAGGCTTTCGCGTACTTCCGGTGTGAGGCGCGGGTCGATTTCCGCCAGCAGTGCCGGGGAGGCTTCCCACAATTCGATGTCGTGTTTCTCGCAAGCCTGGACCAACGCACCGGTGATTTCGTGGGCTTCCTTGAACGGCACGCCGCGCACCGCCAGCCAGTCGGCGACTTCGGTGGCGAGGGTGAAGCCCAGCGGTGCCTGGCGACGCAGCTCTTCGACGTTGACCTTCATGGTCGCAACCATTCCGGCCATGGCCGGCAGCACCAGCAGCAGGGTGTCGACGCTGTCGAGCACGCCGTTCTTGTCTTCGCTCAAGTCGCGGTTGTAGGACAGCGGCAGGGATTTGAGGGTGGATAACAGGCCGGTCAGGTTGCCGATCAGGCGACCCGCCTTGCCCCGCGCCAGTTCGGCGATGTCCGGATTCTTTTTCTGCGGCATGATCGAACTGCCGGTGGCGTAGGCATCGTCCAGCACGACCCAGCGGAATTGCCGCGACGACCACAGGCAAAACTCTTCGGCGAGGCGCGAGATGTTGATGCCGAGCATGCTGGCGATGAACAGGAACTCGGCGACGTGATCGCGGCTGGCCACGGCGTCGATGGAGTTTTCGCAAACACCGCTGTAGCCCATTTCTTTTGCCGATTGCTGAGGTAAACGAGCGATAGCCGAGCCAGCCATGGCCGCCGCACCGAGTGGCGACAGCGAAGTACGCGCGTCCCAGTCCACCAGGCGCTGCACGTCGCGCAGCATCGACTGGGCGTGGGCCAGCAGGTGATGAGCAAACACGATCGGTTGTGCCTGCTGCAGGTGGGTGAAGCCGGGGCAGATGCTCTCGATGTGATGCTCTGCCTGGTCCACCAGCGCCTGCTGCAAGCCGAGCACTTCAACGGCCAGGGTGCGCACGTGGTCACGCAGGAACAGCCGCAGGTCGTTGGCCGTCTGGTCGTTGCGCGAACGACCGGCGCGCAGCTTGCCACCGAGGGGGCCAAGGCGTTCGGTCAGCAGACGCTCGATGAAGGTGTGGACGTCTTCGTCGTCCAGGGTCGGGGCGATGCTGCCGGCGCGGTAGTCCGCGCCGATACGTTCCAGGGCGTCGAGCATGGTCCGGGTTTCTTGCTCGCTCAGCAGTTCGGCGCGCTGCAGTTCCCGGGCATGGGCCTTGGAGCCGGCGAGGTCGTACGGGGTGAGCCGGAAGTAGCGCTCAGGGCAACGGGACAGGGCCGCCAAGGCTTCGGAAGGGCCGCTTTTGAAGCGAGCACCCCAGAGACGGTCGGTGGTTTGAGACATTGTTGTTTTCCTCGTCGGTAACGCGAACTGAAATGGGTATGCCGGGCCGCAACGTCGCTACAAAGTCAGCGATCGAAATCAGGCCAGAGCAGTTTTCAAGAGGGCAGTTGCAAAGGAGCGAGAGCTGATCGAAGTGTCAGCTTTTAATGTTTTGAGATCAGTGATTTGGCACTGATGTTCGGGATTTATTGGCGGTTGCCAAGCCTGGTTTTCTGTGTTCATTATTATTAGGCCAGCTATGTTTTTGTTGTTGGGCACAGATTGTTGAATAGGGCGCCAGAGGTAAATAAGCATTATGGAAACCCCACTTTCCAATTCCGGAAACCCGCCGCCGAAAACGCTGCAACGGGCTCCGTTAGCCCTCAGTGGGCTGGACTTCAAACTGCTCAAAGTATTCAAGGCCGTGGTCGAGGCAGGTGGCTTCAGTGCCGCGCAAAATGAGCTGAATGTGGGGCTGGCAGCCATCAGCAAACAGATTTCCGACCTGGAAATCCGAATCGGCATGCGCCTTTGCACGCGGGGGAGAGAGGGCTTTCACCTGACGGAAGAAGGGCGTCTGGTGTATCAGGCGTCGATAGATTTATTTGCCTCGGTCGACAACTTTCGCGATCGCCTTAGTTCAGCGCAAAACGAACTTGTCGGTGATCTTGGTGTGGGGGTTATTGATAACACAATCTCTGATGTCAATTCGCCGTTAGTTACCGCGCTTAAACGTATTAACGAACAATCTCCCAAGGTTAGATTTCAACTTCAGGCCACGCAACTTGATGAGGTTGAAAGAGGTGTCGTCGAGGGGCGGTTGGTGGCGGGAATTGTGCCGGTTTATCAAAAGCGCGAAGAGTTCGATTACTACGAGCTATACGAAGAACGCTCGGAGATTTATTGCGCGCTCGGCCACCCGCTGTTCTCCATGGCGGACGAGGACATGGGTGGTAATGTGCTCAAGGATTACGAGTGCATCAACCATCGCTACGCGATTCATCGCGACAAACTGAAATTCGCCCACTACGACAGCTTTTCCGCCTCGGCAACCCAGGTGGAGGCCGTTGCGCTGCTGATCAAGACTGGTCGTTTCCTGGGGTTCCTGCCCCAGCATTACGCCGCGCCGATGGTGGCGCGGGGAGAGTTTCGCGCGGTGCGCCCGGACCTGATCAACATCGTCACGCCGTTCAGTCTGATTCTGCGCCATAACACTGTGCGCAGCCCCTTGGTGAAGGCATTTGCCCAGGCACTGGGCGTGGATTTAAAAGCCTCGGTTTGATTGTTCACCGCGTTGAACACTAACTAACGAACACTGGCGGCCAATGGGGATGATGGGGCCAGGCTTAAGGCTTCAGCACTTGCAGCAACACGAAATCGTTTTTATTGAAACGTCCGCTCAATACTGCTTGTAGAGTTCCCAATGCCGTGCCGTGAAGATCGCGATAAATTATCGCCAGCAACTGCTGGCCGTTTTCTGATGTGTTGTTTATCCAATACCAGGCCGTAACAGTCTTGGCCAAGTCACCGAGAGGCTCAGCCATCCAGCAGATGCGCTCCCGATCGACGGTTACGCTCAAAACGTTTATGCGAAAAAACCACCTTGGCACGTTGGTTTGGGTGGTTTTTTTGCACTGATTGATGCGCTAAAGCGTTCTCATGTCAGGTCATAGTGACAACGTGTCAATGCATCGTGACAAATGGGGCCTGATCTTCAGGCACCTCCTTCCAGCTGTCATCCGGATCGAAGCGCTTCATCGATTTCGCCAGTTTTTCACCACCTGGCCCCAGGTCTTTCTCGAACACCTGTCCTTCATGACTGATCATGAAACTCATCACCCCGGTGTCGTCGTATTTCGCCGGCCAGGCAATCAGCGCAAAGCCCCGGCTCATCTTGTCACCGATGAGGTAGCTGTAGGCGCCACCCGGTGCCGAAGGGCCTTGGCCATCAAGGATGCGGAAGCGGTAACCATGCCACTCTTCGTCGGCAATGGCTTTGCCGAACGAAGGTCCTAACGGGCTGATCTGGCCGCTGTCGTCTTCCGCCCAATAGAGTCCGTCGTGCTTGCCGGGAGTGCTGAAGATCTTCTGCGCATACTCGAGTGCGCCGTCACCGTCACGATCGACTGACGCATAGTCCATCTGCGCGTCGTGATAGGCCAGCACCGATTGCACTGCGGCGAGTTCATTGCGACCGATTTGACGGGCACGGATCTCGGCACTGCCGGCCTTCATGTCGAAGCGCCAACCATTCGCGTCTTTTGTCATGGGAATGGGCAGTGTCCAGTTCTTGCTGCCGACCGCCAGGATTGCCTTGCGCTCGCTGGGGTTTTCAATGTGGTGTTGCTCGCGGTATTGCTGCAAAAACGCATCCACATCTTCGCGCTGCACGCCTTCACGGGGGATGTAACTGTGCCAGTCACTGCCCAGCAGCTTCGTCAGGCGTGCCTGGTCGGCGTGTTCCGTACCCAGTGCTTCGACGAACGCTTCAGCGGCCTTTTCTGGCGTTGGAAATGCCTGTTGTGCCGTCGCCATGCACGACCACGCCAGGCCGGCAGCTATCGCAAGGACATGAGGGAGCAGGCCCTTGAATCCTTTCACTCGAGGATGGTTTTTCAACGACGGCCCCCCCTTTGACGCGCTGGTGGACTGGATGGCCGACTGACCTGGTGACCGGCAGATCGTGCGGCACTTGGGCGTTGGGCGGATGCCTGGCTGGTCCGGCCACGATTGGCCTGGATGTTAGCCTGGGACGGTGAGCGTGCGCCGGCGAAGGCGTTGTTGCGGGCACTGCCGGTACTGGCGGCCGGCCGTTGATTCGCCGTTTGACGCGTCTGCGCCTGGCCCTCTCTGCGCTGATTCAGCTGGGCGCTCTGGTTTCTGGGTTGCTGATTGACTTGAGAGGCTTGTTTGCGGGGTTGCTGATTCTCCCGGGTGTTTCTGGCCGTGCCCTGGCCTCTGTCAGCCGCCTTCGGCCTGTCTGCACCCGCCTGTAACCGATTGTCGCCCGCGGTTCCGGACTGCAGTTTGCGCGTTTGATCACGGGCTTCGCGGTTGCTGGTGGCAGGTCGTTCGATACCGTGCCTGTCCATTGAGGTGCGGGCATTTTCACGCGCCTGGGCGCGCTGGGCATTGTCCCCGCGATAGGCTTCACGCTGATTGGCGCCGTTCAGTTGCCGACCGTACTGTGCGCGGCTCGCGCTGTCTCGATAGGGCACGCCATTGCGGTGCACCGGGTTGTGCTGCCATTTGTTCTGGTTATTGGTGATCCGGTTGTTGGCATTGATGTTGTTGTAACGATTGACGTCGATATCGATGTCGTTATTGCCCCAGTCGCATTCACCCCACAACGATCCAATGATCGCCACACCGGCACCAAACGCGAGTCCGGCCATCAGGGCCTGACCAGGGTAATAAGCGGGTGGCGGTGGATAGTACACGGGCGGCGACGCCGGGTAGGGCCAGGTGCCGTAGGTGGTTGTCGGGTTATAGGTGGGGACGTACACCACCTGCGGATCGGCAGGCTGAATGATGATGGTGGAGCTGCTGGCAGGGGCCGGCTCAGCGGCTGGAGCCGGTGCCGACGTTGTGGTCGCGGGGGCCGGCGCCGCGACATTCTGTATCGTCACGTTCTGATATTGATTGCTCTGCAGGTTGCCAGCGGCCTGGGCCTGATGACGCAAGCGTTGCACGCCGTTCATGAGATCGTCGGGTTGCGCCAGGAAGGCGTCACCCAGGCGTTGTACCCAGACGGGATCCTGCCCCAGCGTTGCCAGAACCTGCGGGAAGGCGACCAGTGCCTGCACGCTCGGATCCCAGGGCTGGTTCGCCACCTGCTTGACCGCATCGTCGCCCTTGGCGTCCGGGTTCGCTTTGGACCAGGTGACCGCCTCGCCGACTTCCCCCGGGTAGGTGGTGGCCATCAGTACTTGTGCCAACAGTGGGTCCGGGTAAAGCGCAATGGGCGCCAGCATTTGATCCAGCTGTTCCTGGGTAAACACGGGATCTTTGGCAGGCGCGGTGACGGGCGCTGTATCGGCAGCGGGTGCCGGTGCGGCGGCGGTCGCATCGGCAGCCAATGCCAGGCAGGAAGATCCACTCAAGAACAGTACGGCTGACAACGCGTAAAAAAATGGAATGCGCATTGCACCCCCTATGTGGTCAGGCAGGCTTGAAATGAGTGAGTCAATGCCGCAGAGGTGAAAGCTGACTTTGCAAGCCACAGAGCCCAGCTTCTATTTCGCTTCATAATGGTAGCAGCTCATTCGAAGGTCCCGGGTTGTCTTTAAAACGGTGTCACCCTGATCACTGGGCGCTGGCATCGCTTTCGTGTTCTTCGGCAAATGCCATGAACACCTTCAGGTCCAGCACGTCCAGTTTGATCTGGGCGATGAACGCAGAGAAGGCCAGGTTGGCCGCCAGCAGGCGCAGATCGGAGGCCCAGGCCGGAAGGTAGGTCGGTCCCTTGAGCCAGCCGGATTCGAACAGTGGCGCCAGGCGCACGGTGTCAGCCAGGCTGAGGCGCCCGGCAAACAAATGCCCTACCAGTTCCGGCCGGTTATCGCGGATTGCAATGCGCAGCAGGGTGTGGACACCGAGCAACCCGGTCAGGTAAGCGGCATCCTTGGTGAATGCCGAACCGCCCCGCAGGTCGGCGCCGCGGAACACCCGTTGGGTCGAGCGGAAGGACTCCTCTTGCGACTGCCCGGCCGCCATGAAACCTTCGAACACCTGGATGAAGTCGGCCCCCTCCAGCGCCTGCTGGACGGCGAGCACGCGCAGGGCCAGGCGACGCAGGCGGTTGATGTCCATGCTGCCGGTGAACAGTTCGGCCAGGGTGGCAATGCCCTCTTGGGTCTGGGTCGTGCGGGGCGCTCCCAGGCCGAGGCTTATGAGGTTGGGCTGTCGCGCACCGTTTTGCGCCGTGGCGACATGCACGAAGGCCTCGTGCTGCAACAGCTGATGCTTGTCCAGCTCGGAGAACAGCGCGCTGGCCCGCAGGCGAATGCGGCTCGATCCGGCGATGGCCTTGGCGGCCAGGTTCGGATCGAGCACGACCGTGATCTGTCCGACGCCGAAGAAGCGGTCCAGTTCCGGTTGAATCCAGGCGGCGAACGCCTTGGCCGGGATCTCGGCCGGGCAAGGTGGAATCCGCGCACCCCCGAGCAGGGCGTCGGTGGTCTTGAGGAAAAAACGGGCGGCATCGAGCATGCTCAGTTGCAAGCGCGTGTAGTAGAAATCCGGACGCCGGTACAGCGCTGACGAGTATTGGGTAAAGGCGGGAGTACCAATGGCCCCCAGCATGTGCCCGGCCGTGGCATAGCTACGGGCGGTCATGGCGAGGAAATTCCCGGCCGGATGCCCCACATCGCAACGGCTGATAAAGGTTTCCAGGGCGGCGATGTCGGCGCTGTGGTCGCGGGGCTGCAATTCGACCTTGGGTAACTCGGCTCGCCCGCCGCGCCATTTCGCCAGGAAGTCTTCCTCGACGCCATCGGGCCAGGACAGGGCATCCAGCACGCGGATCTTGCGGGTCAGGCCGGGCAGGGCGGCATCGAGTTCGGACAAGAGGGCGGCACTCATGGATATCTCCTTGAGGGACGAGGTGACGTTACAAAAGCTTAGTCGTCGCGTGCGGTTACGTGTTGAGCTGGCGGGCCGCGTGGGCAAAGGTTTCGCGAAAAACCGGGCGGGTCCCGGTTCCTGCGCTTGCGAGGCCAGGTACGCGGTTGTGATTACTCGACGACCGGTGCCGGCTCTTCATTTACCCGGGTTTTTGGGGTTTTGATAATCAGCAACAATGGCATGACGGCCAGTGACAACAGCATCAGCAGCTTGAAGTCATCCACGTAAGCGATCCAGCTGGCTTGCACGGTGACCAATGCATCCAGGGTGGCGCGCCCGGACGCGGCCATCGGGTCCAGGTAACTCTTGATCGACCCTGCGTCGAAGGCCCGGTTGAAGGGCGTGACGTAGGCACCGATCTGCTCGTGGTTGGCCTGGATGTTCTGGGTCAGCAGCACTGTCACGATGGAGATCCCGACACTGGAACCGACATTTCGCGACAGGCTGTAAAGCCCGGTGCCTTCGGCGCGCAAGGAGGCGGGCAGTGTCGCGAAGGCAACCGTGGTCAGTGGCACAAACAGCATGCCCAGGCTGGTGCCCTGGATGAAGCCGACCCAGATGACGGTTTGCATCGACACATCCGGCGTCCAGCCGGTCATCAGCCCCATCGACAGCGCCGACAACCCCAGGCCCGTCAGCAGCAACAGGCGGGTATCGACTTTGCCCAACAGTCGGCCGGCGAGGAACATGGTCAGCATCGTGCCCAGACCACGCGGGCCCATCACCATGCCGGCGGTCAGCACCGGATAGCCCATCAGGGTTTGCAGGTAGGGGGTCATCAGCGCCAGTGAGGCCAGGTAGGTAATGCCGACGATGAAAATAAAGATGACGCTGATCGAAAAGTTGCGGTCCCTGAACAGCTTCGGGCTGATAAAGGGCGTGTCGGTGGTGAAGGTGTGGACCAGGAACACATACAGGGCGACAGCGGCCACCACCGCTTCGACCAGGATTTCCCCGGAGGCGAACCAGCCCAGTTGCTCGCCCCGGTCCAGAAACAGTTGCAGGGCCATGATCGCCACGCTCAGCGAACCGAAGCCGAGCCAGTCCAGGCGGGTCAAGGTGTCGGTGGTCGTTTCACTGACGTAATAGACGATCCCGGCCAGCGCCAGCAAACCAATGGGCAAATTGATGAAGAACACCCAGCGCCAGCTGAAACTCTCGGTCAGCCAGCCGCCGAGCATCGGCCCCAGCACCGGGCCGACCATGACCGACACGCCGAACAGCGCCATGGCTGAACCGCGTTCCTTGAGGCTGTAGATGTCCAGCAGAATGCCCTGGGAAAGGGGCACCAGCGCCGCGCCGGCCAAGCCCTGCAGCAGGCGGGCGAGGATGATTTCTTCCAGCGATTGCGCCAGGCCGCAAAGGATCGACGAGACCACAAAGCCGACAATCGCCCACAGCAGCACGCGTTTGCGCCCGAAGCGCCTGGCCAGGAAGGCAGACGGCGGCGTCATGATTGCCGCGGCGACGATGTATGACGTCAGCACCCAGTTGATCTGGTCCGAACTGGCCGAGATGCTGCCTTGCATGTAGGGCAGGGCGACATTGGCGATGGTGGTGTCGAGCGCTTGCATGATCACCGCCAGCACGACGCAAGCGGTGATCATCCCGCGATGGGCCACAGCTTCGGTCGGTGCCGGGTTATTCATGGGCCAGGGCCGGGGCAGGGACCTTGCTCGCCAGCAGCCCCGAGAACAGGTGCGGCAAGCCACGTGCCGAGCCTGTATCAATCTCGGCCTGCACACTCATGCCGGTGCGTAGCGGCGGTTTATCCCCGGCATCATCGATGCTGATGCGCACGGGAATCCGTTGCACGACCTTGACCCAGTTGCCCGTGGTGTTTTGCGCGGGCAGCAACGAGAAGCTTGAACCCGACGCCGGGCTGATGCTTTCGACGGTGCCGTGCCACTGGACGCCAGGGTAGCTGTCGACACTGATATCGACGGGCTGACCGGGTTGCATGTGGGTCAGTTCGGTTTCCTTGGGGGACGCAGCGACCCACAGGTGGTCGGCTGACACCAGGCTGATGCCMGATTGGGGTGGTTGCAGGTAGGAGCCGACTTGCAGCGAATCAACGTTGGTCACGACACCGTCAAACGAAGCCCTGACCACCGAGTTGTCCAGGTTGCGCTGCGCTTCGTCGACAGCGGCCCGGGCGATCAGATACGTGGGCTGTTGTTCGACGGGTGTTTCGATATGCCCGCCCAATTGCGCCAGTACCATTTGTGCGGTGGCCCTGGCCACGGTGATTTTTTGCCGGGTACTGTCCAGCGCATGCTTGGCATCGTCGTAGTTGGTTCTGGACACTGCCGAGACGCTTAGCAGGGTTTGCTGGCGCTGGAAGCTGGCCTGGTAGTAGGCGAGGTCAATTTGCGCCTGGTCGATTTCGGCCAGCGCTTGCTTGTAATTGGCCTGGAGATTGAGGATCTGATTGCGCACATTGCTCAGTTGCGCCCTGGCACTGGCCAACGTGATCTCAAAGGGCTCAGGCTTCAGGGTGAACAGGACTTGACCCTTGACCACCCGCTGATTGTCTTTGACATCAACCGAGGCGACCAGGCCCGAGACATCGGTGGAGACGCCGACATGATCGGCTTGTATGTAGGCATTGTCGGTGGAAATGATCTGCCCGCCCGTGACATACAGGTAACCGCCGACCACCAGCACGATGGGTAGCAAGGCAAACAGCGTGGTGCGCATGAGCTGTCGTCCTGGGCGGGCCGGTGAGGCATTGCCCGGCCCGGCCTCGGTGTACCCGAGGTCCGGTTTGCGGGCTTCGGCTGGAGAGGGGCCTTCAAGCCGTGCGGACTTGGGCATCACGGCAGGTTCGGCGGGGGGCTTCAGGCGTTGATCAGTCATGACGATGCTCCTCCTCTTCAACGGGAAGACTGCAGGCTTCGATCAGGTTCGACCTCATCCGCTTCATCAGCCCCAGCAGCAGCTGTTCCTCCTCGGCAGAGAATCCGCGCGTGGCCTCCTGGCGGGTCACTCGGCCCATGTCACGCATGAGTTGCAGCAGCGGATGGGCCTGCTCCGTCAGAAACAACAGGGACAGGCGTCGATCCGTGGGATGACGACGTCGCTCGACCAAACCGCGCTCGGCCATTTTGTCCAGCAGGCGCACGAGGGTGATCGATTCCAGTTCCAGTAAATCCGCGAGCCCTTTTTGATGGATGCCCTCATTGGTCGACAACATGGCCAGCACTTGCCACTGCGAACGAGTAAGGCCGACATGCCGAGCGCGTTGCTCGAACCGCTTGCGCATCAGCCGGGCGCTGTCATGCAGGGCAAAACCAAGGGTCAATATGTCAGTCATGGTGAAATCTGCTGCGGAGAAGTTAGCTCATCATAGTTGAGCTTGTAATTAGTCTGCTATCTATATTTGCGAAATAAAATCCAGACGACATACGGCCGGTAAACCCGGCCTCAGAGTGGGCTCCACGCCACCTCGACGTACCGATGGCCCCGCCCATGGCCAGGCCCGGCAGCGCAGCGGGCAAGGAATCAGGCGAGGGCATAATCAGTTGATCGCGGAGCTCGCAGGAAGCTGGGCTACGCCCGAAGGCGGGCAAGAAGGCTCGCTCCTGCTAGCTGTTCGAGGCTACCTCCGGCAGTTGCGGGTGCGAGCCACATTTGAGTCGACCTCTCATCGTCCGCATTGGGTTGAATCCACAGCCGAAAGCGGACGTTCCCAGGCACCTGCGAAGTTATGGCGATTTAGTCTTGGTCCGTGGGAAATCAGTGCTCGCCATTAATCTTTCGTGAACATACTGCTCAAATTGTTCGGCTGGCAGTGGCGGGGAAAACAGGAAGCCCTGGTAGGTCTGGCAGCCATGCTTGACCAGAAAGGTGCGCTGAGCTTCTGTCTCCACACCTTCTGCAATCACCGAAAGCCCCAATATCTGGCTCAGGCTCACAATCGCGCAGGCGATGGCGGCGTCGTTGGAATCAACCAGCACATCTCTGATGAAGGACTGGTCGATCTTGAGTTGATCCAGCGGAAGGCTCTTCAGGTATGACAGTGACGAGTAGCCGGTTCCGAAATCATCCAGCGAAAGGCCTATGCCGATCTCTTTCAACTCGATCATTTTGGCGACAGTACTTTCCATATCCTCTATCAGCAGGCCTTCGGTCAGTTCCAGTTTCAATTTCTTCGGATCGGCCCCCGTGTATCTCAGTACTTGCAGTACATCCTCGACAAAGTCCGGATGGTGAAACTGGCGGGCGCTGACATTCACAGCCATACCCAGTCGGGCGGTTTCCGAATGCTTTGCCCAGGCAACCAGCTGAGTGCAGGCTGCCTGCAGCGCCCAACGGCCTAACGGCAGAATCAACCCCGTTTCCTCTGCCAATGGAATGAACTCGCCTGGAAACACGACTCCGCGCTCAGGATTCTGCCATCTCATCAGTGCCTCTGCGCCAATGATACGGCCCTCACTATTCACCTGCGGCTGGTAATGAAGAAGGAATTCGTTGTCCTGCAGGCCTTGGCGCAAGTCTACTTCCAGTCTGGCGCGTGCCGTGGCAACCGCCTGCATTTCCGGATCGAAGAAGCGCATGGTATTGCGGCCCGCCGCCTTGGCGCGATACATCGCCAGGTCAGCGCGCTTCATAATATCGTCCACTGTGCTCAGCTGCCCCTGGAACAGCGCAATGCCGAGGCTGGGGGTGCTGTGGTGCTCATATCCATCCAACTGGTAGGAAATGTTCAGAGAGTTGAGAATCTTTTCGCCAATAGCCTTGGCCTGGATAGCTGCTTCTGGAGGATTCTCATTAAGGCCATCCAGCAGGACGACGAATTCGTCTCCGCCCAGGCGAGCCACGGTGTCGCTCTCACGTATGCAGCCGCAAAGGCGCAGAGCAACTTGCTGCAGCAACATGTCGCCTCTGTCATGCCCCAGCGTGTCGTTCAGTGCCTTGAAGTTATCCAGGTCAATGAGAATTATCGCGCTCGTATGCAGGCTACGGGAGCTGCCCGCCAGCAGATGCTGTAACCGGTCCAACATGAGCCGCCTGTTGGCCAGCCCGGTCAACTGATCGTAGAAGGCCAAGCGCTGGACCTCTTGCTCAGCGGTCTTGCGGTGGGTGATGTCAGTATTGATCGACAGAACGGACTGCGGCTGGCCATCATCGTCGCGCACCAGGGTTCGATGACTTTCGAGCGTGATGGTGCAGCCATCCCGGCGTCGAAGTGTAACTTCGTCCGCCCAGTCACCCGTTTCTATCAGGCTGTTAGTGGCCGCATTGAAAGCGGCGCTGCCCTGGTAGATCAACTCCTGTGCCGATTTGCCGAGTGCCTCTTCCTTTGACAGACCGTAGAGACGCTCGGCACTTTTGTTCCAGTACAGGATGCGGTTATCCATCCCGTGAACGACAATGGCGTCCTGGGCCTTGTCCAGCAGCGATGCTTGCTGGCGGGCCTGCATCTCGCTTTCGCGCAGCACTGCCAGATAACCTTCCCTTTCAGCTGCTTGCGACTCCATTTCGCGCCTGATCTTGCCCCCGTAGATAACGGCCGCACTGACCATCAGTAGCACGAACACCATGATCGCGTATTCGACCCGGCGCAGTTCTTCGACCGACTCAAGCTCCTCCTCCAGGAGCTTGCTTTGAATCAGGCCAACGCGATCCCGCACGGTACTGAGTGAGGCGAGCAACAGGGCAAACTTCCTGTCCATCRTTGCCATGCGTTTGCCGGCATTATCCGACTGCCCCTCCCTGAAGTAGGAAAAGATCAGCAAGGCCTCGTTCACCATTTCGACCATCGCGGCATCAACTGCACCCACCCCATCCTTCAATGCAAGGGTAAAGGCTTGTATATCTGCACTGTGTTCAGCCTCATTGGCGATCCGTACTTCCAACTGTTTTTTGGCCATTGCCAAATGCTCGTTGAAGGCGCGCAAGGCATCATTCATGTTCCGCGATTCGGCTTCAACATTATGTGTATCGAACACATTATTGCCTGGCGCATTGACTGCGGAAGCCAGGCTGCCCAGCGTTGAATAGCTCGACAGCTGTTGGACCCACGACTGGTTTGCCTTGATGGAGCGGTGATAGGTATCGACGATCAGGTGATTCAATAGCACGCTCAGCACAACAACCAGCACGTCGAATCCCGCAAGAAAAAAGTACATGCGGTGCCATTTGGTCGAGCGCGGCTTACTTGAACTGGTGGGTATGGCTTGCTTTGCGGCGCTTTTATTCCTGAAAAAATCCATTTCACAATCTCCAAACATAATCCTTCTAAATTGACCAATAGAAGCGGTATTCGGAAACCAATTAACCTTTTGTGCCGACACCTGAACCTGAGAACACACCGCACGTAGCATTAGCCAAATTTTTTCTCTGTTCTGGATTCACGCTGGTTTTCGTGAGCGAAGCTCCCGAGACAAGCAATAGCTACCGAAGCTATACGTCTTGAGTGTCACGCCAACCCAGCCGCACCGTAGCGAAAGTCGATTCGATCCTGAGTGATCCCGACAGATCCAGTCCAAACCCTGCGCCTGCAGGTGCAGGGTTTGCTCCATGTCTACCGGAGTGTCGTTGCGGATTTGCGCCCCTGAACTGGATGCTTCACGCAGAATAGTCGGGTGACATAGGGCACGTTGCGGGTCATTTCCGCGCAGCCTGCCGGACTGCCTGATCAGTTTCGACAGCAATCCAAGCATAGCCACTAATTTGCAATTATTCTGTTCGCCGACTGCTCCAGGTCGGTAGCTTTCGGCCACGAGCTGTCGTTCGCTGGCACCAACTTTTTGACAGCGGGCTGGCCGCTCGGCCTCCAAAAAAAAAGCGGATGCCCCCGCGCTCCGCGACGACTGCCTAATCGTTTCATTTAAAGCGGCAAGCCCGCGCCTTGACGCAGCGCATTTGCAACGACAACGAAATGAGGGAGTCGGTTGCAGACAACTTCGGTAGTACCGATGGTTCATGTTGCTCACGCCAATGACAGGCAGGCATGCCAATTTCTCCGTCATCGGTTCGATTACCGGCGCGGCAGTCGGGGCTCTGACGCTAGTCCGCAAGCCAATGGGCGTAAGCCCGGATGTCGATCATCGGCACCGTGCCGATCTATTGCAACTTCGCGATGAGCTCCAGCCGGAAGGCTGTTGCAGGCTTGCTCTGCTGTGAACAAGGCTCCGGAAGCAATGCGACGCAAGCAGGAAAGAAGGGAGCACATGGCAATTTTGCTTTTTGCCGCCACAGGAATGACCGGCTCCACTTGCGACGAAAGTCGTATGGTGGTCGGTGCGGGCGCGTGTTAGAGAATGTTTGTCTTGAAAACGCAATTGCTAATTTGTATCATTCGTTTTCAATTCGCGAAGCAGGGAACGCAGCGCCCAAACAATAATAAGGTCAAGGCAATGCTCAAAATGCTTCTCGTATACGGTCATCTGCTTGCTACGTGTATTGCCCTGGGGAGGGTGTTGCAGGCGGATCACAAGCTTTGGAGTTGGCGCAAGGAAATACTGGACCAGGCGCGGCTTGAGTACCTTGATGAAACTCAGAAGATCGTCAGCTTCGCACTGCTGGCCCTTTGGGCAAGCGGACTGTTGCTGGTGCTTCAGGGTTACCTCGCTGATGGCGACGCGTATCTGCTCAATCAAAAACTCTGGGCCAAGGTGACTGTCGTCGCGCTGCTCAGCCTGAACGGTGCATTACTGCATCGAGTCGGCTTCCCGCTGCTGCAAAAAGCTCCATTCGTCGCGCTGCGCAGTGCAGGCCGCACGCGGCTCGCCTTGTTGGGTGCGCTTTCCATGAGCGGTTGGCTGTTCGCCGCATTCCTGGGGGTGGCTCGAGCCTGGAATCACGTGTTGCCTTATCTGCATGTGATGGGCGCATTCGCCGCATTCTCGTTACTGGCTTGTTGCGTGGCACTCGCAGTCGCCGGTAGGGCGGGCAGTGTCGGTGCGCAAAAATCCTCGGTACCGGGGTAATGCTGTTCAGTTAAGCGAGAATGATCCACTGCAGGAGCGAGCTCGCTCCTGCAGAATCCTTAACTGAACAGCACTGGTGGTGCTCCCGCCCCATTCAAGGAAGCGGATCTTGTGCAGCTCACCTTCGCTGTCTTCATARTCCAGGGTCACTCCATTCCATAGTGGTAATCCACGACGCGAACACTGGCGCCGGGTTCTGGCAGGGCGTTCTGGGCGAATACGCCAGGCGCGAGACTGGAAATGACGGCGCTTGCCACTGAGGCCAATTTCATTCGGCTGTTCCTCTGCCGGGGTTCGCTTGCCAAGGACTGCATGTGATCGAGGAGGAGAGTGAAGTTCGCTCCACCCGGACGAACGCCCCTTTTCCGTGTTGCCTCAGCCGCCGTCACCTCTCGGTGATCATCCGCGATAGAGGCCTTTCGACCACTCGTCCTTTTTCCATAACCCCTAGGTGGTTCCCGATAGTTCGACTGCTTGCATAAAGCCGTCGGTCGGCTTTCTCCTGCGCAGGTTGACCCGGAGTCAGAAAGGGCTAACTTACATTGCGTGGGAAAAAATCCCACGTGAAAGATTCAGAGGAAACTGTAAGTCTTACAGGTTCCTCCCATGCCGCTCCCGGATTGCAACGTTGATTGTGTTGGCACCGCTCGCGGTAAATCACCAGGAGAATGCACGATGAACACTTACCTGCTTTTCAAGAAAGGTTTGCTGGCGCTGGCAATCGGTGGCGTCCTTTCTGCTTCCACCGTTTTGGTACCAGATTCCGTTTCCCATGAATCGAGTGCCTATGCCAAGGATGGTGGTGGTGGTGGTGGTGGCAACGGTGGTGGCGGTAGCGGTGGCGGCCACGGTGGCAATAGTGGGAATGGTGGCAGCGGAGGCCACGGCGGCAACAGTGGGAACGGCGGCAACAGTGGCCATGGCGGCGGCAGTGGGAACGGTGGCAGCGGTGGCAGCGGTGGCAGCGGTGGTCACAGCGGCAGCGACCATGGGAATGGGAACGGGAATTCAGGCCATGCCAGCTCTGGAAACTCGAACTCCGGTCGCAGTGGTACCCATGCAGAAGCGGGTGATGACCACGGCAACCACGCCCGCGGTGAGGCTGGTGATGACCACGGCAACCACGCCCGCGGTGAGGCTGGTGATGACCACGGCAACCACGCCCGCGGCGAGGCTGGTGATGACCACGGCGTCCACGCCCGCGGTGAGCCTGGCGACGACCACGGCGTCCACGTCGGTGGCGAGCCGGGTGACGACAATGGCGAACATGTCGGCGGTGAGCCTGGTGACGACAATGGCGTCCATGTCGGTGGCGAAACCGGCGACGACAACAGCCGGATCTGAAGCAGCTTGTTGACCTCATACAAAACCCTGGGGACCGGTTTTGTATGAGGCACTGCAAAAAATATGCTTGCATTTATGGGATTATTTCCCACGTGGCTATACTGAGGTTATCTATCCAGGAATCCGCTGAATGCAATCGTCCACGCTGCCTACTTCGCTCCTCAAAGCCTTGCGGCATGTCATGCGGCCGCTGGTACGCCTGATGCTGCGCAAAGGCGTCACCTACCTGGTGTTTGCCGACCTGCTCAAGGAGGTTTTCGTCGAAGTGGCGGACCGTGAGTTCCGTCTGGGCGACAAGGCACCGACCGACAGCCGCATCAGCCTGCTCACCGGCGTGCACCGCAAAGATGTACGGCGCTTGCGCAACACCAGCGACCCCGCTTCTTCTACGCTTCCGGAAAACATCACGTTCGGTGCGCAACTGGTCAACGCCTGGACCAACGCGCCCTTTTGCAACGACGCCGGCCAGCCATTGCCACTGCCTCGATTGGCCAGTGTCGGCGGTGACCGCTCCTTTGACGCCCTGGTGGCGAAGGTCAGTACGGATATCAGGGCGCGGGTGGTGCTGGACGAGTGGCTGCGCCTGGGCGTCGTCCGCCTTGACGAACAAGAGCGCGTGCACCTCGAAGCCCAGGCCTTCGTGCCACAAAAGGGCTTCGATGAGAAAACTGCTTACCTGGGGCATAACCTGCACGATCATGCCTGCGCTGCGGTACACAATCTGAGCAGCGAAGGTCCGGCCTTTTTTGAACGCAGCGTCCACTATGACGCGCTGGCCCCGATGAGCGTCGAGGCGCTACGCGAGGCCGTTGCCAGCGAGGGGATGCAGGCCCTGTTGAGCTTCAACCGACTCGCCGCCGAGCTGGAATTCCGCGATCTGCCCAGCCTTGAACCGCGCCAGCGCATCACGGTCGGTTTGTACTTCTACACTGAAGCTTCCGATCCCGATTCACCAACGGCCCCTAAGCCATGACCGTCAATTTGCGCCTGATACGTGCAATCGCCCTCGCTCTGGGCCTCGGGCTTCCGATTGTGTTGCAAGCCGCCCCGGCCTGTGTCAGCCAGAATGACGCGGGCATCAGTGAGGTGCCGGTCATCCAGGCTCCGGGGGGCACCGGCGGCACGGGCGCAGCGCCTGGTGGCATGGGCGGTACCGGCATCAGCACTGACAACGGCGGGGTGGGCGGTACCGGCGCACCACTGAAAAAGCGCCCTGGCGGCATTGGCGGCACCGGTGCCGTTGCAGGCGGCGTTGGTGGCACAGGCATCAGTGATGACAACGGAGGGATCGGTGGCACCGGCATTGTCGGCACCATCACCGGGTTCGCTTCGATCTGCGTCAATGGCGTGGAAGTGCACTTCAGTAATAATGTTCCTGTCAGCGAGAACGGCATTGCCACCACCAGCACCCAGCTGGCAGTCGGCCAAGTGGTTGCCGTGGAAGCGTTCAATTCCAAACGAGGTCTGGAGGCCGGGCGCATTTCTATCCTGCACGTCTACGAAGGTCCCTTGACAGCCCTGCCCAGAGACTCCATGCCCATGCGTGTCATGGGGCAACCGGTGCGCCTGGCCAGCGGTGCTCAAGTCGCTGCCGGTCTGCGCCCGGGTGATCCCGTGCGGGTCAGCGGGCTGCGCGATGCCCGTGGCGACGTGGTAGCCAGCCGCATCGACCGGGCGCCCGGCCTCAAGGAGGCCAGTGCCATCGGTCCGGTGGATCGCAGCGGCTATCTCCAGGGGCTCAAACTCAGCAATCACCAAGGTCCGGCGCAGGAAGTGCTGGTGCGCGGCCAGTGGTCCGGCCGCGAGCTGGACGTGACCCAAAGCCGCCCGGATCCGAGCCTGCCCTTCATTGGCCGGGTACACAATGCGGTGATCGAGGGCTTGGTTCAGGGCCGGCAGGACCACCATTTGGTGGTGGGTGGCTTTAATGTGACGCTGGCGCGCGACACCGTGTTTGTCGGTGTGCAGCCTTCGGAGCTGGCGCTGGATCGACGCGTGCGGGTCAACGGCGTGTTTACCGGCGCGCGAGACGTGCAGGCCACGCGTATCGAATTACCCCGCGAGCGCTCCGATTCACCAGCCAGCAACCAGCATGGGCGACCCCGAGCCGGCGAGCAAAACACGGACGACTCGAGTGGCTCGAGCAACTCGGGCGGTTCCAACAACTCCGGCAGCTCCGGCAGCTCCGGCAACTCGGGCAGTGACAGGAGTGGCCGCTCCGACAGCGAAGTCCGCATCGGCGACGATACTGGCCACGGGGGCAATGACGGTCATGGTGGCGGCGATCAGAGAGAAAGCGTGGACAGGTCCGGCAAGTCAGAGCGTGTCGAGAAGGTCGAGCAACCCGACAAAGTCGAGAGGGTAGAGAAGGTAGAGAAAGCCGAAAAGGTCGAACGCCCAGAGAAAGTCGAGAAAGTCGAACGGCCAGAAAAAGTCGAGAAGGTAGAGAAAGTCGAAAGGGTCGAGAAAGTAGAGAAAGTCGAGAAGGTTGAGCCGGTTGAAAAAGTCGATCACTCTGGCAGGTCGGGTTAAACAGTGCAGGCATGATGCACTATCGTCATAAGTAACTAGGCTGGGTATGTCACGCAACAAAGCATGCGTGTGAACTTCGATGACGGAACACACGAGGTGAACATGAACCCCAGGCGCATCCTGCTTGTCGGTTTACTTGCCAGCCTGGCCTTGCCGGCCCTGGCCGATACCTTCTCGACCTCGATCGGAACCGACTACTCTCGGGGCGACTATGGCACCGGTACAATTTCCGAAACCTGGTACGTCCCGCTGGTGGGCAAATACCAGACCGGCCCCATGACCTACAAGCTCACTGTGCCCTGGCTGCGTATCACCAATCCTTCGGTCGGCCCTGACGGCGAGCCGTTACCCGGCGGTTGCGGCAAAGTGGAAAGCGGTTTGGGCGACACCGTCGCCGGTGCCGACTATGCCGTGCTTGACGGCAGCGTTGGCGGGCTGTTCGTGGACCTGATCGGCAAGGTCAAGTTGCCCACGGCTGACGAAGACAAATGCCTGGGCACCGGCAAAACCGATTATTCCGCCCAGGTCGACGTCGCCAAAGCCTTCGGCCCTGTGACCGGGTTCGCCACTCTGGGCTGGAAAAAATTCGGTGACCCGTCGGGCACCAACTTCGACAACCCGATATTCGCCGGCCTGGGCTTCGCCATGCCCGTGTTCGCGCGCACCACGGCGGGCGTGTCCTACGACTGGCGGCAGAAGGTCGTATCCACGGGCGACCAGATCAAGGAGCTCACCCTGTTCCTCACGCACAAGCTCAATCAGAACTGGAAGTTTCAGTTGTATGCCGTCAAGGGGTTTTCCGACGCCAGCCCGGATGGCGAGGCTGGACTGGTGTTCAGCCACACCTATTGATATCCACCTGTTTCCCTGCACTGATGCGCTTCACCGCCTCCACCCAGGCCATCGCCTGCTGCACACCCTGTTCGGTTACGCCGACCAGGAGGTTGTCATGCCCGTGAGGATAATCGTTTGGTCCTGATGTTCGGTCGTTGACACTCAGGCTGACAGCGCTAATCTAAAAGGTGTGGGAATATTTCCCACGTAACGATACCGGCTGGCTCTGAGGGATCGTGCGGATACCGCAGTTGCTCGTGATTGCTGCAAATTTTTGGCCGTGCCGGTTGGCTGGCCGCTCCAGTGGGCGGCCGGGAACTCACTGGACATTGCGTTCGATACGGAGATGACGGCGCAACTCCAAGCGGAGGTGCATCATGGTACTCAAGAAATGTTTGTTGGCTCTGGCAATTGGCGGGGTCCTTTCGGCATCGACTGTCCTGGTGCCTGATTACATCGGTAGTTTCTCCAGCGTGTATGCCAAAGATGGTGGCAGCGGTGGAGGCGGAGGCGGCCACGGTGGTGGCGGCGGAGGCGGCGGTGGTCACGGTGGTGACGGCGGTGGTGCCGGAGGTGGCGGTCACGGTGGTGGCGACGGCGGAGGCGGCGGTGGTCACGGTGGTGGCGGCAACGGCGGAGGCGGCGGCGGTCACGGTGGTGACGGCGGTGGCTCCGGAGGTGGCGGTCACGGTGGTGACGGCGGTGGTGCCGGAGGTGGCGGTCACGGTGGTGCCGGCGGTGGCGGTCACGGTGGCGGCGACCATGGAGAGGGTGGCGATCATGGTGCAGCAGGCCATGACGGTGACGGTCATGGAGGCCCGGGGCGCGGCGACGCTGACCATGGTGGTATGGCCGGGAACAGAGGCCCAGGCAATGCGCATGACAA
>NZ_JBFREX010000056.1:0-25475 GCF_052114525.1 Pseudomonas sp. KB_15 | reverse complement strand
CCCCTGACGTACGGCCCCTCGCTTAGGCTCGGGGTTCCTTCGCTCCGGCATTCATCCGGGGGCATCGCCTCCGGTCGGCTTCGCTCGACCTCCTCTCGATGTGTTCGGCTGCGCCGAACGGCGCTGCGCGCCTACCCCCCGGATGAACGCCTCCACTCAGCCTGCCGAGGGGGCGGGTGGATCAAGATCAAGAGCTGCAGGCGAGCTAACGCTCGGCCTGATGAGTGGTGAAGAGCATGGGTGTACGCAGCCCTGCTTTTGCTCTGCTCTTCTGTAGGAGCGGGCTTGCTCCGGGCGGCGTTCCGACGAAGGCGGCCTGACAGCCGACCTGAATCTGACGGATGTACCTCGGCCCTGTGGGAGCGAGCCTGCTCGCGATGGCGGCCTGCCAGCCGACCAATCTCTCGCAGATACATGCAAATCAACCTGTGGGAGCGGGCTTGCCCGCGAAGGCGGCCTGCCAGCCGACCAATCTCTCACAGGTATACCAAATCCCCTGTAGGAGCGAGCCTGCTCGCGATAGCGGCGGGCTAGTCAACACCCATGCTGGATGTGATGCCGCCATCGTCGGAACGCCGCCCGGACCAAGCTCGCTCCCACAGGGAAAATGCTGAGTTCTGACAGCTCTGTTTAAAAGCCGTCAGCCTGCATTCCTGAAAGCCACACCGCCTTGCGTCGTTGCCTACAACTACGCCAGAATCCGCCGGCTTGTGCGTCTTGTACCCGGTCCTTATCGTTTCGCGGTCGCTGCAAATTCAGCGACCGGGTTTAGCGACCTGACCAGGTATAAGCGCGACAAGGCTCCAGTCTCTATTGCACATGTTCGTGTGTTTGCAATTTTCGACATGGTGGCTGTGCGCGGGAGACCTTCGGGTCTGCCGGGTCTTATACCTCCCGGTTCGCTAACCTGCGTACAGCTGCCACCCTTACTTGTTTAGCGACGGGTCTGGTGGTTTCACTAGGTATAAAGGAGCTCCGCCATGTTCAAACCCACCCCGAATCCCCCGAAAGACTCCGCCTCACCACACAACCCCAGCCCGATGTTTGTCATCGCCCCCGACATCAACACCGAAACCCTGTTGGCCCACGCCTGCGAATCCCTTGCCTCGGCCAGCATCATGGCCAGTGACCTCGCGGGGTTTCTGCAAAGCCCTCATCGCAACGCGTTGCTGGGGATTGCGCAGATCATCATGTTGGGCGAGCTGGCGGTGAATCGGGCGCTGGATAATCTCGACCCGCAGGAATAACCGGGTAGAAGCAACAACAAATATACCTGTGGGAGCGAGCTTGCTCCGGGAGGCGTTCCGACGATTGCGGTGGGTCAGTCAACATCCATGCTGAATGTGATGCCGCCATCGTCGGAACGCCGCCCGGAGCAGGCTCGCTCCCACAGGGTTCTATGTCGTTTGGTCGATCTCGGTCTTCCCGTAAACAGAGCACGTACATTCAATTTTTCCTCCCCCTGTCCCGGCACTATCGAATCCAGTCCCGGCGCATGGGCGCCGGTGGTTTTTCATTTGTGCGGGTGGGCCATGGACGCTTCGCGACGCGATGATCGGGCGCAAGACTGGGGGCTGCTGTTCCTGCGGGTCAGCGGCGGATTGTTTCTGTTGTGGGTGCACGGTTTGCCCAAGCTGCTTCACTACAGTGCCGAGTTGCAAAACATTGAAGACCCTTTCCACCTGGGCGCGAACCTGACGCTGATACTGGCGATTTTCGCCGAGGTGGTGTGCCCGCTGCTGATCGTCGTCGGGTTGCTGGTGCGTCTGGCGTGTTTGCCTATTCTGTTTTTGCTATGGGTGTCGATGTTGCTCGTGCATCCGCAGTGGACCCTCTTCGAAGGCCAGTTCGGCTGGCTGTTGCTGATTGTGTTCACCAGCATTCTCATCGCCGGGCCGGGACGGCTCGCGCTCAATGTCCGTTTCGTCGGAGTCTTGCGTTATGTCTGATCTCAATCGCCGTGAGCCGGCAAGTCCGGGGCCTGATGAGGTGGTGACGCTGATCGTCAAACACCGGGTCAAGGCCGGTTTTGAAGTGCCTTATGAAGCCTGGCTGCGCAACATCGTCAAGGTGGCCGCGCAGAGTGTCGGGCATTTGGGCGTGGATGTGGTGCGCGGCAAGAACGCCGGCCTCGACACCTACACCTGCGTGCTGCGTTTTTGCTCCACCGAGGCGATGCAGCGCTGGCTCGATTCGCCGCAGCGCCAGGAGTTGGTCGACCAAGCCGCGCCGATGCTGGCCGATGGCGACCAGACCGAAGTCAATCCGGTCAACGAGTTCTGGTTCTCGCCCCAGGCCGAGGCCGGTACGCCACCGCCGCGCTGGAAGCAGGCCGTGGTGACGCTGCTGGTGATCCTGCCGCACACCTTGCTGGTGCCGCTGCTCTGGGGGCCGCTGTTGCAGCTCAACCCTCTACTTTCAAACTACGTGGTTGCCACGTTCCTGATCACCCTGACCATCGTGCTCTCGGTGGTTTACCTGTTCATGCCCATGGCAACGCGTCTGTTCGCGCCCTGGCTGTCTCCCGCCACATTGCACGAGGAACCGTGATGAACGCCGATCTGATTCTGTTCAATGGTCAATTTCATACCGTTGACCGCGAAAAACCGCTCGCCAGCGCCGTGGCGATCAGCGACGGGCGTTTTGTCGTGGTCGGCAGCGATGCTCAAGCCATGGCCCTGCGTGGCTCGAACACCCAGGTGATCGACCTCAAGGGCCGTTGCGTGATTCCCGGGCTCAACGACTCGCACTTGCACCTGATCCGCGGCGGCTTGAACTACAACCTGGAATTGCGCTGGGAAGGTGTGCCGTCCCTGGCCGATGCCCTGCGCATGCTCAAGGATCAGGCCGACCGTACGCCGACGCCGCAGTGGGTGCGGGTGGTCGGTGGCTGGAACGAATTCCAGTTCGCCGAGAAGCGCATGCCGACCCTGGCCGAGCTCAACCAGGCGGCACCGGACACGCCGGTGTTTGTCCTGCACCTGTACGACCGTGCCTTGCTCAACCGCGCCGCGTTGCGCGTAGCCGGTTACACCCGCGACACGCCGAACCCTCCGGGTGGCGAGATCGTGCGCGACGCCAATGGCGAGCCGACCGGCATGCTGGTGGCGCGGCCGAACGCGATGATTCTGTACTCGACCCTGGCCAAGGGGCCGAAGTTGCCGCTGGAATATCAGGTCAACTCGACCCGTCAGTTCATGCGGGAACTCAACCGCCTGGGCCTGACCAGCGCCATCGATGCCGGCGGTGGTTTCCAGAACTATCCGGACGATTATCAGGTGATCGAGCAGTTGGCGAAGGACGAGCAACTGACGGTGCGCATCGCCTACAACCTGTTCACCCAGAAGCCCAAGGAAGAGTTGACCGACTTCAAGAACTGGACCGGCAGCGTGAAGCTGCACCAGGGGGATGATTACCTTCGGCACAACGGTGCCGGGGAAATGCTGGTGTTCTCGGCGGCGGACTTCGAAGACTTCCTCGAACCGCGCCCGGACCTGCCGCAATCCATGGAAGCCGAACTGGAACCAGTGGTGCGCCATCTGGTCGAGCAACGCTGGCCGTTCCGTTTGCACGCCACCTACAACGAATCCATCAGCCGCATGCTCGATGTGTTCGAGAAGGTCAATCGCGACATTCCGTTCAACGGCTTGCCATGGTTTTTCGACCACGCCGAAACCATCACCCCGCAGAACATCGAGCGGGTGAGGGCGCTGGGTGGCGGCATTGCGATTCAGGATCGCATGGCGTTCCAGGGTGAATATTTCGTCGAGCGTTACGGAGCGAAAGCGGCCGAAGCCACGCCACCGATCAAACGCATGCTGGCCGAGGGCGTACCGGTCGGTGCCGGTACCGATGCGACGCGGGTGTCGAGTTACAACCCGTGGACTTCGCTGTACTGGATGGTCAGCGGTCGCACCGTCGGCGGCATGGAGTTGCACGCCGAAGGCTTGTCGCGCCTGACGGCGCTGGAACTGTTCACCCACGGCAGTGCCTGGTTCTCGTCGGAGCAGGGCAAAAAGGGCCAGATCAAGGTCGGGCAATTGGCCGACGTCGCCGCCCTCAGCGCGGACTTCTTCAGCGTCGATGAAGAGGCGATCAAGTGGATCGAGTCGGTGCTGACCGTGGTCGGCGGCAAAGTGGTGTACGGCGCCGGTGACTTCGAGAAGCTCGGACCAGCCAGTCTGCCGGTGCTGCCGGACTGGTCGCCGGTGGTGAAGGTGCCGGGCCACTGGCGCCCGACGTTGCCGATGCAGGCCCAGGTTCACCACTGCAGCGGGCCGTGCGCGGTGCATTCCCATAGCCATGAACGGGCGCGCCTGTCGAACGCACCGGTCAGCGATTTCGCCGGTTTCTGGGGCGCTTTTGGCTGTTCGTGTTTTGCCTTCTGACCCATTTAAAAAAAGCGTCGGCCCAACAGGTCGGCGCTGACTGCGACAACCATCCATCAAGGAGTTTCCAATGAGTAACGTTCCGTACAAACGCCTGAACAAAGACGATGCCGTGGTATTGCTGGTCGACCACCAGACCGGTCTGATCTCGCTGGTACAGGATTTCTCGCCCAACGAGTTCAAGAACAACGTGCTGGCGCTGGGTGACATCGCCAAGTTCTTCAAACTGCCGACCATCCTCACCACCAGTTTCGACAGTGGCCCGAACGGCCCGATCGTGCCTGAACTCAAGGCGCAGTTTCCGGACGCGCCGTTCATTGCACGTCCGGGCCAGATCAACGCCTGGGACAACGAAGACTTCGTCAAGGCGATCAAGGCCACCGGTCGCAAGCAACTCATCATCGCCGGTGTGGTGACCGACGTGTGCGTGGCGTTCCCGACCCTGTCGGCCATTGCCGAGGGCTTTGAGGTGTTTGTGGTGACCGACGCTTCCGGCACCTTCAACACCACCGTGCAACAAGCGGCGTGGGCGCGCATGTCGGCCGCCGGTGCACAGCTGCTGAACTGGTTCTCCGTGGCCTGCGAGCTGCAAGGCGACTGGCGCAATGACATGGAAGGCCTGGCCAACCTGCTGTCCGAGCGCCTGCCGAACTATCGCAACCTGATCAACAGCTACACGAAATTCACGGCCAAGTAAGACCTGTCAGTCAGCCCCATAACCTGTGGGAGCGGGCTTGCTCGCGAAGAGGGAGTATCAGTGACAACCATGTCGTCTGACACACCGCCTTCGCGAGCAAGCCCGCTCCCACAAGGTTTTGTGTGATCTGCTGATCAGCGACTCTGCAACCAACTCAAAAACCCTCCTCTCTTGACCACCACCGGCTTGGCCATCAACGCCATCCGGCTGTTCTGCTGGCGCACCGCTTGCAGCTTGTTCAACGCCCGGTCGACTTCCCGTCGTTGCGTCATGCAGTTGCGGGTCAGGGATTTGTCGAGGCGGTAGATGATGCTCGAGGTCATGGCGGTGAACCGTGCCTGGGACGGCGTGTCGGCGAGGATGCTTTGTTCGCCCATGACTTCACTCGGCCCCATGCGCCCGGCTTCGATCTGCGTGCTGCCGTCGGGGACAGTTGCGCTGACCACGCCGGTGGCGATAACGAACAGGCTGTCCGGTACCTCATCCAGATCCAGCACCACCTCACCGGCTGTGTATTGCTGCGCCACCATGTTCTGGGCCAGGCGATCCCGTTCCTCGGCGCTCAGGGAACGGAAGATTTTCACTTCATCGAGCAAGGCCCGTGCGCGGGTCGACGGCTCGATCACGCCATCGGGTTGCCGGGAAATGCCTGCCGCTTCGAGGTGCCGATGGGCCAGGTCGAACAGTTGATTACGCACTTCACCCTTTTTGCCCAATTCGGCGATGAAGCCGCTGGCCACGTATTCGGACATGGTTTCGCCGGCCTCCTTGAGCACGGCTTTCGGCGCCGGATCGAGCAGCAGACTGCTACTGCCCTGAAGGGTACGGTCCAAGGCATCGAGTACCCGACGCGGGCGAATGTGATTGGGCACCTGAATGCTGATCGACACGCCGTGCATATTGGTCGGGCGGCTGAGGTTGACGATCTTTGCCTTGGCCGCCACCGAGTTCGGCACCACAGCGGTGCTGCCGGCGCTGGTCAGCAGATGGGTGGCACGCCAATCGATGTCCAGCACCTTGCCTTCAATACCGTCGATGGAAACCCGGTCATCGACCTGGTACGGCTTGGTGGTGTTGAGCACGATGCCGGAGAACACGTCGCTCAAGGTGCTCTGCAATGCCAGACCCACCACGATGGCGACGACGCCGGAGGTCGCCAGCAAACCTTTCACTGGCAGTTCCAGCACGTAGCCGGCGCCGGCCACTACGGCAATCAGGAACACCAGTGCACCGATGACATCCTGCAACAGCCGGCCGCTATGTCCGATGCGTCGCATCAGGGCCAGGCCGATCACTTCGGTCAGCACCCGCGCGGCGTACAGCCACCAGAGAATCCCCAGTGCCGTGGCCCCCAGTTGTGCCACGCGATCATCGGCAAACAACGGCGCCTGCAACGGGCTGACGCCGGCGTTGATGATCACTGTGCTGAACAGCAGAAACAGCACCAGACGCACACCGACCCGGCTCACCCGATGCTTGAATGGCGCGAAGTGCCAGAGCAGGGCGTCGATGGCCAGCAGCAGGGTGCTCAGGGAGAGCAGGTGACCGAGGAGAAAGGACATGGGAATGCTCCGGTAGAAATGAGGTCGCGCAGGTGGAGAGCGTTTTTGTGGCGCGGGAGCTTTTTGTGGGAGCAAGCTCTCTCCCACAGAAAAGCCCTTCACCACACTGCCAGTATGCGGTGAAGGGTAGGGGCTCACTGCAAATGAGTCTTGAGCTCCAGCGCGGCCTGGCGCACTGCCGCCTTCACTTGCGGTATCTGGCTCAGCGGGTTGAGCAGGCCGAAGTCGTGGATCATGCCGTTGTAGCGTACCGAGGTCACCGGCACGCCCGCCGCATCGAGGTGGCGGGCATAACCTTCGCCTTCGTCGCGCAGCACGTCGAACTCGGCGGTCTGCACCAATGCGGCCGGCAAGCCTTTGAGCTGTTCGGTGCTGGCGTTGAGCGGCGAGGCATGAATTTGCGCACGTTCGCCGGCGTCGGTGGTGTAGTTGTCCCAGAACCACTTCATCATGTTTTGCGTCAGGAAGTGGCCTTCGGCAAATTGCTGGTACGACGCGTTATCGAACTGTGCGTTGGTCACTGACCACATCAGCAGTTGAAAACGCAGGGCCGGGGTTTTTTGTTCCTTGGCCATCAAGGCMACGACCGCCGCCATGTTGCCGCCGACGCTGTTGCCGGCCACGGCCAGGCGCTTGCCATCGACGCCGATCTCCTGGCCGTGTTCGGCCACCCAGCGGGTAGCGGCATAGGCCTGGTTGATCGCGGTCGGGTAATGCGCTTGCGGCGAGGGCGTGTAGTCGACGTACACCGCGACAGCGCCGGAACCCACCACCAGGTCACGAATCAGGCGCTGGTGAGTCGGGAAATCGCCCAGCACCCAACCGCCACCGTGGAAGAACATGAACACCGGCAACTCACCTTTGACCTTGGCCGGACGCACCACTTTGAGGTGAATGGTCTGCCCGTCGACCTTGATCGCTTTGTCGCTGACGTCGACGCCGGACAGGTCAACCTTCACCGACGCCTGGGCACCGGTCAGCACCGCRCGGGCATCTTTCGGGCTCAGTTGTTCAAGCGGTTTGCCACCGCCGGCGGCGAGGGCCTCGAGRAAGGCCTGGGTGTTGTGTTCGACACCCGGGCTGCCTGCGGCAAAAGCGTGCCGACGGCGAGGGTGAGGAGGGACGCGGTCAGGGTTTTCTGAACGAGGTTCATGGGTAAATCCTTTTTAACCAATTGAATTGAGTGTCTTGGGGGGGAGGTCGCTGCCGGCTCCGGGATTCAGGCTTCAGCGACACCGTGAGCACAGATTAATGGGGTGCCTGGAAGGGAAAAAGCATCTATAAAGTGTTTAACTGTCAACCGGGATGTGACAATGAACCCCTTCGAAGATATGCGTATTTTTTGCCAGGTCATGGACGCCGGCAGCTTCACCGCTGCCGCCGATCAACTGGGCCTGTCCAAGCAGTTTGTCAGTCGTCGTTTGATGCAACTTGAAGAACGCCTCGGCGTGCGTTTGCTCAATCGCTCGACCCGACGGCTGGATGTCACGCCCCTGGGGCAGAGTTATTACGAGTCAGCCCTGCGCCTGCTCAGCGAAGTCGAACAAGTGGAGCAGGGCATCGCCGGCCAGACCACCGAGCCACGGGGGACCATTCGTGTGAGTGCGCCGCTGTCGTTCGCACTGGCGCATCTGGGGTGCCTGTTGCCGGTGTTTTTGCAGCGCTATCGCGACGTGACGGTGGAGATGGATTTGAGCGATCGTCCCGTGGATTTGCTCGGTGAGGGCTACGACCTGGCGCTGCGCATCGGCACACTGGAAGACTCGACACTGATCGCCCGCCGCATTGCCTCCATTGAACGGGTGTACTGCGCCAGCCCCGCGTACCTGGCCGAACACGGCACACCGCACAAGCCTGACGATTTGCACGGTCACGACTGCCTGCCGTACGGCCATGGTCGACAGGTGCAATGGCGTTTTGCGGGGCAGGGCAAGCCATTGAGCGTCAATGTCAGCGGGCGGATGCGGGTCAACAACGGTGAATTGCTCAAGGACGCAGCGATCGCCGGCCTGGGGGTCACGTATTTGCCGACGTTCATTGTCGGTTCGGCGTTGAAGGATGGAAGGCTGGTGCAAGTGCTGGAGGATTTTCGCCCCGAACCGCTGACGCTGTCGGCGGTGTATCCGCAGCATCGTCAGAGTTCGCGGCCGGTACAGGCGCTGGTCGGGTTTTTGCGCGAGCGGCTGGATCGGTCTGAGGGAGGGGTGTAGAGCGGCTGGTTGTCTGACTCACATTGACCACTGCGGGAGCGAGCTTGCTCCGGGCGGCGTTCCGACGATGACATTCGATCATTCAACATTTCTGTTGTCTGACACACCGCCTTCGCGAGCAAGCCCGCTCCCACAGGGTTTTGTGTTGTATGGATTTCAGCGGGAATCAGGTCCTTTTGTCATCACCGGGCTCGGCGTGGATACCACGGTCATCGCCGGGCTCGCCATTGGCATGGACACCACGGTCATCGCCGGGTTCGCCATTGGCATGGACGCCGCGGTCATCACCGGGCTCGCCATTGGCATGGACGCCGCGGTCATCGCCGGGCTCGCCATTGGCATGAACGCCACGGTCGTCGCCGGGTTCATCATGGGTGCCGCTGCGTCCTGAGGACGAGGCCGATCCGGAGTGGCCCGAACCGCTGTTGGCACTGCCATGGCCACTGTTGCTGCCATGGTCGCCGCTATGGCCGCCGCCACCGCCACTACCACCGCCGCCGCCTCCACCACCGCTACCACCGCCGCCGCCACCGCCACTGCCTCCACCACCGCCGCCACCACCACTTCCGCCACCACCACCGCCACTACCCCCTTCCTTGGCCTGAGCACTGGAAACTCCGGACAGGCTGTCCGGAATCAATACGGTAGACGCCGACAGAACCGCGCCAATAGCTACTGCCAGTAAAAGCTTATTGATGAGCATGTCGTTCTCCGTCTTTTTATTCAGATTGGAACGTTGATGAACATTGCAATGTGCTGCTTTTTTTCCCGTGGGAACCTGATGAACAGTTCAACGCACCGATTTATTCGGCTGGAACGTTGAAAATGAATTCAATTTACAGCCGGGCCCTCTTCCCAAGGGTCAGTGAATGCTCGAGGCCAGTTCGAAAATCGGGATGTACATCAGGATCACGATCACCCCGATCAACAGGCCGATGAAGGTCATGAGAAGAGGCTCGAACAGGCGCACGAACCATTCGATCCAGCGGCTGATTTCTTCGTCGTAGAAGTCGGCGCTGCGCTCCATCATCTGCCCGAGGTTGCCGGACTGTTCGCCGGCGCGCAGCAGGCGCAGGGACACGGGGGTCACCAGGTGATTGAGTTCCAGCGCGGCAGAGAGCGATTGCCCCTCGCGCACCCGCTCGCAGGCCTGGTCCAGGCGCGCGCGGGAGGCGACGGAGAGCAAGCCACGGACCATGCCCATGGCGGTAACCAGGGGAATGCCGCCTTGCAGCAGAATCCCCAGCGAACGGTAGAAGCGCGCCAGTTCGTACATAAAGATGCGCTGATGCACTGCGGGGAGTTTTTCGATCAGGCGGTCCAGTCCCCGACGAAAGGCCGGTTGGCGCTGGAGAAGTGTGAGGGCGACGATGATGGCCAGCAAGCCACCGAAAAATTCGCCCTGGTGGGCGTGAAGGAACATGCCGCTACTCATCAGGATCTGCGACAACCAGGGCAGGTTCGACCCCAGCCCTTCGAACACCAGGCTGAAGCGCGGTACAACATAACCCATCAGAAACAACACCACGCCACCGCCCACCACCAGCAACAGCATGGGGTAGATCGACGCGCTGATGATCTTCTGGCGAACCTCGTCCATACGCTGGCGATAGCTGACATATCGGCCCAGGGCATCGCCCACGGCACCGGTCTTTTCACTGGACTGCACCAGCGCGATGTACAGCGGGGGGAAAACGGCCGACAGCTGGCTCAAGGCCTGGGAAAACGATTTGCCCTCGTAAAGCAAGCGCACCAGCTCGCTCAAGGTTTTGCGGGCTTGTGGCGCGGTCTCCTTTTCCGCCAGGCTTTCCAGCGCATCGATCAACGGCAGGCCGGCGTTGAGCAAGGTGGTCAGTTCCTGGCTGAACAACACCAGGTTGAACGTCTCGCGCTTGTGCAGACGCAACGCGCGCCAATGGCGCTCGGCGTGCAGGCTGACCACCCGCAGGCCCTGGTCTTCGGCGATGCGCCTGGCTTCGCTGTGCCCCGGTGCCTCGACGGTCATTGAAACGACACCGGCCTTGCCGACGGCTTTGAGATGAAAGCGCATGGTCGCCATTCCCGTCAGTTCCAGTTGGTGACTTCGGCGTTCTCGCCTTCGCCACCGGGCTGCCCGTCCTTGCCCATGGACAACAGGTCGTACTCGCTGTTTTCACCGGGATAGCGATAGGTGTAGTTATGGCCCCAAGGGTCTTGCGGGAGCTTTTTCTGCAGGTACGGGCCGGTCCAGTGCGGTTCGTCGGCAGGGGCAGTGACCAGCGCCTGCAAGCCTTGTTCGGTCGACGGGTAATGGCCGACCTCCAGGCGGTAAAGGTCCAGGGCCTTGCTCAAGCCTTCTATTTGCGCCTTGGCCACTTTCACTTCGGAACGACCGAGTTGGGCGAAATACTTCGGCGCCACGATGCCGGCCAACAACCCCAACACCACCAGCACCACCAGCAGTTCGAGCAGGGTGAACCCGTTTTGGGTTCGCCGGGCATGACACAGTCGCTGATTCATGATGACCTCCTACCGTCGGCAGCACAGTTGCTATGAAACTGCATGCAATTGCCATGCTCACGGTTGATACCCCTTCTGTACCCCTCGTGCTACGGGCCTTCTCACTTACGGCACAGTGCTTGCGTATGGCTGTTTCACGACTGGCCATTGGGGCAATTCCCCCAATTTTCGGGGCCGGGAAGGGGAGTTATAACAATGAAATTACTCACCACCGGGTTGCTGGGTCTTCTTGTGTTGACCGGCGCCGCACAGGCCGATGTGTTCGTTTCCGTGGACGCCAAAGGCAGCTATGTCCTGTCCAATGTCCACCGCCCCGGACGCCACTATGAACGGGTGATCCATGAGCCCGATGCGGCGGTCGTCAGCCTCGACCAACAACCGCAGATGATCGCCGCGCAACCCTATGCCGAGCTGGTGTCGGCGGCGGCCACGGCCAACGAACTGCCGGCAGCGCTGTTGCACGCGGTGATCAAGACCGAATCCAGATACAACGCCCGTGCCACCTCGCCCAAGGGCGCTCGCGGTCTGATGCAGCTGATGCCCGCCACCGCCCGCGAAATGGGGGTGACCAACGTCTACGACCCCAAGGCCAACATCCAGGGCGGCGCCCGCTATCTCAAACGCCTGATGACGATGTTCGACAACGATATCCGCCTCGCCGTCGCGGCCTATAACGCCGGCCCGCAAGCGGTGCTCAGCCGGGGCAACGTGGTCCCGCCGTTCGCCGAAACCCAGCGTTATGTGCCCAGTGTGCTGAACCAGTATCGGCGTTTGCAGGGGTTGTCCGCGGATGAGCCGCTGTGATCGAAACCCCGGGGCGGTTTTCCCCAATAGTGGGGAATAGTGGCCCCGGCGAAAAAGTGGGTGGATTGGGTGGGGAATATCCCCCGGCTTATCAAGTTGTGAATATAACCGGCTGATTAATAATGTATTTTTTTGTGGCACGCGGATTGCTCCAGACGAATTGTCGAGAAGCATTCCCTGATAACCCGAAGCGAGGCCCGAGTCCATGATCGGCATATCCCACGCTTCGTCCTTGATCAATTTGCTGCGGGTAGCTGCCGGCGATTGCCTGACCTTCAAGCTGCAGAACCTGCTGGCCTCCCTCCTGTGGGAGCAAGCTCGCTCCTGCAAGGGGCGGGCAAGGCAGGAACAGATCGGTAAAGAGGAATGATGTTATGGACAGGACCATCACATTCGCTGGCAGCGCGGTGATTCTCGGGATGGCCTTGATCGGGTTCGGGGTATGGCGGACTGCGCCCCCGACTGCGCTCAGCGAAGTCGCCTTGCCCGATACCTGGAGCGGCCGGACGCTGGAGCGTGACAGGGTTTCGGTGGCCCTTGATGTAAAGCCCCCGGCCAAAGGCGGTGTACTGCGTGAGGGTGGCGTTGCCGACGTGCAATTTCGTGTGACGGACAAAGCCCCCGGCCAACCCTTGTCTGGCGTCGCGCCGGGTGTTCGGGTCATGCCCGGCGATACCCACTAAGAGGAGACTGACATGAACCGATTCGCGCATCGCGGCCTGCTGACGTTCTGCCTGTTGGCCTTCGGTATCGACCAGGCGCTGGCTCACTCGGCGGACGAGCACGACATGGCGGCCAAAGAGGCCAGCCCGGAAACCGTCCGGATCAAGTTTGCCGACGTGACCCTGCTGGACGAGAACGGCAAGGTCGTCAGCCTGGAAAAAGACCTGGTGAGTAACAAGATCGTGGTCATGGGTTTCATCTACACCAGCTGCACCACGGTCTGTCCGGTGGTGTCCTCGATCATGGGCAAGGTGCAAAAACAGTTGGGCGCGCGGGTCGGCACCGAGGTGCAACTGGTGTCGATCAGCATCGACCCGCAGCGTGATGATCCCCAACGCCTGAGCGATTACGCCCGCACCTTCCAGCAGGGGCCGGGATGGAGCTGGCTGACCGGTTCGCCGCTTTCGGTCGATGCCACCCTCAAGGGCCTGGGCGCCTACAGCGGTGGCTTCGAGAACTACTCGCCGCTGATTCTGGTGGGGGACGGCAACAACCGTTTCTGGACCCGCTACTACGGTCTCACCGAACCGACGGAGCTGGCCCGGGCCGTCGAGAGGCTCAGAGGTGAACGCAACGCCCACGCCAAGCACACCGCCATCGCCATGGAGCATCAGCCATGAGCGCCATCGCCGGGGTCGCCCAGGGCGTCTGTTACTGCATTTTCAGTTCAATGGCATTTGCCCACGAAGGGCATGAGCTGGCCACGCCCGCTGCGCGACCGTCCACCGACACACCGTTGCAGGACCAGAACGGCATCACCTTTATCTCCCTTACCAGTGATCCGCTGCGGGACACCCCGGCGGTACTCAAGGCTTACACCTTGAAACAGGGCATCGATGGGCCCCACTGGTTTTTTCTTACCGGCGACAAGGTGCAAGTGGACCTTGTATTGGATCGCATCGGCCAGACCGTGCCGACCCCCGAACAGCACTCCACCCAGTTGATCGTCGGTGACGTGGCGAACAGGCGCTGGAGCAAAATCCGTCCCGATGCCCCGGCCACCGCCATTGCCCAGCGTTTGCAGTTGCTGACAATGCCCGTGGCCAGTCGCTGAGCCACGGCCATGAATACTGCCCTCGTCCTTGGCCTGTTGCTCTTCGGTGGCATCGCGCTCACCGCCCAGGCGCTGCCGCTGAGTCTCAGCGAAAGTGCCGGCAAGCGGCTGTACCACGAAGGCGTGTCGGCCAGCGGCGAGCCGATCATGGTCCGGGTCGGCGCATCGGGCATGCTGTTGCCGGCCACCGGCCTGCCGTGCGCCAATTGTCATGGCGAAGACGGCCTCGGGCACCCGGAAGGCGGGGTGCGACCGCCGGACCTGAGCTGGTCGAGGCTGGCCAACAGCAATGGCCAGCAGCACATCAACGGCCGCAGCTATCCGGCCTACAGCGACAGCACCCTGGCGCGGGCGGTGCAGGAGGGACGCGACCCCGGCAACAACCAGCTCGATCCGGCGATGCCACGGTTCGTGTTGTCGATGAACGATCAACGCAACCTCACGGCGTACCTCAAGCGCCTGGCCGAAGGCCGCGATCCGGGCCTGGCCCCCGACAGTCTGCACCTGGGCACATTGTTGCCGGGCTCCGGGCCATTGAGCGAGGAGGGCGCCACGGTGGCGGCGGTGCTCAATGGCTGCGTGGCGCTTATCAACGAGGCGGGCGGCATTCATGGCCGGCAGTTGCGCCTGACCATCCTCGACCCTGGCGCCGACCACGCCAGTGCCGAAAAGGCGCTGGACCAGTTGATCGATGAAGAGCAGGTGTTTGCCCTGATCGCACCGCTGGCGCCGGCATTGGACGTGGACTTCGCCGTGCGTCTGGAACAGGCCGGCATTCCCCTGATCGGGCCGCTGTCCTTGCAGGGCACGCCCCACGCCAGCCCGCAGATATTCGAACCGCTGCCGGGGCTTCGCGAGCAATTGATCGCCCTGGCCGACTACGCCGGTGCCAGCCTGCGGGTGCTGCAGGGACCGACGCTGATCGCCTATCCGGACGAGTCCGGCCAACGGCTGGCTGCGCAGGAACTCAGCCAGTACTTGCAGGGGCACGCCTGGCAAAAGGTGCGTCTGCAAGCCTACGACCCGACCGGGGATGATTTGCCCCTGGGGTCGCGCTCGGTGTTTTACCTGGGCAGCAGCAGCGGCTTCAGTCGTCTGGCCGAGCGCTTGCAAACGGCGGGGCAGGTGCCTTACCTGTTCGCCGCCTCGAACCAGGTGGCAGGCAATTTGATGCAGGTGCCCAGCGGATTTTCCCGGCGGGTGTTCCTGGCCTATCCGTTCGTGCCCAGCGACTGGACCCTGGCCGGGCGTCTGGCCTTGACCCGGTTGCGCGAACACCAGGGCCTCGGCGGCCAGCACGCGGTGCTGCAAGTGGGCGCGTTCAGTTCGATGATGCTGCTCAGCGAAGGCATGAAGCAGGCCGGGCGCAATGCCAGTCGCGAGAAGCTGGTCAGTGCCCTGGAAGGCCTGCGTGACTTCGATACCGGGCTGACGCCGCTGGTCAGCTTTGGTCCGGGCCGGCGCCTGGGCTTGAGCGGTGCCCATATCGTCACGGTGGATCTGCCGGGCCAGCGTTTCTATCTGGTCGCCCCCTATAAAAAACCCGTTGCTGCCACGCCCTGACCGGAGGCCGATGATGAAGCTCAACAGCTTGCTGGTCCTGCTGACGCTGTGGGTGCCCAAGGCGTGGTGCAGCAATGGCCCGGCCGCGGCACGGGTCAATGGCGGCGAAGTTTCGCGGTTGCGCCCGGTGCAGACGCTTCCACTGTCGAAAGCACGGGGCTACGCTTAACCGGAATGAGGGCGTCGGCGCCATTGCGCTCGCGCAATCGAATCGAGCGAGTTGACGATGAATAGGGGGGCCCAAAAGTGGGGGAAAAACGTCAATGCCAATCCGGTCGCTTTCCCCGTTTTTGGGGGATAGGATTTCTGTACAAGAAGGCATTGTTTTTTAATTCAAGGACATGAAGACCTAAAATTACCGGCGCTCAGCCTGGCATGAAGTGTGCGTTAGTCCTCTCAGGGCGCGCACTCCGTCAGGTTCAAAAACCGGACCTGCGGTTACAAGGAGTCCACCTTGTTGAACAAAATACTGGTTGTTGATGACGAACAGTTGCTGGCGGAAAACCTCCAGGGGTACCTGCAGGCGCAAGCACTGGAAGTCCGGATTGCCCACGACGGTGCGCAGGGAATCGCTGAAGCTGACGATTTCGCACCCGATGTGATGGTGTTCGATTACCGCTTGCCCGATATGGAAGGCTTTCAGGTGCTCGATGCCGTCCGCCGGAACAGGAAGTGTCATTTTGTGCTGATCACCGGGCACCCCACCGCGGAAGTTTGCGAGCGGGCCCGGCAACTGGGAGTCAGCCATATCCTGTTCAAACCGTTTCCATTGGTGGAGCTGGCCCGTGCAGTGCTTGATCTTCTGGGCAGGCAGCGCGAACCCAAAACGGGTGTGAGCACTTGCGAGGGATTCGTCGAACGACGCCAAAGCAAGAACGAGAGTTTCCCGCTGCAGTTGTACGACGGTAGTTGGGTGCTTGCTGATCGCCGAAAAAGTTCTTCGGCCTCCATGGCGCCAGACGACGAACAATTGCTGACCGGGGAGTAGTGGCGCGACAAGCCGTTCCGGCCCCCGCCGAAATTGCTCGTCGCGCCGACAGGGCTCTAAGCCCCGTGCGTTGGAGAGCAAGTCATGGACCGTCTATCCCTTGTCGTAGAACCGGCGCAACTGGAATGTGTACCGACTCGTTTTACCAGTGAACAACTGGCCCAGGCCCGAGCCCTGGCCACCAGTTCCGGCGAACGGATGCTGGATGCACTCGCAGCGTTGAGTGAACTGGCTCCCATGCCTTTCATCCAGTGCCTGGGCGTAACCCTGCATTACCCGGTGCTCGACACCGACAGCCTGTTCAGTTCCACCCCGGTGTTCGACCGGGTGACCCTGGCCCAATGCCTCAAGCGCGAATTCATCCTGCTGCGCCGTGACGATGCGGTCATCGGTGTGTTCGCCGACCCCTTCGACAGCGCACGCCTGGCCTGGATCGATGAATGCCTGCACGGCGCGCCGCTGTACCTGGTGCATGCCGATGACCTGAAGGCCTACCTGGCGCGTCACGAAGAAAGCTTCCATGCGGTGGAGTCGCTCAACGCCCAGAGCGACGCCGGCGCAGAAATCGATAACCTGCAAAGCCTGTCCCTGACCAGCATCAGCGAAGATTCCAGCGTGGTGGTCAAACTGGTCAACTCGACCCTGTACGACGCGCTGAAAATGCACGCCAGCGACATCCACCTCGGCACCACCGGCAGCGGCCTGGTGATCAAGTACCGGATCGATGGCGTGCTCAACAACATCAGCAAGATCCAGGGCAGCGAGTTCGCCGAGCAAGTGATTTCCCGGGTCAAGGTCATGGCCGAACTGGACATCGGCGAAAAACGCGTGCCCCAGGATGGCCGCTTCAAGATCGGCATCAGCGGCCGGCAGATCGACTTCCGGGTGTCGATCATGCCGAGCATTTTCGGCGAAGACGCGGTGCTGCGGGTACTCGACAAACAGGACCTGGCAGACAAGGTCTGCGGCGTGCAACTGCAGGCCCTGGGCTTTGAAGAAGAGACCCTGCGCCAGCTGCGCCGGCTGGCCGCCGAACCTTACGGCATGGTGCTGGTGACCGGGCCTACCGGTAGCGGCAAGACCACCACCCTGTACGCGATGATCACCGAGATCAACCACGGCGTGGACAAGATCATCACCATTGAAGACCCGGTGGAGTATCAACTGCCGGGTGTGCTGCAAATCCCCGTCAACGAGAAGAAAGGCCTGACCTTCGCCCGGGGCCTGCGCTCGATCCTGCGGCATGACCCGGACAAGATCATGGTCGGTGAAATCCGCGACCCGGACACCGCACAGATCGCCGTGCAATCGGCGCTCACCGGTCACCTGGTGTTCACCACCATCCACGCCAACAACGTGTTCGACGTGATCGGCCGATTCACCCAGATGGAAATCGATCCCTACAGCCTGGTCTCGGCGCTCAATGCCGTGCTGGCCCAGCGCTTGATCCGCCTGGTCTGTACCAGTTGCAGCAGCCCTTACAGCCCGACAGAAGAAGAGCTGGAAGTCTCGGGGCTCGATCGGCAAAAGGTCGCTCACTACCAGTTCGTCCACGGCAAGGGCTGCGGGCATTGCCGGGGCACCGGTTATCGCGGGCGTAGCGCGATTGCCGAGCTGCTGCACCTGGACGACGAATTGCGGCAAATGATCGTCGAGCGCCAACCGATCTCGAAAATCAAGGCCCATGCCTGCAAGCGTGGCTTGCGCCTGTTGCGCGAGTCGGCGCTGGAGATGGTGGAACAAGGCCGGACCACGCTCGAGGAGATCAATCGTGTCACATTTATCTCGTGAGCAATTTGTCGCCGTGCTCGGCGCCAGCGGTGTAGGTCTGGGGCAACGGCAAGGCAGTGCAACCCATTGGCTGGGCAGCGTCGGCTACATTGACGAAGGCTTCCAGGCCTGGACGGTGGCTCTCGACACCCTCGACCGTTTGTTGGCCGAACACACCGTTGCCAGGGCGGAACTGACCGTGGTGATCTCGGGGCACTTCAGCCGCTATTGCCTGGTGCCCTGGAGCGATCAGATCAGCAGCCCGGCCGAATTGCTCGCCTTCGCCCAACTGTGTTTCGAAGACATCTACGGTGCCCCGACGCAACCCTGGAGCCTGGTGCTCTCGGCCGAACCCGCCGGTTACGACCGCATCGCCACCGCGCTGCCACAGGACTTGCTCGAACGCCTGCGCGCCCTGGTCAATGCTCGCGGTTTGCGCCTGCGTTCGGTGCAGCCGTACCTGATGGCAGCGTTCAACCATTTCGATAAAAGCTTTGAGGCCGGGGACTTCCTGTTCGTGGTCGCCGAACCGGTGCGCAGTGTGTTGCTGCTGGCCCGGGAAGGGCGCTGGGCCTCGGTGCGTTCGGTCGGCAGCAGCGACAGCGATGCCGCACTGACCGCGCTGATCGGCCGTGAAAGCCAGTTGCAGGCTTCCACCAGCGAACGACCGTTGAATGTCTACCTGCATGCACCGGCGCGCATCGATTCGTATCCCGACGTGCCCGGTGTGCATCTGCGCACCCTTGAAGAAGACCGGACTGCCGTACGCGATTGCCTGTACGTCATGTCTCGGGCGGTGGCCTGACATGCGCCCCCTGATGCTCGACTTTCAGCCGCGCCGCCGTGCAGGTCCCTTGGGCTGGAGCCTGCTGGCCGGTGGCGTGGTGCTGACCCTGACTTGCGCTCTGGTGCAACAACACCTGAGCAACGAGGCCGAACAACAGCAAGGTCATCTGCAAACCACACAGCGGGTGCTCACCGGCGATACCGGCAGCAAGCTCAGCCTGACCCCGGCGCAAATTCGCGAGCAGGCGCAGAACCTGGCGGAAATGCGCAAGGTTTCCCAGCAGTTGCGCCGCCCCTGGGAGCGCCTGTTCGCCACCCTCGAAGCCATKCCGCGGGACAACATTGCCCTGCTGACCCTGACCCCGGACGCCCGCAAAGGTCAGGTGCGGATCAGTGCCGAGGCGCTGGACCTGGAGGCCATGCTCGATTTCCACCGCCGCCTCGAAGCCAGCGACGAGCTCTCCGACGTGTCGCTGCTGAGCCACGAAATTGTCGCCAACGTGCCGGAACACCCGGTGCAGTTCAGCCTGTCGGCTACCTGGGAGATCGGCGATGCAAATCCATAAATTGATCGTCCACGAATACCTGCAAGGCCTGGGCGTTCCGGGGCTGGCAGGGCTGGCCATGCTGGTGCTGGCGCTGAGCTATGGCCTGGTCGGGTTGCTGCCGGACTGGGAGTCGCTGCAAAGCCTCAGCCAGCAGACTCGCGAAGCCACCGAGTATCTGGCCAAGGTCGAAGACGGCAGCGTGGCTGCGCCGGTGGTGCCGCAGCGCCAGCTCGACGATTTCCGCAGTAAATTGCCGTCCCAGCCTCAGGCCACCTTGGCCATCGACAAGATCTACGCCCTGGCTGCCCAGGAACGCATCACCTTGTCCCGGGGTGAATATTCCCTGGGCGTGGACCCCAAGACGCACCTGGCCCGTTATCAGATTCTGCTGCCGGTACGTGGCAGCTATCCGCAACTGCGGCGTTTCCTGCACGCCTTGCTCGGCCAGTTGCCGGCGGTGGTGCTGGAGGATGTGGAGTTTCAGCGCAAGAACATCGCCGATACCGACCTGACCGGGCGGATCCGCATGACCCTTTACCTGTCGAGGTCATGATGAATACCAAACGAGTGGCGGGTTGGGTGGCGTTCTTGGGTGTAGCGGCAGCGCTCGCCTGGCTCCCCGAATACTTCAAACAGGCTGACGACAGTGACCCTGCGGTGGCCGTCGTGGCCACGCCAGCCAAGGTCAAGGCCCCTGGTGCAGTGGCGGCGGCATCGACCGCCGCTGCGGTAGCGCCGATCAAGGACCTGAGCCCGGCAGGCGACCTGTTCGCCGCCCGCAGCTGGAAAGCCGCGCCGGCCCTCGGCACCGTCACGGAACAACCGGTAGACGTTACTCCGGTGGTGCAAGTCCCCACAGCACCGCCGTTGCCCTTCCAGTTTGTCGGCAAGCTGGATGACCGTTCCGATCTGCAGGTGTTTTTGCAGAACGGCGAAAAAATATACGTCGTGCGCAAAGGGGATGTCATCGACCAAACCTGGCGGATCGAGCGGATTTCCAATGAGGAACTGAGCCTGGTCTACCTGCCGCTGCATTTATCTCAGACCTTGTCTGTGGGGAGTACGGAATGAACAAATCCCGTTTGCTGATGAGCCTGTGTCTCTGTGCAGGGCTGGCCGCGTGCAGTTCAGCGCAGGTTGCCAGGGATGAAGCTTCCGCCCTGATCGAATCGGGCCAGTACGAAGCCGGCCTGGCCCGCATCGAAGAGGGATTGCGTGAAAACCCTCGCGATACCGATCTGCACATGGCCCTCAACAACGCTCGGGCCCTCGCCGTGAAGGCGCTGCTGGCCCAGGCCGACATGGACCGGGCCCAGCGTAATTTCGCCGGGGCCCGCATGACTTACAGCCGGGTCTTTAACATCGAACCGAACAACCGTCGTGCCCAGGATGCCCTGCGCCAGCTCGACTATCTGCGCAGCATGGACGAGAAGCTCGAACTGGCCCGTGGCGACCTGCGTCGCGGTGACATCTACGGTGCCGACCGCCAGGTCAAACAGATTCTCGAGCTGGACCCGAAGAACGAGGGGGCTCTGGAACTGCAAGACAGCATCCGCCTGGTGCAGAGCCGCAACGTGGTGCCGTACCCGCAGTTGCGCACGCGCCTGGACCGGCCGGTGACCCTGGAGTTTCGCGAGGCCAACCTCAAAACCGTTTTCGAAGTGCTGTCCCAGGTCGCCGGCCTGAACTTCATCTTCGACAAGGATCTGCGCCCGGACATGAAAGCCACGATCTTCGTACGTGACGTACGTATCGAAGACGCCGTGGAGCTGCTGCTGCAACAGAACCAGTTGCATCAGAAAGTGGTGAATGAAAACACCTTGCTGATCTACCCGGACTCGCCGCAGAAGCTCAAGGATTATCAGGAGCTGGTGATGCGCACCTTCTACCTGACCAGCATCGATGCCAACACGGCGCTGAACATGATCAAGACCATGCTCAAGACCCGCGACGTGTTCGTTGATGAGCGCCTCAACACCCTGACCATGCGCGATACCGGGGATGCGGTGCGCATGGCGGAAAAACTCCTGCAATCCCAAGACCAGTCCAACCCGGAAGTGGTGCTGGAAGTGGAAGTGATGGAAGTCGCCCGCCAACGCATTCTCGACCTTGGCCTGCAATGGCCCAACACCTTCGGTGTGATCAACAGCGACGGCTCGCCAGTGTCCATTCTTGATCAACTCAAAGGCATCGACTCCAGCCGCATCACTATCTCGCCATCGCCACAGGCCAAGATCAACGCCCAGGACAAGGACATCAACACCCTGGCCAGCCCGGTGATTCGGGTGAGCAACCGCGAACAGGCGCGCATCCACATCGGTCAGCGCGTGCCGATCATCAGTGCCACCTCGGTGCCTTCGACCCAGGGCCCGGTGATCACCGAAAGCGTGACCTACCTTGACGTCGGTCTCAAGCTCGAAGTGCAACCCATCGTGCACCTGAACAACGAAGTGGCGATCAAGATCGCGCTGGAAGTCAGTAACGCCACGCCGCTGACGCCGACCGCTCAGGGCACCATTCCGGTCCAGGTCGATACCCGCAACGCCCAGACCACCTTGCGTCTGCATGACGGCGAAACCCAGATCCTCGCAGGGCTCGTGCGCAACGACCACGGCGCCACCGGCAACAAGATTCCCGGCCTGGGTGACATTCCCGGCCTGGGTCGCCTGTTCGGCAGCAACAAGGATGACGTGAGCAAATCCGAACTGGTGCTGTCGATCACTCCGCGGATCGTGCGCAACCTGCCGTACCAGAGCCCGTCGGACATGGAATTCCCGACCGGCACCGAAACCAGCATGCACATCCAGGCACCGGACCGCTCGATGAGCACGACGGTTCAGACCGGCCCCATGAGCGCCCCGATCGCCACCACCGTCACCGTTGGGAAGCCTTGATCATGAACGCCCCGCAACGCGGTTTCAGCCTGATAGAAGTCGTGGTGACGCTCGCCCTGGTCGGCCTGCTGGCCGGCATGGCCGCACCGCTGACCGAGACGGTGGTGCGCCGGGGCAAGGAGCAGGATTTGCGGACCGCGCTGTACGAGATCCGCGATGCCATCGACGCCTACAAACAGGCCTTCGACGCTGGCTACATCGAGAAGACGATCGACAGCAGCGGCTACCCGCCGAACCTGAAAGTGCTGGTCGATGGTGTGCGTGACACGCGCAGCGCCAAGGGCGCCAAGTTCTACTTCCTGCGGCGCATCCCCCGTGACCCGCTGGCAACCGTCAAGCGTGACGACGAGGGCGGCTGGGGCCTGCGTTCCTATGACAGTTCGGCTGAGAACCCACGGGAGGGCCAGGACGTCTTTGACGTTTACTCCAAGGTTCGGGGCAAGGGTCTCAACGGTATCGCCTACCGAGAGTGGTGAGCATATGCGTCGGCAAAAGGGTTTTACCCTGATTGAACTGATGGTGGTCTTGGCAATCATCGCGACCCTGATGACGATCGCCTTGCCACGCTACTTCAACAGCCTGGAGGCCTCCAAAGAGACCACCTTGCACCAGAGCCTGTCGTCCATGCGCGAGGCGCTGGATCACTACTATGGAGACACCGGGCGTTATCCCGATTCCATCGAACAGCTGGTCGAACTGCGCTACCTGCGAAGCCAGCCGCTGGACCCGATTGCCGAGCGCAAGGACACCTGGGTCATAGTCGCGCCACCGGATGGCGTGGCGGGCGGGGTGGCCGATATCAAGAGTGGAGCCAGCGGGAGGGCGCGTGATGGCAGCCTGTATTCCGAGTGGTAGGCCATCGGGTCAGGATGGCTTCACCTACCTGGGTGTGCTGTTTCTGATCGTCGTGATGGGCCTGGGCTTGGCCAGTGCCGGCGAGTTGTGGGCCACCGCTTCGCGCCGGGATCGGGAACACCAGTTGCTCTGGGTCGGAACGCAATATGCCAAGGCGTTGCGCAGCTATTACCGCAGTTCGCCCGGTATGGCGCAGTACCCGAAAGAACTCTCGGACCTGTTGCAGGACGAGCGTTTCCCGACGGCCAAACACCATATCCGGCAGCTGTATCCGGAGCCGATGACCGGTGGCGAATGGGAGCTGATACGCGGTATCGACGGCCGGATCAGCGGTGTGTACTGCCCGTCCACTGAGAAGCCGCTCAAGCAGGTGAATTTTCCCAGCCAGTGGTCGGACTTCAACGGCATGGCCAGTTACAAGGACTGGCAGTTCGTGGCCGAGAAAGCCTCCCTCGAAGACACCGGGGGGCCGCCGAAAGCACAGTCCTCCTCGCCCCAGGCGTTGCAGCCTTGAACCGCAGGAGCGAGCCTGCTCGCGATGGCGGCCTGCCAGCCGGGGTGTACACAACTCAAACTGTGGGAGCGGGCTTGCTCGCGAAGGCGGTGTGTCAGGCGGCGTGGATTTTTACGGGTGTACATATCCGTTTCTTCGGTAACGGCGGCCTAGGGTTTCGCCCTTACGGCGAGTCACTTTTTTTACAAGCGCCTAAAAAAAGTAACCCAAAAAACGCTCGCCCCTGACGTACGGCCCCTCGCTGAGGCTCGGGGTTCCTTCGCTCCGGCATTCATCCGGGGGCATCGCCTCCGGTCGGCTTCGCTCGACCTCCTCTCGATGTGTTCGGCTGCGCCGAACGGCGCTGCGCGCCTACCCCCGGATGAACGCCTCCACTCAGCCTGCCGAGGGGGCGGGTGGATCAAGATCAAGAGCTGCAGGCGAGCTAACGCTCGGCCTGATGAGTGGTGAAGAGCGTGGGTGTACGCAGCCCTGCTTTTGCTCTGCTCTTCTGTAGGAGCGAGCCTGCTCGCGATGGCGGCCTTACAGCCAACGACAATCCTCTGGCTCACACCAACAATGTGGCGAGGAGTTGTGGATGTCGGAGAAGGTTGTAGGACCAGGAGTTAGGCTACACCGTCTTGCGTCGTTGCCTACAACTACGACAGAATCCGCCGGCTTGTGGGCCTTGGACCCAGACTTTATCGTTGCCGGGTCGCTGCAAATTCAGCGATCGGGTTTCGCAGCCCGGGTTAATCAAGGCGCTCAGCGCCACCGTTTCCATACAGTTGGCGCTTTTGTTCGCCCACTGTTTTGCGTTATGGCGGCTGTGCGTGGGAGACTTTCGGGTCTGCCGGGTTCCTTGATTCCCGGTCTGCGAACCTGCGTATGGCTGCCACCTGCTTCGTTTCGCAGCGATTCGTGGCGGCTCCATCAATCAAGGAGCTTCACCATGGTCAAACCCACACCCAATCCCCCCGAATCAGAAACCAATAGTACCACTCACCGCGCTTCCAGCCTCCCTCTCAAACCCGCCATCCTCAAAAGCAACGCACCCCACAATCCCAGCACGATGTTTGTTATCGCCCCGAACATCGACACCGAAAACCTGTTGGCACACGCCTGTGAATCGCTGGCGTCGGCGAGCGTCATGGCCAGCGATTTCGCAACATTCCTGGATGGCCCGCAACGCAGCATGTTGTTGGGGATCCAGCAGGTGATCATGCTGGCGGACCTGGCGGTCAATCGTGCGCTGGATAATGTTGCTCCCCTGGACTAAGCGCTGAACCTTGTGGCGCGGGAGCCAGCTTCCTCGCCACAGAAAGTACATCAACTTCTGGATGCGTCCTACGCACACTTCGGAAACATCCTATATCAACCTTTTTTCCCGTCCTGAAAGCTGTCGAGCGCTTGAACGGGGATGGAAATGAAGCCTCCCCGAATGCCCCAGGGAGGTCCGTACTTGAACACCATTCTGCCCGTCTTCTTCGACCACAGCCGCCACAAACTGCAAGTCGACGGCCTCGACACTGCCCTCGACGTCCTCGCCTTCGAAGGCGAAGAACACCTCAGCCAGCCATTCACCTACACCATCGAATTCACCGCCAGCCACCTCGACCCACCTCGACCTCGGCGCCGGGC
>NZ_JBFREX010000055.1:0-25847 GCF_052114525.1 Pseudomonas sp. KB_15 | reverse complement strand
GCCCGGACGGGTGCTGGTCGTCTATACGCCGCCTTATGGCGAGAACCCGGCGCAGACGATCACGGAACCCGACCCTGCGGTTGCTGAGTGCGGCGACGTCCGCGTGCTGACCGTCGACGCCGCCGCCACCGGCAGGGTTCCACTTATCGATCGCGACACCGTCGGCGCGCGGTGGGTCGACATCTCGGCGCTGCGGATGAATGCCGGTAGCACATTGGCCTGCACGACAGAGCCCGAGGCCGAGCAGGTTCTCTACGTCGAAGACGGACAGATCGAGGCGCACGTCGACGGACAGGACTTCAGTCTCGCGGCGGGTGACTTCCTGTTTCTACCTTGCGGGGTTTCCACGACCCTGCGCTGCCTGCCGGAGCAGCCCGCATCCGGCTTTCTCATCAAAGGACGGCTTCCATAAGGGACGACTTCCGTCAACCGCTTTACTCACAACAACAAAAGGAAACAACGCATGAACGCTAAATTTCCCACGCAACAAAAAACTTCCACCGGCGCGTTGCTGCCATTGGTCGGCCTCCCGCAGGACACTCTGCTGACCGTCAACATCGAGCAGGTCCCACTGATCAAGAATGTCTTCCCAGGCATCCACATTCAGCCGCTACGCATCGACCCGGAGCGCGGCGAGTGGGTCTTCAAGGCCATCGTGGAGCCCGGTTGTTCCCTGCCGATTCACTACCACACCGGTACGGCGCAGGTGTGGACGATCCAGGGCTGCTGGAAGTACCTTGAGTACCCCGATCAGCCGCAGACCGCGGGCTCCTACCTGTACGAACCGGGTGGCTCGGTACACACCTTCTACACCCCCAAGGAAAACACCGAGGACACCATCACCATCGCCTGGATCGAAGGCGCGCAGGTCAGCTTCAACGAGGATGGCACCTTCCATTCGATGAACGACGCGGCTTCGATCCAGTACGCGATCGAGACCATTGCAGCGGCGAACGGCCTCGGACCGGTGCCTTACATCCGCGGCAACGGCGCTGACATAGCCGGTTCCTGACCGAAAAGAGGAGCACGGATCGAATGAATGACAATTCAAGTCAGGGTGGGCCGCTCGCCGGCCTGCGCATTATCGACATCACCGAAGTCGTCATGGGCCCTTCGGCCACGCAGATGCTGGCTGACCTTGGCGCCGACGTGATCAAGGTGGAGCCGCCCGGTGGCGACATGCTGCGCGCCACCGGGCCCGGCGGCCGCGCTGGCGCCGGTCCGCTGTTCCTCAACCTGAACCGCAACAAGCGCAGCATCGTGCTGGACCTTAAGAATCCTGTCGGCAAGGAGGCGCTGCTAAAACTGGCGCAGACGGCCGACGCGCTGATCTACAACGTGCGGCCGCAGGCCATGCAGCGGCTCGGGCTGGATTACGAAGCGGTACGGCAGGTGAACCCGCGCATTATCTATGTCGGCACCTTCGGTTTCAGCCAGCGCGGCCGCTATGCGGCCTCGCGCGCCTTCGACGATCTGATCCAGGCCGCCGTCGCGATGCCTGAGGCCAGCGTACGGGCGGGGTCCGAAGTACCGCGCTATGCGCCGCTCAACCTCTCGGACCGGGCGACGGGCCTGTACGCGTTCGGTGTGATTTGCGCGGCGTTGTTGGCGCGCGAACGCACGGGACGCGGCCAGTCGGTCGATGTGCCGATGTTCGAGACGACCGCACAGATGATGTTGGGCGATCACCTCTACGGCCACACGTTCATCCCGGCGCGCGGTGGCTTCGGCTATCCGCGGCTGCTCAACCCGCAGCGGCGGCCGTACGCCACGCAGGACGGTCTTGTATGCCTGGTTGTCTACACCGACGACCAGTGGAAGGCCTTCATGCGGGTGGTCGGCGAGGCCGAGAGGTTCGAGAGCGACCCGCGGTTTGCCGACGGCGAATCACGCACGCAGCATGTCGAGGCGCTGTACGAAATTCTCTCCGACAACCTGAAAACCAAGACCACGAAAGAATGGGAAGAGCTGCTGGTGCCGCTCGGCATCCCGGTACTACCGGCGCATACCTTCGAGACCCTCCTGGAGGATCCACACCTGAAGGACATCGGCTTCTTCCAACAATTCGAGCATCCCACCGAGGGCGTGTTGCGGACCATGGCGGTACCGAGCGAATGGCCGCAATCGCCGCTGCCGCCGTTCCGCCCGCCGCCGCTTTTGGGTGAGCACAGCGAGGAAGTGCTTGCGGAGGCTGGCTACTCGCGCGATCAGATCCGCGAGATGGTGCTGACCAGCGTGACTCAGGTGACGACGGTACCCAAGGAAACGGAGGTCAGGACATGACGACGGTTCTTCAAGAAAGCCGGCAAGACGGTCGGCTGATTCTCACCATCGACCGCCCTGAGCGCCGCAATGCGCTCAACGCGGATGTCATCGCGGCGCTGCAGCAAGCCCTGCAGCGCGCCCGGGCGGACGACTCGATCCGTGCTGTCGTGCTCACCGGCGCGGGTGGCGAGGCGTTCTGCGCCGGTGCCGACCTGGGCGCGGATGCCTTCGCGTTCGACTACGCCACGCCGACCATCGCCTATGCCGACCTGCTGCGCACCGCCCGCACGCTTGCCGTGCCGCTCATCGCGCGGGTCAACGGAGCCTGCATGGCCGGCGGCATGGGCCTGCTCGCGATGTGTGATCTCGCCATCGCTGCCCCGCACGCGATCTTCGGCTTGCCAGAGGCGAAAGTCGGCGTGTTCCCGATGCAGGTGCTCGCCGTGCTGCAGGCCCAGGTGCCGCAGCGCTGCCTGGTGCAACTTTGCCTGACGGGAGACCCGATCGATGCCGCGAGAGCGCGCGAGATTGGCCTGATCAACGAGGTGGACGACGACCTCGACGGTGCGCTCGAGCGCCTGCTGTCGCGTCTGCTCGGCAACTCGCCCACTGCGCTACGCCGCGGCCTGTATGCGATGAAGGCGATGCGCTCAATGTCGTTCGAAGAGGCTATCGCGTTTGGCGAAGGCCAGATTGGCCTGCTGGCCATGACGCAGGATGCGCGCGAGGGCATCGCCGCATTCAAGGACAAAAGGAAACCGCAATGGACCAACAAATGAATTCGCAAGCCGCGAACAAGCTCGTGCGCATCGGCGGCGCCTCGGGATTCTGGGGCGACAGCAGCCTCGGACCGATGCAACTGGTGCGTCAGGGTGACATCGACTACCTGGTGTTCGACTATCTCGCCGAGCTGACGATGTCGATCCTTGCCGGCGCACGCATGAAGCGCCCCGAGGAAGGCTACGCCATCGACTTCGTCACGGTGGCACTGCGCTCTGTGCTGAAGCAGGCCGTCGAGAAGGGCATTCGCATCGTCAGCAACGCCGGCGGCGTAAACCCGAAGGGCTGCGCCGCGGCGGTGCAAGCTCTGGCCGACGAACTGGGCGTGGCGGTGCGCATCGCGATCGTCGAAGGCGACGACGTGCTGCCACTCGCGGCTGCCATGCGGGCGGCCGGCACGGTCGGAATGTCCAACGGCGAACCGATGCCGGAACGGTTGGTGACGGCCAATGCGTACCTTGGCGCGCTGCCGGTCGCACAGGCGTTGGACGCGGGCGCCGACATCGTCATCACTGGCCGCTGCGTCGACAGTGCGGTCACCCTCGGCGTGCTGATGCACGAATTCGGCTGGGCGCCTGATGACTTCGATCGGCTGGCCGCAGGCAGCCTCGCCGGCCATATCATCGAATGCGGCTGCCAGGCCACCGGCGGCTTGCACACCGACTGGGCCGCTGTGCCCGACTGGGCCAACATCGGTTATCCGATCGTGGAGTGCCGCGACGACGGCAGCTTCGTCGTCACCAAGCCCGCGGACACCGGCGGGCTTGTCTCGCCCGGGACGGTCGGCGAGCAACTCCTGTATGAAATCGGCGATCCAGCCTGCTATCTGCTACCGGATGTGGTCTGCGACTTCCGCCAGGTGCGCCTGGAGCAAGTCGGGCCGCATTGCGTGCTGGTGACTGGTGCGCGTGGCCTGCCGCCGACCGCTACCTACAAAGTCAGCTCCACTGCGCCGGCGGGCTTCAAGGTGTCCGCGCAGCTCACCATCGTCGGGATCGATGCCGCCGCAAAAGCCAAGCGCACCGGCGAAGCGCTGCTCGAGCGTGGCCGCCGGTTGCTGCGCGAGAACGGGTTTGCGGACTTTCTGGCGACGCACATCGAGCTGCTCGGCACCGAGTCGGCCTACGGCCCACTCGCCCGGCGGTTTCCGACGCGCGAAGTCGTGCTGCGCCTGACCGTAACGCATGCCGACCGGCGGGCGCTGGAGATGTACAGCCGCGAGTTCGCCGCACCCGGCACGTCATGGTCGCCGGGCACAACCGGTTCAGGTGGCCGCCCCTCCGTGTCGCCGGTCTTGCGGCAGTTCGCCTGGCTCATTGCGAAGGAGCAGGTGACACCGACGGTCACGCTCGGTGAGACGACGTTCACCGTGACGTTGCCGCCGCCATCACCACAGGGGGTGGCGGAACGGCTGGCGCCCCTCGAGGATGCACTGCCCGTCGGTCCTCGCCAGACTGTGCCGCTCGTAAGAATCGCGCTCGGGCGAAGCGGTGACAAGGGCGACACGTCCAATATCGGCCTGATCGCCCGCCATCCGGCGCTGTTGCCGGTGCTGATCGAGCAAGTGACGCCCGAACGCGTGAAGGATTACCTCGGCCACCTGGTGCAGGGGCCGGTGCATCGATACGAACTGCCCGGGATTCACGCTATCAACCTCCTGTGCGAGCACGCGCTGGGCGGCGGCGGCATGGCGTCGCTGCGCAATGATCCGCTCGGCAAGGGTATGGCGCAGATGCTGCTCGACCTGCCGATCGAGGTGCCCGAAAGCCTGCTGCAGGAGCTGCCCGAATGAATTTCGATTTATCGGACGACCAGCTCGCGATCCGCGACGCTATCGAGGCGATCTGCGCCAACTTCGGTGCCGATTACTGGCTCGAGCACGAGCGCGACGGGCGCTGGCCGAGTGAATTCTGCGACACCATCGCCCGCGGCGGCTGGTTCGGCATGACCATGCCCAAAGAGCATGGCGGTGCCGGCCTCGGCCTCTCGGAAGCCGCAATGGTGATGCGCACCATCGGCAAGCTCGGCTCGGCGGCGGTGTCGTCGGTGCATCTGAACCTGTTCGGTCCGCAGCCCGTGGTCGTATTCGGCACCGAGGCGCAGAAGCGGCGCTTTCTGCTGCCATTGATCGAAGGCACGGATCGCGCTTGCTTCGGTGTGACCGAGCCCAGCATCGGTTCTGATACCACACGCATCAGAACCTTCGCGCGCCGCGAGGGCGACCGCTACATCGTCAACGGCCAGAAGGTCTGGACCTCGACCGCGCAGCACGCCAACAAGATCCTGTTGGTGGCCCGGACAACACCGATCGAGGAATGTGCGAGGCCAATGGACGGTGTCACGCTGTTTTATACGAACCTCGACCGCGCGCATGTGCACATCTGCGAGATCGAAAAGATGGCGCGCAAGGCCGTGGACTCGAACGAACTGTTCATCGGCGGACTGGAGATCCCGGTCGAGGATCGCATCGGTGAGGAAGGACAGGGGTTCAAGTACCTGCTGCATGGCCTGAACCCGGAGCGGATCCTCGTCGCGGCTTCTGCGCTCGGTGCAGCGGAGGCGGCGCTGGCGAGTGCGACTGACTATGCAAGGCAGCGCGTCGTGTTCGGGCGACCGATCGGCAAAAACCAGGCGATCCAGCATCCGCTGGCCGAATGCTGGATGCGCCTGCAAGCGGCCGAGCTGCTGATGTGGAAGGCGGCTGCGCTCTACGACGCCGGCAAGCCCTGCGGCGTCGAGGCCACGGCGGCGAAGTACCTGGCGGCCGAGGCCAGTTTCGAGACGTCATTGCGTGCGGTGCGCACCCATGGCGGATTCGGGTATGCCACGGAGTACCACGTCGAGCGTGGCCTGCGCGAAAGCGTGCTGAGCCTGCTCGCGCCGGTGACCCAGGAGCTCGCGCTGTGCTACGTCGCCGAACAGGCGCTTGGCCTGCCCAAGTCGTATTGATCTGAGCAACACGAGATAAACCGCATCTGATCTTGAGCGCGCGGGCCCTGCTGTCGCCCGGGTTACGGCGCACCTGTGTGCAGGATTTGACTCGCAAAGTGTCGTAGCGCGCTCGCAGGCGGCATTGGCCGCGGAGCGCGTCCAGAAGCGCATATAACAATGAGAACGACATGAAAATGAACAGAGCGAAGACGATTCCGATGTTGTTGGTGCTGGCGTTCCTGGCGACGCCGCTCGCCACAATGGCCTGGGAGCGGGGCAAGGTTGAGACATTCGCCACGTTGCCCGCCGGTGAGGCACATCCCGAGGGGATCACGGTGGACCGTGAGGGCAATGTCTACGTCGTCACGGTGGCGGCGGACAAACCCAGTACGAGCGAGGGAGTGCTTCTCGTATTCGACCCGCAGGGCAAGCATTTGCGCTCTGTCAGCATCAAGGGATCGAGCAGATTGTTGCTTGATCTCGGTTTTCATCCCCAGACCGGCCAGTTGCTCGTGGTCGACTTCAAGGCCGCGAAGGTCCTGAGCGTCGATCCCAAGTCGGGTGCCTCGTCCGTGTTCATGACGGTCACGGGCCAGCACCCCGGCCTCGACGGGATAACGTTCGACTCCGCCGGTAACGTGTACGTGACCGATGCGCACCAGGGCATCATCTGGAAAGTCGGACCCGACGGCGGCGAAGCGTCGGCATGGGTCACCAGCCCACTACTCAAACCGACGCGGATACCGCCAACCATCGGCGCCAATGGTCTGAAGTTCAATAACCAGAAGACGGCGGTGTTCGTCGCCAATACGGCGAACGACACCATTATCAGGATACCGGTGACCGGTCCGACGTTCGAGCCCGGCACGCCTGAAGTCTTTGTCAACCGTGTCGGCGGCGGTCCCGACGGTCTGATCATCGACGAGCACGACAACCTTTGGGTCGCGTGCAACCAGTCCAACGAGATTCTCGTGCTGGAGCCGACCCAGGGTCGTGTGGTTGCCAAGCTCGGCGATTTCGGCGGAATCAATCCCGACGGGACGCCCATCGGCTTTCTTTGGTCCAACAGCCTCGTATTTCACGGTGACGATGTTCTTGTCACCAACCTGTCGTTCGATATCGAGACGGTTCTATCGCAGCTTAGCGATGAGCTCGGCTTGACGCATCTTGTACCCAAGACTCTGCGAACCATCGATGGACCATGGGCTCGCCAGGTGAAGGTTCACACGATCTCGAAAATCAAGAAGCGCATACCAACTGCAATGGACGTCTCCGGGACAACGAAATGACAACCATTGCCCGCACCGCGTTGCGAGCGGCGTGAGTATCAACAAAGCCAGGAGAACAGTTTCATAACAAGGTTTGAGGGCTAGGTCGTGAGCGTGGTCGGCACTGCCGGCAAAAGTATTGCGCGTACCAATCCATAACAAAAAACATAGATGGAGTAGGTCGATGACAACAACCTGGTTCTCGCGCCCGGCAAGATTGCCCTTGGCCGTCAGCCTCGCTTCCACACTCGCCGCTCCGGCATTCGGAGTCACCTTCAATATCGGGGAGATCGAGGGCCAGTTCGACTCCGCCCTCTCCGTGGGCGCCAGTTGGTCCATGCGTGAGGCTGATCCGGACCTCATCGGGGCCAACAATGGTGGCAATGGCCTGTCCCAGGCCACAGACGATTCCCACCTGAACTTCAAGAAAGGCGAGACCTTTTCGAAGATCTTCAAGGGCATCCATGACCTCGAACTCAAGTACGGCGACACCGGTGCCTTCGTCCGTGGCAAGTATTGGTACGACTTCGAGCTCAAGGACGAGAGCCGTCCGTTCAAAGACATTGACGATCACAACCGCAAGGAAGGCGCGAAGTCCGCTGGCGCCCAGATCCTCGACGCCTTCGTCTACCACAACTATTCCATTTCCGAACAGCCGGGTTCTGTGCGTCTGGGCAAGCAGGTCGTGAGCTGGGGTGAAAGTACTTTCATCGGCGGCGGCATCAACACGATCAACCCGATCGACGTATCGGCATTCCGCCGTCCGGGCGCCGAGATCAAGGAAGGCCTGATTCCGGTCAACATGTTCTATGTGTCCCAGAGCCTGACCGAACACCTGTCGGCCGAGGCCTTCTATCAGCTGGAGTGGGACCAGACGGTGGTGGACAACTGCGGCACCTTTTTCGCACAACCTGACACGATTGCCGACGGCTGCACCGATAACCTGCGCGTCCTGAGAAAGGCATCGAGCCTGAGTCCTGCTGCCTTGGGGGCTCTGAGCCAGTTTGGGGTAAATGTGAACGAGGAAGGCGTACTGGTTCCCCGCGGTCCGGATCGAGATGCGGATGACGATGGCCAATACGGCCTGTCTTTTCGCTACTTCGCCGAGCAGATGAATACCGAGTTCGGCGCCTATTTGATCAACTACCACAGCCGGTCACCGGTTTTCAGCAGCACGAGCGCTACCCAGGCGCAACTCAATACCATCAACGCCGGTTTGCCGAACGTTCCAGCCCTCGGCGCCAGCAACCCGGCCAACCTTCGCTCCTTGGCCGTCGCCGGTTCCTCGAACTACTTCGTCGAGTACCCAGAGGACATTCATCTCTATGGCCTGAGCTTCTCCACCACGCTGCCCACCGGTACTGCGTGGAGCGGCGAGGTCAGCTACCGTCCTAACCTGCCGGTTCAGATGAACACCACGGACATCCTCTTCACGGGCGTCGATTCCCTTGGCGGGCTGTTCAGCAACGCTTCGCTGCTGTCAGGTCCTGCGGGACAGGACGTGCACGGCTATCGTCGCAAGGAAGTGACCCAGTTCCAGACCACCTTCACGCACTTCTTCGACCAAGTCATGGGGGCTAGCCGTCTGACCCTGGTGGGTGAGATCGGTGTCGCTCATGTCGGCGGCCTGGAAAGCACTTCCGATGTCCGTTATGGCCGTGACCCCGTCTTCGGTCCTGGCCCGTTGCCGGCCACTGGGTCAATCAATACGTGCGTGGCGCTGAACACTGGCGCACTGGGTAGCGCCAATGCGCAGAACGTCAGCAAGTACTGCGAAAACGATGGTTTCGTCACCAGCACTTCCTGGGGATACCGCATGCGCGCCTTGTGGGAATACAACGACGTGTTCGCCGGTGTGAACCTCAAACCCAGCATTGCCTGGTCCCATGACGTCCATGGTTACGGTCCGAATGGTTTGTTCACCGAAGGCGCCAAGGCAGCCAGCCTGGGCGTGGATGCCGAGTACAACAATACCTACACGACGAGCCTCTCTTACACCGACTTCTTCGGCGGCAAGTACAACACCTCGATCGACCGCGATTTTCTCGCGCTCAGCTTCGGCATGAATTTCTAAATGGACTGGAATCTTGAGGAAACAACAATGAAAACAACAAAGAGTCTGCTGCAAACCGGCGCCCTCGCGCTGACCCTGATGGCCTCCAGTGTCATGGCCGCAGTATCTGCCGATGAAGCGGCCAAACTGGGTGCCAGCCTGACCCCGGTAGGTGCCGAAAAAGCCGGCAACGCCGATGGCTCCATCCCTGCATGGACCGGCGGCCTGCCGCAGAATGCCGGTAACGCCGACGCCGCGGGCTTCYTGCCCGATCCCTTCGCCAGCGAGCAGCCGCTGTTCACCATCACCGCGAAGAACGTCGACCAGTACAAGGACAAGCTGACTCCCGGTCAGTTGGCGATGTTCAAACGCTACCCCGACACCTACAAAATTCCGGTGTACAAGACCCACCGCACGGCCACGCTTCCGGCCAAGGTGATCGAAGCCACCAAATACAATGCCACCCACACCAAACTGGTGGAGGGCGGCAACGGTCTGGAGAACTTCCATAGCGCCAACCCCTTCCCGATTCCGAAGGACGGCCTCGAGGCAATCTGGAACCACATCACCCGTTATCGCGGTGGTAGCGTGAGCCGCTTTGTGACCCAGGTAACCCCGCAGACAAACGGCTCCTACAGCCTGGTGTACTTCCAGGACGAGTTCACCTTCAGCGACCAATTGAAGGACTACGACCCGAACAAACCGAGCAACGTGCTGTTCTACTTCAAGCAGCGCGTGACTGCACCGGCGCGCCTGGCGGGTAACGTCTTGCTGGTGCACGAGACCCTGAACCAAGTGAAGGAACCGCGCTTGGCCTGGCTCTACAACGCTGGTCAGCGTCGTGTGCGTCGTGCCCCTCAGGTGTCCTACGACGGCCCGGGTACGGCTACCGACGGCCTGCGTACCTCCGACAACTTCGACATGTACAACGGTGCTCCCGATCGTTACGACTGGAAGCTGGAAGGCAAGAAAGAGATCTACATCCCCTACAACGCCTACAAACTGGACTCGCCGAAACTCAAGTACAGCGACATTATCAAGGTCGGCCATATCAACCAGGACCTGACCCGTTACGAGTTGCACCGCGTGTGGCACGTGGTGGCCACCCTGAAGCCCGGCGAACGCCACATCTATGAGAAGCGTGACTTCTACATCGACGAAGACACCTGGCAAGCCGCTGCCATCGACCATTACGACGGGCGTGGCACCCTGTGGCGCGTGGCCGAGGGACATGCGCAGTACTACTACGACAAGCAAGTGCCGTGGTACACGCTGGAGAGCCTTTACGATTTGGTGTCCGGCCGCTATGTAGCACTGGGCATGAAGAACGAGGAGAAACAGTCCTACGACTTCAACTACGCCGCCAGTGAAAGCGACTACACGCCGGCTGCGTTGCGTCAGGAAGGTGTTCGCTAACGTTGCGCAATACCTTGTTAAGGAAGTCGGCCTTCGGGGCCGGCTTTTTATTGGGCTCGCCAGGCATGGCGCGCTACGCGAAGCGCAACCAGCGTGGCTATGGTGGCCATGCTAATGACTTGGAGGTGCAAGTCCTCTACACACCCGGCAAGGGGAAGTGTTAGTCAGAGGCAAGGGTGTCGTGGGTGACTGCGAATCTGAAGGAAGCGCCACGCATGAATCAGGCGCTACCGTAGAAGCTGTGGGATCAACTCGGAATGGTCGATGCTGGATACGATAAAACGGCTAATTCAGCGTTTGTATAGGCCGGTCAGGGTGGCCGTGGCGAGTGTGTTCTGGTGGATCAGGAAGCGCACCACCGCGTTGGTCGGATTGGCCGGCAGCTCCAGCTTGCGCACGCCCAGTGCGTGCACAGTGAAGATGTAGCGGTGCGCTGGCAAACCCGCGGGCGGGCAGGGACCGCCGTAGCCGGCGGTACCATAGTCGTTGGTGACCTGAGTACCGCTGGCGCCCAGGTCAGTGGCATCGGTGGAGCCCAGGCCTGCGGCGAGCTGGGTGACGGACAAATCGATGTCGAACAGGATCCAGTGCCAGAAGCCGCTGCCGGTGGGTGCGTCCGGATCGTACAGCGTCAGCGCGAAGCTCTTGGTGCCTTCCGGCGCGCCCTGCCATTGCAGCGCGGGCGAACGGTTCTGGCCAGCGCCGTAGAAGCCATCGAACTCATGCAGCAATTGCAGCGGTTCCTGATCTTTAAATTCAGGCGACGTTACTGTGAAGTTACCCATGCCGTTTCCTTTCATTTGATCTTGGTAGTGGATTGGCAGTTCACAGTCGGAAACCAGGGTTCACTGGTTTGAAGTAGAGGACGCAAGCCGTCCTTTGATGAGAAAGCCGGATGCGGGCTGCTCCGGCGGGCAGCGCAGGGCTGTGGAAACCCCGCAAGGTAGAAACAGAAAGTCGCCCGCCGCGAGCTGGAAGTCCTGCCCGTCGACGTGCGCCTCGATCTGTCCGTCTTCGACGTAGAGCACCTGCTCGGCCTCAGGCTCGGTCGTGCAGGCCAATGCGCTGCCGGCACGCATCCGCAGCGCTGAGATATCGACCCACTGCGCGCCGACGGTGTCGCGATCGATGAGCGGAACCCTGCCGGTGGCGGCGGCGTCGACGGTCAGCACGCGGACGTCGCCGCACTCAGCAACCGCAGGGTCGGGTTCCGTGATCGTCTGCGCCGGGTTCTCGCCATAAGGCGGCGTATAGACGACCAGCACCCGTCCGGGCTGGTCGCTGGTCACGCGAAACGAATGGAACACGCCCGCCGGCCCGTAGACCCAGGTTCCTGGGTGCATCACGTCGATGCGCCCCTGGGCTTGCGACTCGCCGGTGCCTTCAATCATGTAGGCGCATTGCTCCAGGTACGGATGCGCATGCGGCTTCGCCCCATGGGACTTCACGATCGTGCCGACCAGCACTTCGAGCGCCGTCGCGCCCACGGTCTCGGGGCCAATTACGCGCACGTTGGAGGTGCCGGTGTGATTCGCCGGCGAGTAGGCGGCTAGGTCCGCCGCCCTGATCACAGTGGGGATCGCTTTCATTGCAGCTGAATCCTGAGCGTTTCGCGTAAGCATCGAACCTCCGACGTGGCATCAGTCTAAACACCTAATGTTAGGAGTTTTGTCATRAAAAAATACCTTCGTCAAGCACCTCTGGAGGGTGACCGCAAAGATGCTGGCCGGGCTGTATGAGATCTCGCGAACCCGGCAGGACGAGTTCGCGGTTCGCTTTTCAAAGATCAAGGCGGAAGCGGCCGCACCGGGTTTACGCTGAGGTCCGCACGAGCGCTTTTAGTCCCGCTTACGCTCATTCACCACGCCCGGTTTGGGTTCGGTCATCCCGGGCATGGTCTTCAATGTGGACGCGGGGAAGTCGATCTCGGCGATGTAGCGGTCGCCCCGATACCAGGTGACACCGGCGTACAGCACGTTGCCTTTGCCGTCGACCAGGCACCGTGACATTTTCGCCACGGGAGAGGCAAACGGGATCTTCAGCAGGTCACATAGAGGAAAATCCGCAGGCATCACAGAAATGCGTTGTCTCACGCGTTTGCCGCGGGTGCCCAGTTTGTCGAGCACCGCGGCGAGCAGCTTCCTTTTCCTGGCGATGTCCTTCGGTAGCGACTCGAAGACCGCCGTGGACACGTAAATCTCGGCATAGCAGAACGCCTCGCCGGAATAGGTATGCAGCTTGCGGACGCACACGTTGTCGTCCGCCGACCGGTCGTCCGCGCCAAGCAGTTCTTGGGGCAATTGAGTGTGGTGCCGGACTTCGAGTATCTCGAAGGAAAGCGCCTGCGGCGCGGCGAACGGATCGTTGATCGTCAGTTCGAGGTCGACGGTGGGGGCGGGCAGCGCGGCCACGTGGGTGCCGATACCCCGTTGGCTGCGGATCAGCCCTTCCTTGGAAAGCATCTCGTATGCTTGCCGGACAGTCACGACCGCGACGCCCAAGTCGTCCGCCAGTTTCGTGATCGTCGGCAGCTGTGTGCCGAGCGGATACTCGCCCTTCGCGATCCGGTGCCTCAGAAGGGAAGCTAACCGCTGATATTGGGTAACGCCGCGTTCGGCCCCCAGCATCGGTCGCTCGGTCCTGATGTCTGCATCACTGTTGCGCTCGTTCACGCTGTATTTCACCCAAGTGCCTAACATTAGGTTTATGGTATCAGGACCGGCGTTGGCCGTCATTTGTGTACCATGAGGGTACTGCTGACCGTGTCGTCGAGGCTTTCGGGAAGTAAGATGCCCTGACCTCGATGTTCACCTTGAATGAAGCATTTCACTGGCTTCCCCCTGCAAATGAATACGCAAAAATAATAGTACAGAGACACAGCCCTTCATTCATATTTGAGGTGGATATCTGAATTCGACGGTCCGCTGTTGGCCGATTTCTGCCCGTCACAAAGGGCTGCAGTCCAACGCAGCCGCTCGCCTAGGTGTACTTTCGGTACTTCCTGAACAGGGAGCCAACGTCGTCATCAGCCTATTCAATTCCCCCCTGGCTGTTGAGGGAAGCCATTGCTCGCTGCTCTGAAATCGGCATAAGCACAGGTTTTGTGTCCTCGACATGGATGTAGACAAACCAGCGATCCGGCGGGCAGTGAAGAATCCTATGGACATCGAACAGCCTTTTCCCGACTTTGCGACGGGCCCCTAACATTGTGTGATCCTGTCGGATTTCCACATTTTCAATACCGTGCTGCACCATGGCTTTGCGAAATGCTTCGTCGATTTGTTTTTTGTTGCGGCGCTGATAGGTCACATGCGTGTGGTACATCGCATAGCAAAAAAGTACGCTGAACGTCATCAATATCAGTTCGAGGCCGAACCTGCTCCAGAAAGAATCGCCCATGCCAGGTAGTCCTGAGATAGTCCTTGGGTTGTACTGTCTGTAAACGTCTACCTACCATCCCTGCGTATGTTGATCAGGCGTCCATTTATGTTATGCAGCAGCAGCTCGGCAATGTCATTTGCCTGCTGCGTCGGCAGACACCTGAGCACGTCCTTCAAAAAAGCATACGAACCAAGCCCGTTGAGCCGTGCTGACGGGATTCGACTCAGCATAGCAGCGGCTCGCTGGCCGTTGCTTAGCGACGTTTACTTCTGCTCGAAAGCAGCTTTGGATCGAACGTCTGCTTCTGGCCGATTGCTGCCCGCCACGACAGGCAGTAAACGACCCAAACCGGTCATTCGTGACGGGCAGAAAACGGCCAAAATCTTCCCGTCACAACAGACCGGAAATGGCCCAAAGCTCTCATCGTAAATTCACAAAAGGAGGGCATGGTTTTCGCTGTTTTCAGCGTCGCGCAGACAGCTGTTGCGGCGCCAAAAATGCATCGTGGAAATAGTTACGAAACGCCTGCATCGCCGGGCTGAATTCGCGCTCGCGATGCCACGCCAGTCCGACACTCATCGGCGTCACCTTGTCGGTGACTGTCAGGGTTTCGATGCGTTTTCCTTCCAGTGACCAGGGGCGGTGCACCAAGTCCGAGAGGATTGCCACGCCGCTGCCATTGGCGACCATGCTGCGCACCGCTTCGACTGAACTGGTACGCACCCGCACGTTTGGCTGCTGATGCACATGTTCCCAGTAGCGCATGGCGCTTTGTTCGGCTTCGTCGACGGTCAGCAGGATGTAGGGTTCTTTCGCGACGTCGGCGAGGCTGACCGCCGAGCGTTCGCACAACGGATGGTGGCTGGGCAGCCATAACCGCCGTTCGGAGTTGAAGAGAATCTCTGAAACGATGTCCGGGTGCGTGAGGTTGGCGGTGAGCACCACGGCCATATCAAAACGACCTTCCAACAAGCCTTGTTCAATCGCTTGCCGTTCCTGTTCATGGACTTCAATGGCCACGTCCGGATGCCAGTGTTCCAGGCGCTGCAAATGGTGCGGCAGGAAATAACCGATCACCGTGTAGCTCGCCGCCAAGCGCAACACGCCACTGGCGCGGATATCCGGCAACGGGCTGTTCAACGCGTCATCGACGCTGCGCAAAATCACGTAGGCCCGATTCAAAAAGTGCCGCCCGGCGTCGGTCAGGCTCATGCCCTGGGCCGAGCGCTGGAACAACAGCGTGCCGAGGATGCCTTCCAGTTCCTTGATCGCCGTGGTCACCGCCGACTGGGAAATATTCAGATGAATCGCGGCTTGAGAGATTTGCCCGATCTCGGCGGTGGCGACGAAATAGCGGACTTGGCGCAGGGTCAGGGACATGAGCACTCCGGGCGATGATGTATCTGTTTTTCAGAAGATGGCCTATCTGATAATAGATCTTCCCAAGGGGTTGGGAGGAATCTAACTTGGCCTGCATGAAGTCACAAGCGTCGGGAGCAAGTGTCATGCAGGCAGTAGATTTCAACTCGGACATGGGTGAAGGCTTTGGCCCCTGGACCATCGGCGATGGCGTCGACAATGAGCTGATGGGCTTTATCAGTTCGGCCAACATCGCCACCGGTTTTCATGCCGGCGACCCTAGCACCATGCGCCGCACCGTCGAGCAGGCCAAGCGCCTGGGCGTGGCCATCGGCGCGCATCCGGGGTTTCGCGACCTGGTTGGTTTTGGCCGTCGGCACATCAATGCGCCGGCCCAGGAACTGGTCGACGACATGCTCTATCAGTTGGGCGCCCTGCGTGAACTCGCCCGGGTTCAAGGCGTGGCCCTGCAACACATCAAACCCCACGGCGCGCTCTACATGCACCTGGCCCGAGACGAAGAGGCCGCCCGTTTGCTGGTGGAAAACCTCCAGCGCCTGGAGCCGGAGTTGCTGTTGTATTGCATGCCCGATTCGGTGATCTGGCGGGTTGCCACGGAACTCGGCCAACCGGTGATCCGCGAGTTCTACGCCGACCGCGAATACGACCTCAGCGGCTCCATCGTCTTCACCCGCAACGTGCGGGCTTACGACCCGGCCCACGTCGCCGAGCGAGTGCTGCGTGCTTGCCAACAAGGCGTGGTGCGCACCGTCGAGGGCGAAGACCTGGCGATTGAATTCGATTCCATCTGTTTGCACAGCGACACGCCGGGTGCCCTGGCGTTAGTCGAAGCCACGCGTCATGCACTTGATAGCGCGGGCATAGAGGTCCGGGCACCGCGCTGAGACCGAACGAAAACACCTGGCACACAGACGCCAGGGTTTGCCCACCGATTCACTTTTTGCCTGCCTTTCTACAACTATTCCAAGAGGAACAGACATGGCTGAACACACTGTAATCACCCCGTTGCCGGGGACCTTCTACCGCAAAGCCACCCCGGAATCGGCGAACTTCGTCGAGGTCGGCGCGCAGGTCAGCGCCGACACGGTAATTGGCCTGATCGAGGTCATGAAGCAGTTCTCCGAACTGACCGCTGGGACGGCCGGTCGCCTCAGTGCCTTTTTGGTGGAAGACGGTGATCCGGTGGAGCCGGGTCAAGTCGTCGCAACACTCGACGACGAGTGAGGGGGCGATCATGACCCAAGCCATTCATAAACTGCTGGTCGCCAACCGTGGCGAGATCGCCGTGCGGATTATCCGCGCCGCCAAAGAACTGGGCATTCCCACCGTTGCTGCGTGCAGCGAGGCGGACGTCGATTCCCAGGCCGCGCGCATGGCCGATGAGGTGCACATTCTTGGCCCGGCCCGTGCCGACAAAAGTTACCTGAACGTCGAGGCCTTGCTCGGCGCCTTGAAAGCCACGGGCGCCAACGCGGTGCATCCCGGTTACGGCTTTCTGTCGGAGAACGCCGATTTCGCCGAAGCGGTGGCGGCTTCCGGCGCCATTTTCGTCGGCCCGAGCGCGGAGACGATCCGGCGCATGGGCGATAAAGCCGAGGCACGGCGTACCGCACAAGCCGCTGGCGTGCCGGTGGTGCCGGGTTCGCCGGGTGAACTGTTCGACGTCGAGTCGGCACTCAAGGCTGCTGAATCCGTTGGCTTCCCTTTGTTGATCAAAGCTTCGGCCGGTGGTGGCGGGCGCGGTATTCGGCTGGCGGAAAACGCCGAGCAACTGAGCGAAGAATTTCCCCGTTCCCAGCGCGAAGCCCAAGCGGCGTTTGGCAATGGCGCGGTGTATCTGGAGCGGTTTATCAGCCGGGCCCGGCATATTGAAGTGCAGGTGTTGGGCGACGGTCAGCACGCGGTGCATTTGTTTGAGCGCGAGTGTTCGCTGCAACGGCGCCGGCAGAAAATCTTCGAAGAAGCGCCGTCGCCAGTCCTCAGCCAACAGCAACGGGAAACCCTCTGCGAAAGCGCCGTGCGCCTGACCGAATCTTTGGGCTACAAGGGCGCCGGCACCCTGGAATACCTGTATGACGACGCCACTGGCGAGTTCTACTTTATCGAGATGAACACGCGGATTCAGGTGGAGCACCCGGTCAGCGAACTGATCACCGGCATCGACCTGGTCCAGGCCATGTTGCGCATCGCTGGCGGCGAGCCGCAGGGCTTCAAGCAAAGTGACATCCGACTCAACGGCGCCGCCCTGCAAATGCGCCTGAACGCTGAAGACCCGGCGCGGGATTTCTTCCCGAGTCCAGGCCTGGTCGAGGAACTGATCTGGCCGAACGGCGAGGGCATTCGCGTCGATACGCATCTGTATCAAGGCTACCGTGTGCCGCCGTACTATGACTCGCTGCTGGCCAAACTGATTATTCACGGTGCGGATCGCGCCGAAGCCCTGGCCCGAGCGCGAATGGCGGTGGCGCACACCACGCTCACCGGTATGGCCAACACCTTGGCGTTGCACGGTGAATTGCTGGAGCAACCGTGGCTGCACAGCGCCGACTTTCACACCGGCACCCTGGAAACCTGGCTGGCCGAGCGCCGCAGCGGAGGTGAAGCATGAGTACTCCCATCCGCTACAGCTTTGGCGCCGATGAGCATTTGTTTGCCGAAGTCAGCGACAGCATGTCCCTGGACGCGTTCTTCAAAGGACTGGCCGTCACCCGCGCCGTGGAACGGCTGGCGCTGGATGGCGTGCTCGATATCTGCCTGGCCAACGCGTCATTCCAGATTCGTTTCGACCCGGATCGCATCGCCCCTCACACCTTGCTCGAAGCGGTAAAAATCGCCGAGGCCGGAGCCGTTGCCGAGCGCACGTTGCAGACGCGGATTATCGAGATTCCGGTGCTCTACAACGATCCCTGGACCCACGAAACCCTGATGCGTTTTCGCGACCGCCATCAAGACCCGAGCGCCACGGACCTGGAATACGCCGCACGAATCAACGGTCTGGCCGACGTCGATGCATTCATCGCGGCCCACAGTGGCGCGCCGTGGTTTGTCTCGATGGTCGGATTCGTTGCCGGGCTGCCGTTCATGTTCCAGATGGTCGAGCGCGAGCGTCAGTTGCAGGTGCCCAAGTACCTGCGCCCGCGCACCGACACACCGAAATTGACCCTTGGTCACGGCGGTTGCTTTGGTTGCATTTACTCGGTGCGCGGCGCCGGCGGTTATCAGATGTTTGGCGTCACCCCCGCGCCGATCTACGACCCGCAACAGAACCTCGCGTACCTGAAAGAACACATGGTGTTTTTCCGTCCAGGCGACATCGTGCAGTTCAAACCGATGGACCGTGAAGCCTACGACCACGCGGTGGCCGAAGTGGAAGCCGGTTGCTTTGATCTGCGGATTCGGCCGGTGGAGTTTTCGCTGGACGCGTTCCTCGCCGATCCCGTTGGCTATCCCAAGTCGTTGCAGGAGGTGTTGGCATGATCAAGGTCCTCAAACCCGGCCTCGCCACTTCGGTACAAGACCTGGGCCGCGAAGGGTATTACCACCTGGGCATTCCGCCGTCCGGCGCGCTAGATCAATACGCCTTGAGCGCGGCCAATCAATTGGTCGGCAACCCGGCAGGTTTGGCGGCGCTGGAATGCACGCTGCTCGGGCCTGAGTTGGAGTTTCAGCAGGATGCATTGGTGGCGGTCAGCGGCGCGCACATGACGCCACGGGTCGATGGCGTGGAAATGCACCACGACACCGCGTTCACCGTGAAGGCCGGGCAAGTGCTGCGCTTTGACTTTCCCAAGGCTGGTGCCCGCGCTTATGTGGCGGTGGCCGGCGGCATTGATGTKCCGGTGGTGCTCGGCAGTCGCTCCACCTATGCGCTAGGCGCGCTCGGCGGTTTTCAGGGGCGACGCCTGATTGCAGGCGACGAATTGCCGGTGGGCATCGCCAGTGGCAAGAGCCGCGCCGGGGCCAGTTTGCCCATGGCGTTACGGCAATCATTGGGTGGCGAAATCACCCTGCGGGTGGTGCCCGGTTTGTACTACCACCGCTTGACCGAATCGGCGGCGAAGAGCTTTTTCGCCGAGCCGTGGACGGTCGGTTCGGAAGCCGACCGCATCGGCTATCGCTTCAAGGGCGGCAGCGCGCTGAGCTTTCAGCCCCGGGAGCAGCCGTTCGGCGCCGGTTCCGATCCGTCGAACATCGTCGACAGTTGCTACCCGATCGGCTCGATCCAGGTGCCCGCCGGGCTCGAACCCATCGTGCTGCACCGTGATGCGGTGTCCGGTGGCGGCTACGCGATGATTGGCACGGTGATCAGCGCCGACCTCGATTTGATCGGCCAGATGCAACCCAACCAGAAGGCCYGCTTTGTCGCGGTAACCCTCGAAGAGGCGCTGGAAGCGCGACGTTCCTATAAGAAAAAACTCAGCTGCCTGAGCAAGCTGTTCCCTTCCTGATTCTGCCCGCCGTCTAGCGCGGGCCATGCCAAACGGTACGCCAACGCCGCACTTCGGTGCGGTGACGGCTGCCCGCGCTTCAACCTTTGACTGGTTTTGGAGTTCACGCATATGGCTGCTTTATCGCAATCGAGTCAAACCGGGCAAGACCCGGCGCATCATCCTGTTCCCACCGAAGCGCGCATGGGTCGACTGTCCCTGACCATGGCCTGGTGGGCGGTGTGCAGTGCGATGTTTTACATCGTGGTGGGTGCTTCATTGGCGTTGTCGTTCGGTGCGCGCAATGCGCTGATCGGCATGGTCCTGTCGGTGATCAGTTATGGACTGGTCAACAGCGTGCTCAGCCGCTTTGCGATTCGCAGCGGTTTGTCGGTGGCGTTGTTTTCACGGCTGTTGTTCGGCAGCACCGGGGCGTGCCTGGCGACGTTGATTTTCTTCTCGACCGCGATCTATTACGCGGTGTTCGAAGGTTCGGTGATCGCCGTCGCGCTCAATCACCTGTACCCGGAACTGGTCTATCCGCTGGCGGCATTGGCGGTGGTGCTCTACAGCGTGCCGATGATCCTGGGCAGCGTGCAGCACTGGCTGGACAAGCTCAACGGCGTGTTGCTGCCGGTGTATCTCGGTGGTTTGCTGGTGGCGGTGGGGCTATCGATCAGCCGTTATGGCTACCAGCCGCAATGGCTGGATTTCGGCCCGGCAACGCCTAGTGCATTCGGCTGGTGGGATTGTTTTGTCGCCTACATGGGCGTCTGGGTGTTGATGCTGTTCACCTTCGACTATGCGCGTTTCGGCAAGCCTGAAGACGCCGAGTACCACGGTCGCTGGAACTTCGGCATGCCGTTCTACGCAGTGACGTTTCTGCTCAACGRCGCGGCGGGCATTTACCTGGTCAGCAGCATTCCCCACGAAGGCGCGCTGAACGAAGTCTCGGTGGTGATGGCGATTTTGCAGTTGATGGGCCTGTGGGGATTGCTGTTTGTCTGGGCCACGCAAACCCGGATCAACACCGCCAACTATTACTTGGCGACCCTGAACATGCAGGCGTTCTTTGGTCGATTTGGCCTTCGCGGTTCGTACCTGATGTGGGCAGTGGCGGTGGGGGTGATCGTCTACGGCTTGATGCTCGCGGACGTGTTTGCCTACATCCTCAAGGCGTTGGCCTATCAGGGGATTTTCGTGGTGGCCTGGGTGGGTGTGGCGTTGGCGCAGATTGTCTACGGACGCAGTGACGTGGCAGCGCTCGAACGGGTGGTCGCGTTTAACCCGGTGGGCTTGACGGCCTGGTTTGGCGCCACCGCATTGGGTCTTGCGTTGATGTTTTCCGGCGGCGGCCTGAGCAGCTTTTCCGTGCCATCTACCGTGATAGTTGCATTTGCCTTGCAAGCAGGCTTATCCCATCGAAGCCGGTTGCGGTTACGGTTGGCGGAGTAGAGTTTTGCAGTCACTCATCCCGTACCAGCCTGCTCTAACAAGGTAGAGCGGGCAATGGGAAGCTCATTACAAATTCGCTGATGGGTTTCCAGTGACTGCTCCTGGCCGATTGCGGACTATCAGACTTCATTTGGGAAGCGCCAAACAAATGTCCGATTCCTGCCTCGTCGACATGTCCAGTCTGACTTCTACAACCAGCTGGGCGAGCTCTGCTGTTTCAGGCCGGTTTGAGTCCCGGTTTCGCAGATTGGCGGAGCAGCGCCTGTGTTGCAGGTGGATTGATCCTGTGGCTTCGCACTAGCGACGATAGTAGCGATGGTCGTCCTCGTAGCGGTACCGCATGGCCCGATCCTGGTGGCGCTCCCAATCACGCCGGCGCTCGGCCTCTCGGCGGGCTTGCTCTCTACGCCAATTATCTCTACGCCAGTCGTCTCGGCGCCAATCGTCTCTACGATCGTGCCAACGGCCGTCATGCCAGTATCGGTCGTCATGGGCAAGCAATGGCCCTGGCTGCTTGTCGGCCATACTGGCCAAGGTCGGCCAAGGGTTGCCGGCAGCCTGGACCGGAGCCTGAACGGCTGCGACTTCAGTTGCGAAAACAGGGGTTGAGGTCTTCATCTGTGTTGCTGATGCCGAGCCCACTGCCGCGAACGCGAACAGGCTGAAGAGCACCATCCGTGGATCATGGAATTTCATGAACGAAGACAACCTCTGATTGACAATTGGACGTGTGGCCATCTGGCGACGGGAAGCCTGCGGGATCGCGCTTACCGAGCGGATGTGCCTGTCCAAATAGACCGATAAACAGGGAAAAGTTCTAGGGAGCCGCTGCTTGGGACGGAGTGCTTCTGTGGGCCATCAATCAAATTGAGACGATCGTTCAGAGTAGCGTCAATTATTTGAATGGAAATGATATGTATTTACTTACAAAAGATAATCGTTATTATTCGCGCGATAATTCATACAAAGGTGTCCATAGTGGCTCGATCGCGCATTTACCCAGCCTCTCTGTCGTTGCTGGGTGTTCTGGTTGTACCTGATTTACAGGCAGAAACGGAGACTGCTCTAACCCTACCGGCAACCGCTGTGAACAGTGAGTACAGCGAGCAGAGCTACATGTCGACCGAGAGCAGGAGCGCGCTGAAGATCGATGCCCCGCTACGAGATATCCCGCAAACCGTCAATGTGGTTCCCCAGAGCGTCATCAAGGATCAGGGGGCTCAGTCGATGGAAGACGTGCTGAAAAATGTCCCTGGTATCGGCCTGTCCAATGGTGACGGCCAGCGCGACCAGGTCACCATCCGTGGTTTCAGTGCCATTGGCGACATGTACATCGACGGCATTCGCGACGATGCGCTGTACTTCCGGGATCTGTCCAACGTCGAGCGGGTGGAAGTGATCAAGGGGCCGGCTGCGGTGCTCTATGGCCGAGGCTCTTCGGGGGGGCTGATCAACAGCATCAGCAAGACACCCAACTTCGCCCCCAGGCAGGAAGTCGGCGTCAGTGTCGACAGCGAGGGCAAAAAACGCACTCAGTTCGATGCCGGTTGGGCCGATCAGCAGCAAGGCGATAAAGCCTTTCGTGTGACCGGTGCTCTGGAGAACAGCGACACCTTCCGGGATGACGGCTACATCGACCGCAAGGCCATCGCGCCTTCGGCCTACTTCAAGCTATCGGATGATCTGGAACTGGACCTGGGCGCTACCTATCTGTATGACAAGCGCCTGATTGACTTCGGCATCCCGGCACGAGGCGACCGACCGGTCGATGTGGACCGAGACAAGCGCTTCGGTGCCGCCGACCCGGATGATGACTACACCCGCAGCGAAGTGTTCTCGTTCACGGCGGGTGTCGACTATCGGATCAACGACGACTTCACCTTGAGCAATACCAGTCGTTACTACCACTACGACCTGGATCGCAATAACACTCTCGCTGACTCCAGCCCGACACGTTTCGTCACTGCTCCCAATGGTGAACTGCTGGTAAAACTCAACCGCGGCAATGTGCAGCGCAAGGAGGACGGGTGGTTCAACCAGACCGAACTCAAGCAGCGCGCCGTGCTCGCCGGGATGAACCATAACCTGCTCTATGGTGTGGAGCTGGGGCGCCAGGTGAAGGACCAGTCCGTATTCAGCCAGTCCAATGTAGCCAGGGTGCCGGTGTATCGCGATGCCTTGGTCGACGTTCCGTTCCAGGCCAACCGGCAAACCGCCAAGGGTACCAATACCCAGGACACCGCCGGCTTCTACATACAGGACCTGATCGAACTGGCGCCACAGTGGAAGGCTCTGCTGGGTGTGCGTTACGACGTGTTCGACCAGGAATACGCCGATGACCTGACGCACAGCGAGCTGTCGCGCACCGACACTACCTGGAGCCCGCGAGTCGGTCTGGTCTACCAGCCTGATCAAGTGCAGTCCTATTACGTTTCGGTGAGCCGTTCTTACCAACCCTCCGCCGAGATGTTCGCCCTGAGTACGACGAACCAGGATCTTGAACCAGAGGAGACCACCAACTTCGAGATCGGCGGCAAGTGGGACCTGCTCGACAATCGCCTGGCGTTGACGGCGGCGCTGTTCCGCCTGGAACGCACCAATATGAAAACCAGCGATCCGGCGAACCCGACCAAACTGGTGCTTGCGGGTGAGCAGCGTACCGATGGCCTTGAGCTGACCGCCAGCGGGCAGTTGAGTGACAAATGGCAGGTCTATGCCGGTTATGCCTATCTGGATGCCGAGATCACCAAGTCCAACAGCTTTACCAACGGTGTCGCGAACCAAGGCCAGGTACCCACCTTGACGCCGCGCCACAGCGCCAACCTGTGGTTGGTGCGTTCGCTGACGCAAACCTGGCGTGTGGGTATGGGGGCCAACTATGTCGATGATCGCTATACCGCGCTGGATAACAATGTGGTGATGCCGGCTTATACAACAGTGGACGCCGCGCTGCTGTACAACCAGCAGAAATGGGACATGGCCCTGCGTCTGCGCAACGTTTTCGACAAGGACTATTACGCTTCGGCGCACGGTTCGGTGGATCTGATCACGCCCGGTGCCCCACGGACGCTGGAGCTGAGCACCAACTATCGCTTCTGAGTACAGACCTGAAGAACAGGCGCCCGGCATTGTCGGGCGTTTGTTTGGGGTGCTTTCAAAAAACGCTGTTCATGATCAGGATCCGGCAACAGGCATGTGTCGTATTTCCCGAAGAGCCGATAACGATTAAGCGCAATGCGGTCGTATGCCCAATCTCGAAGTTTGCGTGGGAAAATGCGCAACAGACTCACGGGGCGCCAGTGTGCGGGAAACTGGGCGATGATTTCGAAAAATGCATTCGAACGCTCCCAGTAGTGTTGGTCGCGGATCACCGCCATGGTGTCGAATTGATCCATGGGCAAACCTGCCCACGCGAGCAGGGCCTGCCCCTCGGGTGACTGAACCGCCGCCAACCGCAGGCGCCGCTGGCGGTCATGGCGAATCAACAACCTCACCCAGCCATTGCACAGCTTGCAGACACCGTCGAACAAGACCACCGTCTCTCCAGGTTTGAGCAGCGGCGCGGGTGAGGGGCGGATGTGCGAGGCTGGCATAAGCATGGGTCCAAGGGAGCCTGGTTATCCCGGAACACTGGATTTTGTGCAAACGGGATTTCGGTTAAAACGGCAAATGCAGCACCTTGAGTGCTGCATTTAAGGCTTGAGGCCGTACATTTCTGCCGGCCTGGGGACGCGCTGCACCGATCAGCCGTTGGCGCGATCGGTTGCCTTGGCTTTGCTTTGAGCGACAGCGGCTTCAGCCTTCTGTTTCTGTGCAACCTGGTAGGTTTCCATCGAGACTTTCCGGGCCGACTCCATGCGTGCGAAGGTCCGGTCACCACCACCTGTGGCCATCGCCAGAGAAGAAGCGGTCAGAGTGGCGACTACGAAGAGAACTTTCATGGATTTCATTAGGGTATCCTCAAGTGAAACTTTGTGAACGGCTAACAACGGAACTTATTTACTGAAGCTGAACTTCCTTGTTCAACCTGGCTTCACCAGCCAGCCAGGGCGGCGTTTCCAGTTGTCCTGGTGCCTTGTTCCATGCGCGCTTCGGTGTCTCTGTTTTTTGCCCAGACAGTGAGCAGTACCATCATCCCGAATCCACCGACGATGAGAACCGGATAGGCTGCCAGCAACTCCACCAGCGAGTACTTCCAGGCCAGCGGACGACCGACACCGAGCATGGCGGCATAGAACCACGACACGCCAGAGAACGCACCGGAGAACAGCGCCAGCATGCGCAGGCTGAAGGAGAGTTTGAGTAACGAACCGGCTTTTTTCAGCGCCGGCAATACAGCGCCATGCAACAGGAAACCGTTAAAGGTCAACAGCACAACGATGCCGATTTTGGCTTGCAGTTTTGGATTGAGGAAATACTCCATCCCCTTGCCGGCATAATCGATCCCGACAATACCAATGCCCGTAATCCAAAGCGCTACAAGTGCAAGCG
>NZ_JBFREX010000054.1:0-47287 GCF_052114525.1 Pseudomonas sp. KB_15 | reverse complement strand
CTGCTACAAAGGGTGGCGCGGCTGAAATTGCTTAACTGACTGGCATTAGGCGTTGCGCCTGCGTTTTGTTGTGTGGGAGAAAAGAATGTCAGATGAGTCAAATGATCAGTTCGACGTTGTGAGTCAAGTGATCAAGGTGCTGTCGGAGCATTTTCCGGTTGGTCGTCGAGAAATTGCGTTGACTTCGCGATTGGTCGAGGATTTGTATGTTGACTCCATCAGTCTGGTTGAGATTGTCATGGCGCTAAATGAGACGTTCGGTATTGAATTTCCTGAGGATAAAGTTGGGTTGTGGAGGACAGTGGAAGATGTTTGTGAGTCGGTGATGACTTCAACAAGTTGCCGGGCGTTGGATTTGAAGTAAGTAAGCAGGTGCCTTGCGTCTATAGATGCAAGGCGTTTTGTATGCTTTTGGTTTGTTTTTGGTGATTTTTCCTACAAAAAAAATCGTAGTTTCATTTGGTAATAAATCAGTTTTCCTACGGAATCCTCCCACTCAACTTCCTATAGTCACGCAGCTTGTCATCTTGAGCCTGACCACCCCTGGGCTCAATTGCGCTTCAGTACCTTTCTATAGAGATGTCTCAGAGTATGGACAGTGCAGCTGATCAAACGCCGGTCAAGGCATTCGTTTTTGACCACTGGCTATTGCAAAGTGATGGAACGCTGATGCGAGATGGAGAAGGCGTTCACGTCCCGCCCAAAGAGTTGAACGTATTGCGCCTGCTGCTGAAGTCGGCGGGGTCGGTCGTCGGCAAGGATTATTTGCTGGACCATGTATGGCCCGAGATGGATGCCGCCGAAGAATCGTTGACCCGCTGCATTTATGCATTGCGCAAGCTGCTCAGGGAAAACAAGGATTACATTGCGACGGTGTACGGCCAGGGTTATCGATTTACCTGTGCGGTTGTCGAACTCGACACATCCGGTCAGACGAGGGCGGTGGCGCCTTCGCTGGCTGTTCTGCCGTTTCGCAATCTGGGGGAGACGGCAGCGCTGGATCTGCAGGATCTGATGATCCGTCAGCTGACTTTGGCGTTCGGCGAGGTGTTGCACGTCATCCCCTCGGGATTGATGGCGGCCTATGTGCAACCGGTCGATGTGCGGTCGCTGGTCGGGCAGTTGTCTGCGGACTACTGCTTGAGCGGGCGTTGTAGCGGTCCGAGCGATCAGCAGCAATGGTCGGTCGAGTTGATCCGTGGCCGCGATCACGCTCTGCTGCATGGGCAGACACTGGATGCCCGTGATCTCGGGGCGTCGCTTGGGGCATTGACGTGCCTGGTTGCGCAGCGCATTCCCGGTTTGAGCCTTGTCGGTGATGCCTGCGCGTCATACCCGGCAGCGGTGGCATACCTGCGTGGTTTGTGTAGCGTGCAGCAGCACACTCCGCAAAGCCTGCGCGATGCGCTGGTACAGTTTCGCCAGTGCCTGAAGCTCGATGCCGGGCACACACTGTCCTGGTACGGTTTGGCGGATGCGTGGCTGGGGCAGGCAATGATCGGATCGTGTGATCAGGGCCGGGCAATCGATGAGGCACAATCGGCGATTTCCAAAGCCTTGGCGTTGGATCCTGGCAACATCCCCGCATTGGCTCGCCTGGCTTTGCTCACCAGTTTGCGCGGCAGCGAACAGGCGGCCCAGGTGCTTTTCCGACGCTGTTTGCTGACTGCCGATCAGGCTGACGTTCATTACTTTCATGCCTGGCATCACTGGTTCTGGCGGCGCAACGATCAGGCAGCGCAAAGCATCGACAATGCTCTGCAGTACGATCCTGATTGCGTAAGGGCGCAGGTCTTGCGTATGCGCATTACGCTTGCCGCAAATCCCGAGTCGGCCTTGTCGATGGCTCGTCGAGCCCTGCAACAAGGCGCCTCGGGCAATTCGTTGCTGATGATTCTGTATGCCGTGGTGTTGGCTTATTTTGACCAGCACGCGGCAGCCTGGGACGAGCTCGAACAGGCCGGGCTCTGCGAAAGCGCAATCGGTGAACAGGGACTGGCTGCCTGGAATGTGCTGTTCGGCGCCAGTCCATTCAATGCCCGCGACCTGTATGTGAACTGGGTGGCTCTGACCAGGCTGCGATCCGTTGACGGCATTCCATTGTCAGGTTGGTCCGGTTTGTCAGGTGCTCCGGTGATCGAGCCGCTCTGGAGTTCTTTGCAACGAGCGCCTGATGTGCGCTACCAGGCATCGACGCAGGATGATCCTGCACGCGAGCGACCGACGCCGGTCAGCGAGCGGCGTCTGGCATGACACAGTGCAGAATCAAGTGGCTGACGGTGCTGGTGTGCCTTGGCGCGGGTCAGGCGCAAGCCTGGTGCTGGAGTCAGGCGGGGGCGCGACATGCGATCGAACCCGAACTGCTCCGCGCGATTGCCGATGTCGAATCGGGACAGAATCCGAACGCAATGAACTACAACAAGGATGGCTCGCGAGACATCGGGTTAATGCAGATCAACAGCCATCATCTCCCCCGGTTGAGTGCCCAGGGCATCACTGAGCAGCGACTGCTGGGTGATCCTTGCCTGTCGGTTGAAGTCGGTGCGTCGGTGCTTGCCGATTTTATCGCGCGTTACGGCTACAACTGGACGGCGGTGGGTGCCTACAACGCCGGTAATTCACCCCACCGGCAAGCCGCGCGCCTGCACTATGCACGCAAGGTCTGGCAGCGCTATCAGGTGTTTTCCCTGGCTCGACAATGACGGTGCCATGAGAGCTGGCGCAAGATTCTGATCCTCTGCAGGGAGCGATCGGCAGATTTCGATCAGGAAGCCTGCAGCCAGCCTGTCTACCATGCCCGTTCATTTCACAGCCCAGGAGCTGGAACGGTGACAGTTCTGCCGACCCCTGACCCACAACCCTGCGTTCTACGGATACTCAATGGCGCGCTGCAAGGTTGCGAATTTCCCCTCGGCGAAACTACAACATTGTTTGTGGTAGGGACTGTGGATCTGCTGGGAGAGGGGACATTGACTGCCAGCGTCCCAGAGGATGCCATCTTCGTTCCCCTGGAGTCGGGGGGCTGCAATTTTGAGGTATTGGCCGATCAAGTCACGCCGGATGGTCTGCCGCTGCGGGTGCTCAATGAGTCAACGCAAATACGCCACTGTGCCTTCCACACCAGGGTGCAGATCGGCGGCCTGCACATCGCCTTGCGGCCTGAAGACCAATCCTGGGCACCTGAACTGCTCGGGCTGCAACCTGACGCTACCGCTGACGCCGCTGTTGTGTGGTGGCGTGCCCCTCTGTCTGGATGGGTCGCCAGCGGTCTGGCGCTGGCCGCACTGGTCACCGCGGTTGGCATCTGGTCAATGCCCGGGCCCACACCTGAAACCGATGTTCGCGCGTTGATCGCCGGGGTCAGTGACGAGGCCAGGGTGTTGAGCGGTCGTGACAATGCGATCTATGTGTTCGTGGCTTCCGAACGCGATGCCGGCTGGAGTCGGCAAGTGCTGGTGCGCCATAACACGCTGAGCGGCAAAGTGCTGGTGATGGACCAGGAGCGTCGTCGGCTGGAGCATTTGCTGGTCGACCATGATCCACAACTGGCCTGGCACTCCATTGATCTGAAGGATCCATCGATACCGCGACTGTTGCTTAGTGCACAACGCAATCTGCTCACCCCTCAAAAACAGGCAAAACTGCTCGAAGCACTGCTCTCGGCCGCGCCTTATGCCCAGGACATCGCGGTGCAAATACAGGATGACAGCCTGCTCGTCGATCTGGCGCAAGAGGGGTTGCAGCGCCTGTCACTGGCCTTCAGCCGCGTCGAGCACGAGGACAGTGTCACGTTTGCCATTGCAGGCAATTTGCAGGATTCCGAACTGGCGAACGCTCGCCGGTACGTCGACAGCTTTTACCGGCAGTGGGGTAATCGCTACGTGCACTTCACCGTCGAACTCAAGGATGACTCGCTCAAGGACAAGTCGTTCCAGACCGGTCCGCAGGGCTACATCAAGATGACCTCGTCATCCTGGCATTTTCCTACACAACTCTAAAAGGTGACTCATGGCCGACATTGGTATCTCCATCGACTTTGCCGATGACTTTCTCGGGCGTCAGGCCCAGGCATTCGAAAACGGTGCATCCAAACTCAAGGACGCATTGGACAAAGCGCTGGATGACTTGAAGAAAGATGCATCGGACCCTGGCCTGCTGGCCGCTTATCAGGCCGCGTTTTCATCCTACACGGTGTTTCGAAACGCTCAGACCAACACCATCAAGGGCTTCAAGGATATCGACATGGCGATCATCCAGGCAGCTCGCTGACTCTTCCTTTTTGACCGGCCATTGGTACGCGTCAATGGCCATTTTCATGAGTGCATCGCATGGCTATTCAAAACATTTCCCTGTCTGGCATCGGCCAGCCAGCCTTTACGGAATTGCGCGGCCCCCAGGAAGGACCGATCGTATCCCTTGAGTCCCGATTGATCGAAGCGTTTGCCGGTTCCGCGGTCAACAGCGAGCAAGACGTTTCAGCCATCAATCAGATAATGCAGCGCCCGGATATCACCAGTCCCGAAGTATTGGCCCAGTTGCAGGAGCTGACAGGACAATACAACGTGGACATCAACTTGCTTAACGTACTGGTCCGCAAAGCGGTAGGTACTGCCGAAACCCTGTTGCGTGCCTCATGAAGCCTGGCGTGTTGCTGATACTGTTGTGCCTGGCGCTGTCGGGGTGTCGCCAACCCAATCTGCTCGAAGGGCTGGATCAGCAGCAGGCCAATGAAGTGCTTTCGGTGCTGCAGCGCAACAATATTGCTGCGGTGAAAGTCGATGCCGGCAAAACCGGCTACGCGGTGAAAATCGATCAGGTCGATTTTTCCGCGGCCGTCGATTTGCTCAACCTCTATTCCTTGCCTTCGCGGCCGCGCCTGCAAGTGGCAGAGATGTTTCCTGCCGACTCGCTGGTGGCCTCGCCCCGCGCTGAAAAAGCCCGGCTTTATTCGGCGCTGGAGCAGCGAATCGAACAGTCGCTGGGTGTGCTCGAAGGCGTGGTGTCGGCGCGAGTGCATGTCAGTTACGACCTGGAGGCCGGCGAAGGCGGACGCAAGATGCCGCCTGTCCACCTCTCGGCAGTGGCGATCCATGAGCTCGACGCCGACCCGCAATTGCTGATCACCGACATCAAGCGTTTTCTCAAGAACAGTTTTGCGGCGGTCGAGTACGAGAACATCTCGGTGGTACTGTCCAAGCGTTCCCCGACCCAGCATGTCGCGCCGTCCGTGGCCGCAACGCAAGGGCATTCGCACTGGGTCTGGTGGTTGACCGCGGTGACCGCATTGCTGGTGGCCAGTGGCGCAACCTGGGCTTACCGCCAATCAAGCGCAGGGCGGCAGAATGTCCCACGCTGAGTGTTTGGCGCAGATTCTCGCCGAGCCCCTGAGTTATCTGCATCCGCAGCGCCTGCCGATGCCGGAGGGATTTGACCGGCCCGAGGCACGCCATTGGCTCAACCAGATCCTGCTTGAAGGTCTCGAATGGCCAGGCCCGTGGCCTTCGACGCCGTTGACAGCCGTAGCGAAGCAATGGGTTCGCCATTGGCGCCAGCTGACCTACATCGCCAGGCTGATGGGCGCTTATCGCTTGATGCCCGACCTGGCGCGAGGCGCGGCGTTGCTAGGCCTGCCCTTGTCGTTGCGCCGGTTCGCCGGTTACAGCCTCGGTGTTCGATGCGGCCTGCCGATCGGGGGCTCGCCCGTTTCGATAGAGCAGATCGAAGCCGCCGGCCTCAATGCGTTATGGAGTTGGTACGAGCAGGTACCGCCAGCCTTGCTCGAACGCCTGACCTTGCAATTTTCCGAACCGGTTGTTCGCTTGCACAGGCAATGGCCGGTCACGCAACCCGATACAGCTCTTTTCTTTTTGGCGGTGCAACATGCTCGACGCTATCCGAACCCTGACTGAACTCCCCGAGTCGAGCGACGCCCATCTGGCCCGCGAGGACATCGCCGCCGCACGTCGACGCCGGACCTTGCAGCGACAGGCGCAGCGCTGGGCCCGCGATTGTGTCGAGCAGGCCCGGCGTGATGCCGAAGCGCTTCATGCCCAGGCCTTTCAGGAGGGCTATGCCGCGGGCATCCTGCGCGCGACCGGGCAGCTGGCTGACGGCTTGCTGATGTCCCAGGCACTGGGGCTGCAATTGCGCAAAGACCTTGCGCAGGCCGCCCGCGATTTGCTCGCACAAGCCTTGAGTCGTCCCGAATGGCTGGATGACATGCTGGAGCGCTGGCTGAGCGAACAACCGGGCGATTCGAGCGCGGTGTTGCAAGTGCTGCTGCCGATGCATTGTCGGCCGCAGGGCAATGAACTGCGCGAGCGCTTGCGCAGGCATTGGCCCGGTGAACTGGTCCTCGACTATCACCCGCAAGAGCGCTATGTGGCGCGACTTGCGGATCAGTTGCTGGAGTTCGATCCGGAAACGACGCGGCAACGACTGGAGCCGCGGTTGCTGGCGTGCGTTGCGAACCTGCCGGAGTCGGTTCGCGCTCTGGACCGGGCTTCCATGCAGGCGCTCACGGATCTGTATTCGACCTTTGCCGAACGCTCGGCCGGTTCCACTGAAACTGCCCCGACCGAGGTCCGCCATGAAGATTGAAAGCGGTTTGAGTCTGCGCACAACCGAGAGCGCAGAGAGCACAACGGTCGAGTCGCTTGAGTCACATGTGCTTGCGGCCAGCCGGAACGTGCCTGAAAACAAGCGCCCGGACCCCGAATTCGAGCGCTTGTATGAGTTGCTGTCAGCCATGGAGGGGCAGGGAGAAAAGCTCATCCATGAGTTTCTCCGTTCACTTCGAGGTGCAGATGGCGAATCACCCGCGTACCCCACTGCCAAGGCGTTGATGGCGGTCACGCTCCAGGTACTGGTTCGATTGAAGGACGACGGGCTGGAAAAGTCGCAGCTTTACAAGGAAGTCAAAGGTGCCAATGGCCTGGCGTTCAGCATGGACGTCTTCGTCAAGGGCTTCATGCGTGATGTGTTTCAACCGATGGAGGATGAGGCTTGGGAGAGGAGTGAGTGGTGAGTTCAGGGTGCGTCCCGCCGAAATGACGGAACGCACCGGAAGGGTTACACGGTTGTATTGTCCACTGGTCTATTGCCCTGATGAGCGTAGAAAAAACCTGGTAAGCCGGCGATGGCGACGGCGGCTACCACAGCATTGACCGCGTGATTTACCGCTGAAGCGGATAAACCCAGACTGCCAAAGTAAGTCCCGGCGGAAATCGCGGCAGCCATGATCGCTCCGCCGAACGAGGTTCGCATTGCTGAGGTAGTCAGAAATTGATCGGCTACTTGTGAGGTGGAGGGGACGCGCGGGGCGAAAGTGATTCGAAAGCCGTCAGGCGCTGTTTCGCTCTGGAGCCTGTGCATCATTTCGCCACCTGCCACGTCGCTCATGATTTCAACCCCCGCATTGTAGACGCCCCGCAGAATGTCGTGCCCTAGAACTGGAACAAGGGATTCAAGGATCTCTGCGGCCCGGGTCTCCGGGGTTGTGTTTGAAGTGACGAATGTGTCACCAGCGTGTTGCATCCAGTTCATCAGTTGCGCTGTGAACCCGCCATCAGCAGTGGATGGCCCACTACCGGCCGACATGGCATATCCGGCGCCTGAGTTGGGCGCTGTGTGGTCCATGGCTGTACCGAGAAGAAACTGTAAGGCTCCGTACAGGCCTGCATTGGCTGCCGTACCTGGCGGATTGATTTGTGCGTTGTCGTTTAAAGGAACAAACACCTGTGTCAGGTCGCGGGCCAAGGTGAAGAAAGCCATCTGCGGGCCGAATGAGGCGAGGGCGGGAAGCGCCTGCGGCGTGACCAGTGCAACTGCGAATGCGGCCAACGATAAAGATAAAGTGAGCAATCGTGACAGTCGCGTCTGGGTGTTTGCCGTGCCGTTGCATTCATCCCGAAGCGCGCCAAGGATGTTCAGCGCCGGACCGATCATCAGAGAAACTCCGCCAATGACGTTGCGTGTCAGCGGGGAGGCGGCGTTGGACTGCAAGCATTTTTCCAGGGCGAATCCGATCAGTTGGCGGATCGTTGTCAGGGTACCCACGATGAGCCCGGTTCGCAGGCCGTTAATCGTCAGGTTGCTGGCCAGGCGTCCGAGATCTCCTTCGAATTCGTTGCGGCCCAGTTTGCCCAGCAGTTCGCCAAGGGAGTCAACGATGGTTTGGGCGCGTTGTAGAGCGATGCTGGTCCCGTGCTGATGCATTGAGCCTTCGAACAGCGACGGATCATCGATCTCCACGACGGTGTATTCATTTTCCCGATTGACACTGTCGGTGTTGCCATTCATCTGCGATTCGAGGTTGTCCGCAAACTCTTGAACCTGGGCAGGGGCGTTCTCTAATTCTTCTGCAATGACGACATCGAGTTCTTTGGTGAGGTCCTCCATTAGGATTACTGTGTATTCCATTGGCAATGGAGCATTGGACTCGTGAGAGGCGTTTGATTTTTCGTTGAGATGCTGTGCGATGGCTTGGGAGGATTCGTCTGTTTCTATAACCGTTTCATTACGACGAGTCGTCGGAGAGGTGGTGTCGGTCGCGGATGCAGTAGATGAGGTTGAGGTTGAGGATGAGGATGAGGATGAGGATGAGGCAGTTATTCCGGCTATAGTCATGTTTCGCTCTGTATGACGGAGGGGCTTGCTTGCGATCATTCAGCCTCTTGCGCCGTTGCGACTATCAAATAACGCTTCGCACGCGGTACCTGCGACGGTTAGCCGCAAAAAGTGATTTCTAATTAACAGGGGTCCTCGCTCGCAACGTGCTGGCCCGGCTATAATCGCCGCCTCAATTTGCCGCCAATCGAGTCAAACCCGCCCATGTACACCCTGGCCCGTCAGCTGTTGTTCAAACTTTCCCCGGAAACCTCCCACGATCTGTCCCTGGACCTGATCGGCGCGGGTGGGCGTCTTGGGCTCAACGGCTTGCTGTGCAAGGCCCCGGCGAAAATGCCGGTGAATGTCATGGGCCTGGACTTCCCGAATCCCGTGGGGCTGGCCGCCGGTCTGGACAAGAACGGCGCGGCCATCGACGGTTTTGCCCAATTGGGTTTCGGTTTTGTCGAAATCGGCACCATCACCCCGCGTCCGCAGCCGGGCAACCCCAAGCCTCGCCTGTTCCGATTGCCGGAAGCCGAGGCGATCATCAATCGCATGGGCTTCAACAACCTCGGCGTCGATCACCTGCTGGCCCGCGTGGCGGCGGCCAAGTACAAGGGCGTGCTGGGCATCAACATCGGCAAGAACTTCGATACCCCGGTCGAGCGTGCCGTGGACGACTACCTGATCTGCCTGGACAAGGTTTACGCCCACGCCAGCTATGTGACGGTCAACGTCAGTTCGCCGAACACACCGGGCCTGCGCAGCCTGCAATTCGGCGACTCGCTCAAGCAGTTGCTGGCCGATCTGGCCGAGCGCCGCGCGGAACTGGCATTGCGTCATGGCAAACATGTACCGCTGGCGATCAAGATCGCGCCGGACATGAGCGACGAAGAAACCGCACAAGTTGCGCAAGCGCTGATCGAAACCGGCATGGATGCCGTCATTGCCACCAACACCACCCTGAGCCGCGTAGGCGTCGAAGGCATGGAGTATGGCAACGAGGCCGGTGGTTTGTCCGGCGCCCCGGTTCGCGACAAGAGCACCCACACCGTGAAAGTGCTGGCATCGGAGCTGAGCGGTCGCCTGCCGATCATCGCTGCCGGCGGCATTACCGAAGGCAAGCACGCGGCGGAGAAAATCACCGCAGGCGCAAGCCTGGTGCAGATCTACTCGGGCTTCATCTATAAAGGCCCGGCGCTGATTCGTGAATCCGTAGACGCCATCGCAGCCTTGCGCTGAGTTGTAGCAGCTGCCGAGCCTGCGAGGCTGCGTTCGGCGGCGCAGCCGTCGCAAACCCTRTGTGCACGGTGCATCTACAAGACGACGGTATCTGATTTCACGACGGCTGCGCCGCCGAACGCAGCCTCGCAGGCTCGGCAGCTGCTACACCGGATCGTCAGAGTTTTTTGCAGGCATAAAAAAGGGCTCCTCGAAGGAGCCCCTGGGCCGCAGCCCGCCGTCCGGATGGGACGTGCGTGGTTAATTCAGTACAAAATCAGATTGYCGTGTCGGAGTGTTTTGCCCTGTAATTAGCCGACGGCGTGAAGTTCGTTGAGTCTGTGGATTCCCGCAGTGCCGGTCATACCGTCCCAGTTGTCGCCGCGTCCTTCTCGCCAGCCGTTGATCCAGGCTTGACGTACCGACGGTAGAGTAAATGGGCAAAGCTCACGGGATTTACCACCAACGCCATATTGATATCCGCGCAAAAATGCTCTTTCCAACGGATCACGCTTAAGTCTTCTCATAGGGTGTTGCCCTCACTTGTTGACTGTATTTATCGCGTCGACCTCTATTGAGGTCTGGCAGAAAAACTCTGCCGTTGGCGGCTCGTTGCCGGCGTGACGAGCCAAGGTGTTGGCGTCATTGCGGCGCCAACCTGTATTGAGTTCTAACCAATGCGTCACATCGAGGGAATGATCGTTTTGTCATAAGAACGTAACTATTGATGTGCTAAGGCCATAAGTAACAGCGTGTTTTTACCGTATTTATTGGCCAAACCCCGGTATGATCGGCCCTGCGCTGGATGATGGGCTTAATCCTTTAGTGAGAATGGCTCCCGTTGCCGGGAGGCACTATTCGACGAAGGGTCGACTTATGACATTTTGTTGCATCAACTTTTTTATCTGTCCTTGCATCTAAGCTCATTTAACCCGGGCAGCAGGGGTGGAACGGCACACCTTCGTGCCACGCGGGCGCTCTTCGAGAAAAGCGCCTGATTGAAAACCGGACCGGCAATGCGTTGCCCGGTCACTCAGCTAAAGGTTCTGGAATTCCCATGTCCGATCGTTTCGAACTCTTCCTCACTTGCCCAAAAGGCCTTGAAGGCCTGCTCATCGAGGAAGCCGTCGGGCTTGGCCTTGAGGAAGCGCGGGAGCACACCTCTGCCGTGCGCGGCATGGCCACCATGGAAACCGCCTATCGCCTGTGCCTGTGGTCGCGCCTGGCCAACCGCGTGCTGCTGGTGCTCAAGCGTTTCCCGATGAAGGACGCCGAAGACCTGTACCACGGCGTGCTGGACATCGAGTGGCAAGACCACATGCTCAATGACGGCACCCTGGCCGTCGAATTCAGCGGCCATGGCTCGGGTATCGACAACACCCACTTCGGCGCGCTGAAGGTCAAGGACGCCATCGTCGACAAACTGCGCACCCCGCAAGGCGACCGTCCGTCCATCGACAAGCTCAACCCGGACCTGCGCATTCACCTGCGCCTGGACCGCGGCGAAGCCATTCTGTCCCTCGACCTGTCGGGCCACAGCCTGCACCAGCGCGGCTATCGCCTGCAGCAAGGTGCGGCGCCGCTCAAGGAAAACCTCGCGGCCGCCATCCTGATCCGTTCCGGCTGGCCACGTATCGCGGCCGAAGGCGGCGCGCTGGCCGACCCGATGTGCGGTGTCGGCACCTTCCTGGTCGAAGCAGCGATGATCGCCGCCGACATCGCGCCGAACCTGCGTCGTGAGCAGTGGGGCTTCACCGCCTGGCTCGGTCACGTTCCGGCGCTGTGGAAAAAACTGCACGAAGAAGCCAGCGAGCGCGCGGCGGCCGGCATGGCCAAGCCACCGTTGTGGATTCGCGGCTACGAAGCCGATCCGCGGCTGATTCAACCGGGTCGTAACAACGTCGAGCGGGCCGGCCTGAGCGAGTGGATCAAGATCTACCAGGGCGAAGTCGCGACCTTCGAGCCGCGCCCGGACCAGAACCAGAAAGGCCTGGTGATCTGCAACCCTCCGTACGGCGAGCGTCTGGGCGATGAGGCGAGCCTGCTCTACCTTTACCAGAACCTCGGCGAGCGCCTGCGTCAGGCCTGCCTGAACTGGGAAGCGGCGGTGTTCACCGGCGCACCGGACCTGGGCAAGCGCATGGGCATCCGCAGCCACAAGCAGTATTCGTTCTGGAACGGCGCCTTGCCGTGCAAGCTGCTGCTGATCAAGGTACTGCCGGACCAGTTCGTCACCGGCGAGCGTCGTACTCCGGAACAGCGCCAGGTCGAGCGTGAGCAAGCCGCCTACGATCAGGCGCCGAACGAACCGCAAGAACGCAAGTTCAACAAAAACGGCAACCCGATCAAACCGGTGCCGGCACCGGCGCCGGTGGTCGAGCAACCGCGCCTGAGCGAAGGCGGGCAGATGTTCGCCAACCGCCTGCAGAAGAACCTCAAGGCCCTGGGCAAGTGGGTCAAGCGTGAAGGCATCGACTGCTACCGCGTCTACGATGCCGACATGCCGGAATATTCCATGGCCATCGACCTGTATCAGGATTGGGTCCATGTTCAGGAATACGCCGCGCCGAAATCCATCGACCCGGAAAAGGCTTCGGCCCGTATGTTCGATGCCCTGGCAGCAATTCCGCAGGCGTTGAACATCGACAAGAGCCGTGTGGTGGTCAAGCGCCGCGAGCGTCAGAGCGGAACCAAACAGTACGAACGCCAGGCGGCACAGGGCAAGTTCGTCGAGGTCAATGAAGGCGGCGTGAAGCTGCTGGTCAACCTCACCGACTACCTCGACACCGGTCTGTTCCTCGACCATCGGCCGATGCGCATGCGTATCCAGAAAGAGGCCGCCGGCAAACGCTTCCTCAATCTGTTCTGCTACACCGCAACGGCCAGTGTGCATGCGGCCAAGGGCGGCGCGCGCAGCACCACCAGTGTCGATCTGTCGAAAACTTATCTGGACTGGGCGCGTCGCAACCTGTCGCTGAACGGTTTTTCCGACAAGAACCGCCTGGAGCAGGGAGATGTGATGGCGTGGCTCGAAGCCAGTCGTGACGAGTACGACCTGATCTTCATCGACCCGCCGACGTTCTCCAACTCCAAGCGCATGGAAGGCGTCTTCGACGTGCAACGCGACCAGGTGCAACTGATCGACCTGGCCATGGCGCGTCTGGCGCCCGGTGGCGTGTTGTACTTCTCCAACAACTTCCGCAAGTTCGAACTGGAGGCCAATCTCGGTGAGCGTTATGCGGTCGAGGACATCACCGCCCAGACGATCGATCCGGATTTTGCCCGCAACGCCAAGATCCATCGCGCCTGGAAAATCATGGCTCGTTGATGGTTGAACCCTCCTGTAGGAGCGAGCTCGCTCGCGATGAACCTGAGAGCGCGACGTTTACCCAGTAAGCACGCGTTTTCGTTATCGACCATCGCGAGCAAGCTCGCTCCTACAGGGCGCCGATCAGTGCTGGTCAAATTAGTGGCTAATAGCTATAACTCAACGCATGGCCAAAGGGTTTCTCCGCACCTGGCGTTTTGAGTTTGCGTTTTATGTCGTTGCACGCCGTGCGCCCAAAGATCCTGGGTTTTATCCGTGAAGATGTCTCGGCCTGGCTGGTCGCGCTGCTGGTATTGCTTGTCGGCGGGGTGCTCACCGGGTTGTTGGCGTGGTCGACGCTGAATCTGTTTCACCATCAATTGCGGCAACGTTTCCAACTGCTGGCCAGTGAACGTTACAGCCGTATCGAAGAACGTTTCGAAGATCAGGAGCAGCGCCTCGATGGCCTGCGCCGGTTTTTCGCCAATTCCGATTCGGTTTCCCGAGCGGAATTCGACGGTTACACCCAGCCTTTGCTGCTGCGAACCCAGGCGTATTCCTATGCCGAACGGGTCACTCGTGACCAGCGGGCGGCGTTCGAGCGTCGAGTGCGTGACGAAGGCTTGAGCAGCTTCACCCTGAGAGAGCTCAACGCCGCCGGCCAATTACAACTGGCGGGAGAGCGAGATGAGTACGTCGTGGTGCTGTATAGCCAGACTCAAAGCAAACTCGGCTCTCCCCTCGGTTACGACTTGCTGGCCCAGCCATTGCGGCGTGCCACGCTCGATCGGGTCGATCAGCATGGCGGCATGGCGGTGTCGCAACCGATGCATCTGGTGAGCATCGAGCCGGCTTATGCGCGAGGCGTGCTGCTGGTCGCGCCGGTCATGCAGCGCAACAGTCAGAACCGCACAACCACGAAACCCTACGGTTATGTGATGGCCGTGATCAGCATGCGCCAGTTGCTGGCGGACGGACTGCCGGAAGCGAGCCGCGACTATCTCTCGGTGCGCATTCTCGATTTGTCGACCGCCGACCAGCACGAAGTGCTGTTCGAATCGCCCAACCCGGCGGCCATCAGCGAGTTGTCCGCCACTCGCCTGTTGCGCATGGCCGACCATGACTATCAAGTCGATATCCAGCCCAGCGACGCATTCTTGCAGGCCAACCATTCCTCGGTCACCAGCCTGGTGGTGTTGGGTGGATTGCTCAGCGTGTTGCTCAGTGCCTTGCTGTATGTGTTGGTCAGTCAGCGTCAGCGCGCACTGAAAATGGTCGAGCAACGTACCCGCGAGTTGCGCGATCGGGAACAGGAGCTGCGCGGCACCCATGGTCAGTTGCGTGGCGTGCTGAATGCCGCCACCCAGGTAGCGATCATTGCCACCGACCTGCGCGGCGTCATCAACACCTTCAACGCGGGTGCCGAGCAAATGCTTGGCTACACCAGCGCCGAAGTGGTCGGCCATATGACCCTGGAAAACCTGCACCTGCCCCGGGAACTGGTCGCTCGCTCGGCAGAGTTGAGCGCACGCTATGGCAAACCGGTGCCGACCTGCCACGCGATGCTGGTCGAAGGCGACGTGGAGGGCGGTCAAGAGGCGCGGGAGTGGACGCTGGTGCGCGGCGACGGCAGCCATTTGATGGTCAACATGCTCACCACGCCAGTGCTCGACGAGCAAGGCCTGTGGGTCGGGCACCTGGCGGTGTGCATCGACATCACCGAACGCAAACGGGTCCACGAAGCGCTCGCTGCGCGGGACCTGCTGTTGAAGAAACTCAGCGCCCATGTGCCCGGTGGCATCTATCAGTTCAAGATGGAGTTCGACGGGCGTTTCAGCGTGATCTACGCCAGCGACGGTATTCGCGAGATCTACGAGCTCGAACCCGACGTGTTGCTGCTCAATGCCGAAGCGATATTTACCCGGATTCACCCTCAGGACTCTGTCCGTGTCCGCGCCTCGATCCGTGCCTCGGCCGAGACCCTCAGCCCCTGGCGCGAGGAATACCGCGTGCAACTGCCACAACGCGGTTTGCGTTGGGTTCGCGGCGAAGCCACTCCGGAGGAGCTGCCCGGTGGCGGCGTGCTGTGGCATGGCTATATCTCGGACATTTCCGATATGAAGCGGGTGGAAGAAGAGTTGCGCGCGTTGTCGGTCACCGATTCGCTGACCGGAATCCACAATCGGCGTTATTTCCAGGAACGCCTGACCACCGAAATGGCCCGGGTGGAGCGCGGCGGTGGGGATCTGTCGGTGATCATGCTCGATATCGACCATTTCAAGCGCATCAATGACCAGCATGGCCACGCCATCGGTGATCGGGTGTTGCAGGCCGTGTGCGAACGAATCGGCCACCGGCTGCGCCGCACCGATGTGTTCTGCCGTTTGGGCGGAGAGGAGTTCATGGTGCTGTGCCCGGATATCGGTGGCGAACAGGCCTATATGTTGGCCCAGCAATTGTGGCAAGGCTTGCGCAGCTCACCCATTATCCCTGTGGGAGCGGGCTTGCTCGCGAAAGCGKCYTGTCWGTCACATCRATGYTGGATGTGCCGCCGTCTTCGCGAGCAAGCCCGCTCCCACATTGGTTAATGCAGTGCTTACAACACCGAAGCCGTCTGCGGCAGTTTCTGTTGACGGTACAGGTCCAGCAGCACCTGGTCGAGCACCGAAGATGCGCCGAACGGGGCCTTGTCGTTGAGGATCGCCACCACTGCCCAGGTATTGCCGTTGACGTCGCGACTGAAACCGGCAATCGCCCGCACGGTGTTCAGGGTGCCGGTCTTGACGTGGGCTTCGCCGCGCATCGCCGTGGTCTTCAGGCGTTTGCGCATGGTGCCGTCGGTGCCGGCAATCGGCATCGAACTGATGTACTCGGCGGCATACGGGCTGTGCCACGCCGCTTCGAGCATCGAGGCCATTTCCCGGGCGCTGACGCGCTCGGAACGGGACAGGCCGGAGCCGTTCTCCATCACCAGATGTGGCGCGGTGATGCCCTTTTTCGCCAGCCACTGACGCACGACACGCTGGGCGGCCTTGGCGTCGTCACCATCGGCATCGGTGCGAAAGCGTTGGCCGAGGCTCAGGAACAACTGCTGGGCCATGGTGTTGTTACTGTACTTGTTGATGTCGCGGATGATTTCCGCCAGGTCCGGGGAGAATGCCCGGGCCAGGACCTTGGCGTCTTTCGGTGTTGGCGCCAGCACATCCTTGCCCTGAATGCTGCCACCCAGTTCCTTCCAGATCGCGCGAACGGCACCGGCGGTGTAGGTCGCGTGGTCGAGCAGTGACAGGTAAGTCTGCGAGCTGCAGCCTTCACCCAACTGACCGCCGACCGTCACGGTCACGCTGCCATCGGCCTGTGCCACCGGGTTGTAACGCACGCCACCGGTGCATTGTTTGGAATTCAGGGCTTTGACCTGGTTGTCGATACGGATGCTCGCAATCGGCGGTTCCACCGAGACCAGCACCTTGCCCGAGTCATTGCGCGCGACGAAGCGCAGCGCCTTGAGGTTGACCAGCAGCGAGTCGGGCTTGACCAGGAACGGCTTGTTATCGTCATTGCCGTCGTCATTGAACTCCGGCAGTTGCGGTTGCACGAAGAAGGTTTTATCCAGCACCAGGTCGCCGGTGACCTGAGTGACACCGTTGGCGCGCAGGTCGCGCATCAACAGCCAGAGTTTTTCCATGTTCAGCTTCGGATCGCCGCCACCCTTGAGGTAGAGGTTGCCGTTGAGAATGCCGCCACTGAGGGTGCCGTCGGTGTAGAACTCGGTTTTCCACTGGTGGTTCGGGCCGAGCATTTCCAGCGCCGCGTAGGTGGTGACCAGTTTCATGGTCGACGCCGGGTTGACCGACACGTCGGCGTTGAACACTGTCGGGGTGCCGGGGCCGGTGAGCGGGATCATCACCAGCGACAGGGCGTTGTCCTGCAACTTGCTGGCTTTCAGGGCTTTTTCAACGTTGGGCGACAACGCAGTATTGATCGGGGCAGCGGAAACGGAGAGGGCCAGGGGAAGAAGAAAACCGGCCAGGAGCAATGGACGCAAAGATTTGATCATCTGAAATAAAACCCTACAGTCGAGGGGAAAAAGACGAGGGCATGGAGATAAATTCCCTCAATGGTCATGAAAGTGTCGGCATTATGCCCCAAGGTGCCACGGCTTGTGCCGTGCGCTGGCCGTCTGATCAGCTATTTTTTTACCGACGGTAGGTGTCGTGGACCAGAGAGTCAGGCAATCGGCGGCTTAAACTGCTAAAGTGCCGCCCGTTATTACTTAAGAGGATTGTTCCAATGGCGACTAACCGTTCCCAGCGTCTGCGCAAAAAACTGTGCGTGGATGAATTTCAAGAGCTGGGTTTCGAACTGAACCTGGATTTCAAAGAAGATTTGGCTGATGAAGCCATTGATGCTTTCCTCGATGCGTTCCTCAAAGAAGCCATGGAAGCCAACGGTCTGGGCTATGTTGGCGGCGACGACTACGGTCTGGTTTGCCTGCAGAAGCGTGGCTCGGTCAGCGCTGAACAGCGCGCTGCCGTTGAAGCCTGGCTCAAAGGCCGCACCGAGCTGACCAGCGTTGAAGTCAGCCCGCTGCTGGACGTCTGGTACCCGGAAAAGCCGATCAATCCGGTAGCTTGATGTTCTGAAAAAACGGCGACCCAAGGGTCGCCGTTTTTTTTTGCGAAGATCAAAAGCTCGCAGCCTCGTTTCACTCGACAGCTGCTACATGGATTGCATTGCCCTGTAGCAGCTGTCGAGTGAAACGAGGCTGCGAGCTTTTAGGTTTTGCGCCAGTTCAGAATCAGCAGCGTCACCACCCCCGCGACAATCCCCCAGAACGCCGAACCGATGGAAAACAGCGTCAGCCCCGATGCCGTGACCATGAAGGTGACCAGCGCCGCTTCACGTTCCTTCACTTCGCTCATGGCGATGCTCAAGCCGTTGATGATTGAGCCGAACAGCGCCAGCGCAGCAATCGACAGCACCAGTTCCTTGGGCAGCGCGGCAAACAATGCCGCGAGCGTTGCACCGAACACCCCGGCGATTCCGTAGAAAATTCCGCACCAGACAGCTGCGGTGTAGCGCTTGTTGCGATCCTCGTGGGCATGCGGCCCGGTGCAGATTGCCGCGCTGATCGCCGCCAGATTGATCCCGTGAGAGCCGAACGGTGCCAACAGCAAACTGGCGATGCCGGTGGTGGTGATCAGCGGTGAGGCAGGCACCGTGTAGCCATCGGCGCGCAATACGGCGATGCCAGGCATGTTTTGTGAGGTCATGGCGACGACAAACAACGGGATGCCGATGCTGATGGTCGCGGCCAGGGAGAAGTGCGGCGTGGTCCAGACCGGCGTCGCCACTTCCAGGTGAAAACCGCTGAAGTCCAGCAACCCCATGAACCCTGACAATGCCGTGCCGATCAGCAATGCAGCCAACACCGCATAGCGCGGCGACAGGCGCTTTACCACCAGATAACTGACAAACATCCCCAGTACCAGGGCGGTGCGGTGTTGCGCCGCGACGAAAATCTCGCTGCCGATCTTGAACAGGATCCCTGCCAGCAGGGCGGCGGCCAAGGATGCCGGGATTTTTTTCATCAGCCGTTCGAAGCTGCCGGTCAGCCCGCAAATCGTCACCAGCACCGCGCAGGTCATATAGGCACCAATGGCTTCGCCGTAGCTCACGCCGCCCAGGCTGGTGATCAGCAGCGCGGCGCCGGGGGTCGACCAGGCAATGGTGATCGGCGTGCGGTAGCGCAGGGACAGGCCAATGGAGCACACCGCCATGCCGATGGAAATTGCCCAGATCCACGAAGAAATCTGCCCGCTGCTCAGACCCGCCGCTTGCCCGGCCTGCGCGAAAGCGGTTTGTCAGTCACATTGATGTTGAATGTGCCGCCGCATTCGCGAGCAAGCCCGCTCCCACAGGGATCGTGCCAAAAAGGCGGATTCTGCGAACAAGCCTAAACTCAAAAGTAACCAGGCGTTGCGATACAGCCGAGGCAACATTCAGCCGTACAGTCGTGTTGCCACCCTCCATTGTGTACAATCGCGGTGTTTTTTACGCGATACTTGCCAGCGACCCACTGTGCCGTATTACAGTCACCGTCAATTCGCCGCAGTTCTTCCGACTCGAGTGCCCATGAACGAACAGTTGCAACCCCTAAAGAAACAACCGCGAGCAGGCAAAGCCGGCCGCAGCGGTACTCAGGACGATATTGTCTACGCGCATATCTTCGAGGCCATCCTCGAACAGCGTCTGGCGCCCGGCACCAAATTGAGCGAAGAAGCGCTGGGGGAAATTTTCGGGGTCAGCCGCACCATCATTCGCCGCGCCTTGTCGCGCCTGGCCCATGAAGGCGTGGTGTTGTTGCGTCCGAATCGCGGCGCCGTGGTCGCCAGCCCGAGCGTCGAAGAGGCGCGCCAGGTGTTCATGGCCCGGCGTCTGGTCGAGCGCGCGATCACCGAATTGGCGGTGCAGCACGCCACCGCCGAGCAGATCGCCGAATTGCGCCAGATGGTCAACGACGAGCGCGACAGCTTCTCCCGTGGCGACCGGGGTGCCGGCATCCGCCTGTCGGGCGAATTCCACCTGAAACTGGCCGAAGCGGCGAAGAACGCCCCGTTGATCAGCTTCCAGCGCAGCCTGGTGTCGCAGACCTCGCTGATCATCGCCCAGTACGAAAGCGGCAACCGTTCCCATTGCTCCTACGACGAGCACACCCAGTTGATCGACGCCATCGAAAAACGCGACGCTGAACTGGCGGTCGACCTGATGATGCATCACATGGATCACATCGACAGCAAGCTCAACCTCGACGAGGAAAGTGCTTCGGATGATCTGCATGCGGTGTTCTCGCATTTGCTGCAGACCAAGAAGCCGGGGCGGTCGCCAGCGAAAATCTGATAGACCGCGTCGCGGCCATCGCGAGCAAGCTCGCTCCCACAGGGTTTTGTGTCGAATGCAAAATTTGTGATCACTGAAGATCAATTGTGGGAGCGAGCTTGCTCGCGATGACGATCTGACAGGCAATAGAAATCCCCCGGGCTGTAAAGCAGCGGGGGATTTTTTATGCCCGGAATTTCTTAGCGCTGATGCACCAGATTCCCCGCCGCATAAGTCTGCAGCACAGTCCGGTCATCCCCCAGGGTCATCAACACAAACAACGTCTCGGCGATGTTGTTGGCCTGCTTCAGGCGATAGCTCAGCAGCGGCGTGGCGTTGTAGTCCAGCACGAGGAAGTCGGCATCGCTGCCCGGTTGCAGGTTGCCGATCCTGTCTTCCAGGCGCAGCGCGCGGGCGCCGCCGAGGGTGGCCAGGTACAGCGACTTGAACGGACTCAGGCGTGCACCTTGCAGCTGCATGACCTTGTAGGCTTCGTTGAGGGTTTGCAGCAGCGAGAAACTGGTGCCACCGCCGACATCGGTGCCGATGCCGACATTGAGTTTGTGCTTCTCGGCCATCGGCAGGTTGAACAGACCGCTGCCGAGGAAGAAGTTCGAGGTCGGGCAGAACGAGATGGCCGAACCGGTTTCAGCCAGTCGMGCGCACTCTTCATCGCACAGGTGCACACCGTGGGCGAACACCGAGCGCTCGCCGAGCAACTGGTAGTGGTCGTAGACGTCCAGGTAACCCTTGCGCTCCGGGAACAACGCCTTGACCCACTCGATTTCCTTGAGGTTTTCGCTGATGTGGGTCTGCATGTACAGATCCGGGTATTCGCTCAGCAACTGGCCAGCCAGGGTTAGCTGTTCCGGGGTGCTGGTCGGTGCGAAGCGCGGGGTGACGGCGTAGTGCAGGCGACCCTTGCCGTGCCAGCGCTCGATCAGCGCCTTGCTTTCCACGTAGCTGGATTCGGCGGTGTCGGTCAGGTAGTCCGGGGCGTTGCGGTCCATCATCACCTTGCCGGCGATCATCCGCAGGTCGAGCTGCTCGGCGGCTTCGAAGAACGAGTTCACCGATTGCGGATGCACGCTGCCGAATACCAGCGCAGTGGTGGTGCCGTTGCGCAGCAGTTCCTTGATGAAAATGTCCGCGACTTCGTCAGCGTGGGCCTTGTCGGCGAACTGGCTTTCGCACGGGAAGGTGTAAGTGTTGAGCCAGTCCAGAAGTTGCTCGCCATAGGCACCGACCATGCCGGTTTGCGGCAGGTGGATGTGGGTATCGATGAAACCGGGGGTGATCAGTGCATCCTGATAGTGGGTGATTTCGACGTCAGCCGGCAGGGTCGGCAGCAATTCGCTGGCGTGGCCGAGGGCGCTGATCTGGCCGTTCTCGACCACCAGCAAGCCGTCTTCGAAATACTCGTAGGAGGCTTCGATACCGACTTCGGCTGGGTCGGCGATGCTGTGCAGGATGGCGGCGCGGTAAGCTTTGCGAGTCAAAGGCATGAGATTCTCAGTTCGAGGCTTTCAAGTTTGCGGTTTGGCTGCGGCGTGACGCGGGCAGCAGTTTGGCAATCGGTTCGGCGCTGGACGTCTGCTGGCCGAAGTTCGCGTTATAGGTGGCGATGATCTCGCCGGCGATGGAGATGGCGATTTCCACAGGCAGCTTGCCTTTGACTTCGCCGATGCCCATCGGGCAGCGCATGCGTTGCACGACGCTGTTGTCGAAACCTCGGTCGCGCAGGCGATGTTCGAACTTCACCCGTTTGGTCTTCGAACCGATCAGGCCGAAGTAGGCGAAGTCGTTGCGCTTGAGAATCGCGGCGGTGAGTTCGAGGTCGAGCTGGTGGTTGTGGGTCATGACGATGCAGTAGCTGCCGGCGGGCAGGTCGTCGATTTCATCGACGGGTTCTTCGCTGACGATCTTGCGCACGCCATGGGGGATCTGTTCGGGAAATTCCGCATCCCGCGAGTCGATCCAGCGCACCCGGCAAGGCAGGCTGGCCAGCAATGGCACCAGCGCCCGGCCGACGTGGCCGGCACCAAACACGGCGATCTGCGCCTGTACCTGGCCCATCGGTTCGAACAGCAATACCGTGGCGCCACCGCAGCACTGGCCCAGGCTGGCACCGAGGCTGAAGCGCTCCAGATGGGTGTCCTGTTTGCCGCTGGCGAGCATCTCGCGGGCGATCTGCATGGCCTTGTATTCCAGGTGCCCGCCACCGATGGTGTCGAAGGCCTGGTTCGCGCTGATGACCATCTTCGAGCCGGCATTGCGCGGCGTCGAGCCGAGCTCTTCGATGATGGTTATCAGCACGCAGGGCTCACCCCGGTTTTGCAGGTCGGCGAGGGCGTCGATCCAGTTGTACATGTTCACCTCGACATCGTTGTTGTCTGTTCGGGCCTCTTCGCGGGCAAGCCCGCTCCCACAGGTTCAGCGCAATCCTTGTGGGAGCGAGCCTGCTCGCGATAGCCGCACCTCGGTCTTAAAGCGAAGCCAACTCGGTCTCAGCCTCGACAGCCTTCGCCGCCTTCAACTGGCGCATCTGCTCACAGCCCCACAACACCCGCTCCGGCGTCGCCGGTGCGTCGATTTTCGGTTGATGCCTGTAATCGCCCAGGCTCGCCACCGCGTCCTTGATTGCACACCACGAGGCGATGCCAAGCATGAACGGCGGCTCACCCACGGCCTTGGAATGGAACACCGTGTCTTCCGGGTTCTTGCGGTTTTCCACCAGCTTCACCCGCAGGTCCAGCGGCATGTCCGCCACGGCCGGGATCTTGTAGCTGGCAGGGCCGTTGGTCATCAGCTTGCCCTTGTTGTTCCACACCAGCTCTTCCATGGTCAGCCAGCCCATGCCCTGGATGAAACCGCCCTCGACCTGGCCGATGTCGATGGCCGGGTTCAGCGAGGCGCCGACGTCGTGGAGGATGTCGGTGCGCAGCATCTTGTATTCGCCGGTCAGGGTGTCGACCAGCACTTCGCAGCACGCTGCGCCAAAGGCGAAGTAGTAGAACGGCCGGCCACGGGCCTGGCTGCGGTCGTAGTAGATTTTCGGGGTCTTGTAGAAGCCGGTGCTCGACAGCGACACCTGGGCGAAGTACGCCTGCTGGATCAGCGCTTCGAAGGTCAGGATGTGATCGCGGACCCGCACGTGGCCGTTGTGGAAAACCACGTCTTCTTCGCTGACCTTGTATTGGCGGGCAGCGAATTCCACCAGGCGTTTCTTGATGATTTCCGCCGCGTTCTGCGCGGCCTTGCCGTTCAGGTCGGCACCACTGGAGGCAGCGGTCGGCGAGGTGTTCGGTACTTTGTCGGTGTTGGTCGCGGTGATCTGTACGCGATCCATTTCCACCTGGAACACTTCGGCCACGACCTGCGCGACCTTGGTGTTCAGGCCCTGGCCCATTTCGGTGCCACCGTGGTTGAGGTGGATGCTGCCGTCGGTGTAGACATGCACCAGGGCGCCTGCCTGGTTGAGGAAGCTGGCGGTGAAGGAAATGCCGAATTTCACCGGGGTCAGCGCCAGGCCTTTTTTCAGGATCGGGCTGTTGGCGTTGTAGCGACGGATCGCTTCGCGGCGCTCATGGTACTGGCTGCTTTCTTCCAGTTCGGCGGTCATTTCCTCGAGCATGTTGTGCTCGACGGTCTGGTAGTAGTGGGTGACGTTACGCTCGGTCTTGCCGTAGTAGTTGGCCTTGCGCACGGCCAGTGGATCGAGGGCCAGATGGCGGGAGATGGCGTCCATCACCTCTTCGATGGCGACCATGCCTTGCGGGCCGCCGAAACCACGGTAGGCGGTGTTCGACGCGGTGTTGGTCTTGCAGCGGTGACCGTTGATGGTCGCATCGCCCAGGTAATAAGAGTTGTCCGAGTGGAACATCGCGCGGTCAACGATCGACGCCGACAGGTCAGGCGAACAACCGCAGTTGCCGGCCAGTTCCAGGTTGATGCCGTGCAGGCGACCGGTGCTGTCGAAGCCCACGTCGTACTCGACATAGAACGGGTGACGCTTGCCGGTCATCAGCATGTCTTCGACCCGTGGCAGACGCATCTTGGTCGGCTGGCCGGTGAGGTGCGCGATCACCGCGCACAGGCACGCCGGGCTCGCCGCCTGGGTTTCCTTGCCGCCGAAACCACCGCCCATGCGACGCATGTCGACGACGATCTTGTTCATCGACACGTCCAGCACTTCGGCCACCAGTTTCTGTACTTCGGTGGGGTTTTGCGTGGAGCAGTAGACGATCATGCCGCCGTCTTCAGTCGGCATCACCGAAGAGATCTGGGTTTCCAGGTAGAAGTGTTCCTGGCCGCCGATGTGCAGCGTGCCCTGGATGCGGTGCTCGGCGGTGGCCAGCGCCGTGGCCGAATCGCCACGTTGGTGGGTGTGGCTGTCGAGTACGAAGTGGCGCTTGCGCAGGGCTTCGACCACATCCAGCACTGGCTCGAGATCTTCGTATTCGATGATCGCGGCCATTGCCGCCTTGCGTGCGGTTTCTAGGTCTTTCGCCGCAACGGCGACCACCGGTTGACCGACGAATTGCACGGTGTCGATGGCCAGCAGTGGATCGCCCGGCAGCAACGGGCCGATGTCTTTCAGGCCTGGCACGTCTTCGTGGGTGATGGCGATGCGCACGCCTTCGAAGGCGTAGCAGGGCGCGGTGTCGATGCTGATGATCCGGGCGTGGGCACGGTCCGACATGCGCGCATAAACGTGCAACTGGTTCGGAAACTCCAGGCGATCGTCGATGTACTGCGCTTCACCGGCGACATGCTTGGCAGCGCTGTCGTGCTTGACGCTGCGACCGACACCGGTGGTCAGGTCCTTGGCGAACAGTTCAGCCAATTCGGCTTGGGTCTTCTCTACGGCGTGATGATTAGACATAAGCGGTCACCCGAGTCTCGATGTGCGGTGTTTGCAGTTCGATGAAGTATTTGCGCAGCAGGTTCTGCGCGCCGAGCAGGCGATATTCCTTGCTGGCGCGGAAGTCCGAGAGCGGCGTGAAGTCTTCGCCCAGGGCTGCGCAGGCGCGTTCAACGGTGGCGTTATTGAATGGCGAGCCAAGTAGCGCGGCTTCGCAGGCTGCAGCACGTTTCGGGATGGCCGCCATGCCGCCGAAGGCGACGCGGGCCTCGGCTACCACGCCGTTTTCCAGGCGAATGTTGAAGGCGGCGCACACCGCAGAAATGTCATCGTCGAGGCGCTTGGAGACTTTGTAGGCGCGGAACAGTTTTTCGACGCTGGCGCGCGGCACGATGATCTTTTCGATGAACTCGCTTTCCTGACGCGCAGTGACGCGGTAATCGATGAAGTAATCTTCCAGCGCCAGAGTGCGGCGGGTTTCGCCTTTGCACAGCACGATTTGCGCGCCGAGGGCGATCAGCAGGGGCGGCGAGTCACCAATCGGCGAGGCGTTGCCGATGTTGCCGCCGAGGGTGCCCTGGTTGCGGATTTGTAAGGAGGCGAAGCGGTGCAGCAATTCACCGAAGTCCGGGTATTCGGCGTTCAAGGCCTCGTAGCAATCGGAAAGAGCCGTGGCGGCGCCGATTTCCAGGCGATCGTCAAAACGGTCGATGCGCTTCATCTCGGCGACGTTGCCGACGTAGATCATCACCGGCAGGGTGCGGTGGAACTGCGTGACTTCCAGCGCCAGGTCGGTACCGCCGGCCAGCAGGCGGGCCTGTGGATAAGCGTCGTAGAGGTCGGCCAGGTCGGCCACGGTCAGCGGCACCAGGCAGCGTTTGTCGCCGCTGTTGAGTTCGCCGATATCGGTCGGGGCAATGGCTTTCAGGCGCGCGATGGTGTCGGCCTCGCGGGCGTCGAACTGGTCCGGTTGCTTGCCGCAGCAGGACTGCTCGGCGGCTTCCAGGATCGGCCGGTAGCCGGTGCAACGGCAGAGATTGCCGGCCAGTGCTTCGTGGGCCTTGGCATGATCCGGTGCATCGCTGTTCTTTTGCAGGGCAAACAGCGACATCACGAAGCCGGGAGTGCAGAAGCCGCATTGCGAGCCGTGGCACTCGACCATGGCTTTCTGCACGCTGTGCAGTTCACCTTTGTGCTTGAGGTCTTCGACGCTGATCAGTTGTTTGCCGTGCAGGGACGACACGAACGTCAGGCACGAGTTGAGGCTGCGATAGCGAATGTGTTCGCGACCGTCGTCATCCGTTTGCAACTCGCCGACCACCACGGTGCAGGCGCCGCAGTCACCGCTGGCGCAGCCTTCTTTGGTGCCGGGTTTGCCCACATGGTCGCGCAGATAATTGAGCACGGTCAGGTTCGGGTCCAGGGCGTGCTCGCTACGGAGTTCCTGGTTTAGTAAAAACTGGATCACGGAAGGCCTCGCAGACTCATTATTGTTGTTAACCGACAGGAACTGAATTTAGCAGGTCTGACTTTTCGGTCAATGATTTTCTGACTTAAAGGTCAGGAAATTGCAAATTGTCGATTAACCACCTGTTCCTTAATTATTGTCGTTGGTTCGATAGCCTGCTTTTTTGCTTGAATCGTGCCAAAAACCACCGGGCGGGCACTCCGCTCTGACGCAGCAATTGCGCTACACTGCGCCGCTTGTACAGATCGAAGAGTTTGAAGGACAACCATGACGTTCAAGGCGCCGGACAGCCTCGCCGAGCAAATCGCTCACCACCTCGCCGAACGCATCATTCGCGGCGAAATGAAGCCCGGGGAGCGCATCCAGGAACAGAAGGTCACGCTGGCCCTCAATGTCAGCCGCGGTTCGGTCCGCGAGGCCTTGCTGATCCTCGAGCGTCGGCACCTGATCGCGATCCTGCCGCGTCGTGGCGCCCACGTCACCGAGCTCACTGCGCACAAGGTGCAGAGCCTGTGCGCGCTGATGAGCGAGCTCTATATTCTGCTCGGTAACTCGGTGGCCAGCGGCTGGAAAACCCAGGCCGACATGGCGCCGTTCGTGCAGATCCAGCAACGCCTGACTGCCAGCTACGAGCGCCAGGACATCCGCACTTTCGTCGACGACAGCTTCAATGTGATGCGTGCCGCGTACCCGTTCGCCAACAACCCGTACTTGCAGGAAACCGTCGAGAATCTGCAGCCGGCCATGAGCCGTGCCTATTTCCTCGCCCTGGACCAGCGCAAAGCGTCGATGAGCGAGTTCCTCGAGCTGTTCGAACGCTTGCTTGCTGCCGTGCTGGCCCGTGACTTTCCGCAGATCCGCGAAGTGCTGACGGCTTACGCCCAGCGCAGTTGCGATCTGGTGGTTTCTGCCCTGACGGACGCCTGAGCGTGCGGCTCAAGTGCATCAAGCTGGCGGGATTCAAGTCCTTCGTCGACCCGACCACGGTGAACTTCCCCAGTAACATGGCGGCGGTGGTCGGGCCCAATGGCTGCGGCAAATCGAACATCATCGACGCCGTACGCTGGGTGATGGGCGAGAGTTCGGCGAAGAACCTGCGCGGCGAGTCGATGACCGACGTCATCTTCAACGGCTCCACCAGCCGCAAACCGGTGAGCCAGGCGAGCATCGAACTGGTGTTCGATAACTCCGACGGCACCTTGCTCGGTGAATACGCCGCCTACGCGGAAATCTCCATTCGCCGCAAAGTGACCCGCGACAGCCAGACCACCTATTACCTCAACGGCACCAAATGCCGGCGTCGTGACATTACCGACATCTTCCTCGGCACCGGCCTTGGCCCACGCAGCTACTCGATCATCGAGCAGGGGATGATCTCCAAGCTGATCGAGTCCAAGCCCGAAGACCTGCGCAACTTCATCGAAGAAGCGGCGGGCATCTCCAAGTACAAGGAGCGCCGGCGCGAGACCGAAAACCGCATCCGTCGTACCCACGAGAACCTGGAACGCCTGACCGACCTGCGCGAAGAGCTGACGCGTCAGCTTGAGCGCTTGCATCGCCAGGCCGAGGCCGCCAGGAAGTATCAGGAATACAAGGGCGAGGAGCGTCAGCTCAAGGCCCAGTTGTCGGCCCTGCGCTGGCAGGCGCTGAATGATCAGGTCGGCCAGCGTGAAGCGATCATCGGCAACCAGGAAGTTTCTTTCGAAGCCCTGGTGGCCGAACAGCGCAATGCCGACGCGAGCATCGAGCGCCTGCGTGACGGGCACCACGACCTGTCGGAGCGCTTCAATCTGGTGCAGGGGCGCTTCTACTCGGTCGGCGGCGACATAGCCCGGGTCGAGCAGAGCATCCAGCACGGTCAGCAGCGTTTGCGCCAGTTGCAGGATGACCTGAAAGAGGCCGAACGCGCACGCCTGGAAACCGAATCGCACCTGGGCCACGACCGCACACTGCTGCTGACCCTCGGCGAAGAGCTGGACATGCTCACCCCGGAGCAGGAAGTCACCAGCGCCGCCGCCGAAGAGGCCGCCGCCGCGCTGGAAGAATCCGAAACCACCATGCATGGCTGGCAAGAGCAGTGGGATACGTTCAACCTCACCGCCGCCGAGCCGCGCCGTCAGGCCGAAGTGCAGCAATCGCGGATCCAGCAGCTGGAAACCAGCCTGGAGCGCCTGGCCGATCGCCAGAAGCGTCTTGGCGAAGAACGCGCCTTGCTCTCGGCGGACCCGGAAGACGCGGCGATCATGGAGCTCAGCGAGCAGCTCGCTGAATCCGAGGCGACCCTCGAGGATTTGCAGACCAGTGAAGAGGCTCAGGTCGAAAAGCTCGAGCAACTGCGCCAGCAATTACAGCAAACGCTGACGGCGCAACAACAGGCCCAGGGCGATTTGCAGCGGCTCAACGGTCGGCTGGCTTCGCTCGAAGCCTTGCAGCAAGCCGCGCTCGATCCGGGCACCGGCACCGCCGAATGGCTGCGCGAACAGAATCTCGCTGATCGCCCTCGCTTGGCCGAAGGCCTCAAGGTTGAGGCAGGTTGGGAGCTGGCGGTAGAGACCGTGCTCGGCGCCGACCTGCAAGCGGTGCTGGTGGATGATTTCAACGATTTCGATCTGTCGGGCTTTGCCCAGGGCGATTTGCGTTTGCTCAGCCCGGCCAGCGATGGCGTCCGAGTACCGGGCAGCTTGCTGGACATGGTCGAGGCGCAGATCGATCTGTCGCCATGGCTGGGGCAAGTCAAACCGGTCGACAGCCTTGAACAGGCCTTGGCCTTGCGCGGGCAATTGACTGCCGGCCAGAGCCTTATCAGTCGTGACGGTTACTGGGTCGGTCGGCATTTTCTGCGCGTGCGTCGGGCCAGTGAAGCGGAAAGCGGCGTGCTCGCCCGTGGTCAGGAAATCCAGCAGCTGGGCCTTGAGCGCGAAGAGCGCGAAGCCGCTGTCGAAACCCTGGAAACCCAACTGCAGAATCTCAGGGCGCAGCAGCGTCAGCAGGAAAACGGTCGCGAACATTTGCGCCGTTTGCTGCAGGACGAAGCCCGTCAGCAAGGTGAGTTAAAGGCTCAATTGTCCGCCGGCAAAGCCAAGGCCGAACAGTTGACCCTGCGCCGCACCCGTCTCGACGAAGAGCTCACCGAGCTGGACGAACAGCGGGCCTTGGAGCACGAACACATCGGTGAAGCGCGCCTGCAATTGCAGGAAGCCCTCGACAGCATGGCGCTGGACACCGAGCAGCGTGAGTTGTTGCTGGCACAGCGCGACAGTTTGCGCGAGCGCCTGGACCGGGTGCGTCAGGAAGCGCGGCAACACAAGGATCACGCCCACCAGTTGGCGGTGCGTTTGGGTTCGCTCAAGGCGCAGCATGATTCGACACGCCAGGCGCTGGAACGGCTGGAGATGCAGTCCGAGCGGCTGACCGAAAAGCGCGAACAACTGAGCCTCAATCTGGAGGAGGGCGAAGCGCCACTGGAAGAGCTGCGCCTGAAGCTCGAAGAACTGCTCGACAAGCGCATGACCGTCGACGAAGAACTCAAGACCGCGCAGATCGCCCTCGAAGACGCCGACCGCGAACTGCGCGATGCCGAGAAGCGCCGCAGTCAGGCCGAACAACAATCCCAGTTGATTCGCAGCCAGCTCGAAACCCAGCGCATGGAATGGCAAGCCCTGACCGTGCGCCGCAAGACCTTGCAGGACCAGTTGCTGGAAGACGGCTACGATCTCCACGGCGTACTCGCGACGTTGACCGCCGAGGCCAGCGAGAAGGAAGCCGAGGAAGAGCTCGAGCGCATCGCCGCGAGGATTCAGCGCCTGGGCGCGATCAACCTGGCAGCCATCGATGAGTACCAGCAACAATCGGAGCGTAAACGTTATCTGGATGCGCAGAACGACGATCTGGTGGAAGCATTGGAGACACTGGAAAACGTCATCCGCAAGATCGACAAGGAAACCCGTAACCGTTTCAAGGATACCTTTGATCAGATCAATGGCGGTTTGCAGGCGCTTTTCCCAAAAGTTTTCGGTGGAGGTCGCGCTTATTTGGAACTGACGGGCGAAGATTTACTCGATACAGGGGTAACAATCATGGCGCAGCCGCCAGGAAAGAAGAACAGCACCATCCATTTGCTCTCCGGTGGCGAAAAGGCCCTGACCGCATTGGCCCTGGTTTTTGCGATCTTCAAGTTGAATCCGGCGCCGTTCTGCATGCTCGATGAGGTTGACGCGCCACTGGATGACGCTAACGTTGGACGCTACGCGCGGTTGGTAAAAGAGATGTCGCAGACAGTGCAGTTCATCTATATCACCCACAACAAGATCGCCATGGAAATGGCCGAACAACTGATGGGTGTGACGATGCACGAACCCGGCTGTTCACGTCTGGTGGCCGTGGATGTCGAGGAGGCGATGGCGATGGTGGACGCCTGAGTCGTGGTTGCAGGAAGKGGTGTTTATGGGTTGTAGGACTCTTTTACTGGCTTCGACTTGCTGGCTAATCGACATATTCGCGCTAGCCAAGGTGGTAGACGGTGTAAAGTTGCCTTTGGTCGTGCTAGTTTAATGTCAATTTTTCGTATACGTGGGCAAAACGCCTGTCAGAACATAGAGTTGGCGCCACGTTTTAAAGCGGTTTGCACGTTGTAAACCCCTTATTTTTCAGCATTTTTCATAGAGGCACGGGATTACATGGAAATCGGTCTGCGCGAGTGGCTGATCGTCATCGGCATTATTGTCATTGCCGGTATTCTTTTCGATGGCTGGCGCCGTATGCGCGGCGGCAAGGGAAAACTGAAGTTCCGTCTTGACCGAAGTCTGTCCAATCTGCCGGACGAGGACAGCAGCGCCGAGCTGCTGGGCCCGCCGCGCGTGCTGGACACGCATAAAGAGCCGCAACTGGACGAGCAGGATCTGCCGTCGGTGAGCATGCCGGCCCGCGAACCTCGCGAGTCGGGTTCCAAGCGCGGCAAGCGCAGTCACGGCGAGCCTTCCCAGGGTGACATGAACCTCAGCCTGGATCTGGACGGCGGCCCGAGCTTCAGCAGCCGCGACGACGATTTCCCGAATGACACCAAGGCTTCGCCATCGGTCAGCGACAAAGAGCAACCGCAAGCTGAAGAAGTGCTGGTGATCAGCGTGATCTGTCGTGACGCTGCCGGCTTCAAGGGCCCGGCGCTGTTGCAGAACATTCTGGAAAGCGGCCTGCGTTTCGGCGAGATGGATATCTTCCACCGTCACGAAAGCATGGCGGGTAACGGGGAGGTGTTGTTCTCCATGGCCAACGCCGTCAAGCCAGGTGTATTCGACCTGGACGACATCGACCACTTCAGCACTCCGGCGGTGAGCTTCTTCCTGGGTCTGCCAGGCCCTCGCCATCCGAAGCAAGCCTTCGACGTCATGGTGGCAGCGGCGCGTAAATTGTCCCAGGAGCTCAACGGCGAACTGAAGGACGACCAGCGCAGCGTACTGACCGCCCAGACGATCGAGCACTACCGTCAGCGCATCGTGGAATTCGAACGCCGCGCCCTGACCCAGAAACGATAAAGGCAAAAGATCGCAGTCTCGTTTCACTCTGTAGGAGCTGTCGAGTGAAACGAGGCTGCGATCTCTTGATCTTAATGAGATGAGATAGAGCAGCCTCGGCTGCTCTTTTGCTTTACGAGAGAACACCCATGACCGCCGCCAAGAACCGTATTTTAGAGCTGCGCGCTGAACTCGATCAGCACAACTATCGTTATCACGTGCTGGACGAGCCGAGCATTCCGGACGCCGAATACGACCGCTTGTTCAACGAACTCAAGGCCCTTGAGGCGGCCAATCCCGAACTGATCACCAGCGATTCGCCGACCCAGCGAGTGGGCAGTGCGGCGCTGTCGGCGTTTACCCAGGTGCGTCACGAAGTGCCGATGCTCAGCCTCGGCAACGCCTTCGAAGAAACCGACATGCGCGAGTTCGACCGCCGGGTGAGCGAAGGCCTGGACCTGCCGGCCGGCGACCTGTTCGGTGGCGGCGCAACAGTCGAATACAGCTGTGAACCCAAGCTCGATGGCCTGGCGGTCAGCCTGCTGTATCAGGATGGCGTACTGGTGCGCGGCGCCACGCGCGGCGATGGCACGACTGGCGAAGACATCAGTGTCAACGTGCGCACCGTACGCAATATTCCGCTCAAGCTGCACGGCACTGGCTGGCCGGCGACCCTGGAGGTGCGCGGCGAAGTGTTCATGTCCAAGGCCGGTTTCGAGCGGCTCAACGCCACGCAACTGGAAGTCGGCGGCAAGACCTTCGCCAACCCGCGCAACGCCGCGGCAGGCAGTTTGCGGCAGCTGGATTCGAAGATCACCGCCAATCGTCCGCTGGAGTTCTGCTGCTACGGCATCGGCCAGGTGTCGGCGGACATTGCCGATACGCACATCGGCAATTTGCAGCAGCTCAAAGCCTGGGGCATGCCGATCAGTCATGAGCTGAAACTGGCGCACGGTATCGCCGAATGTCTGGATTACTACCGCGACATCGGTGAGCGGCGTAACGCGCTGCCGTATGAAATCGACGGCGTGGTGTTCAAGGTCAACAGCATCGCCTCCCAGCGCGAACTGGGTTTCCGCGCCCGTGAGCCGCGCTGGGCCATCGCCCACAAATTCCCGGCGATGGAAGAACTCACCGAACTGCTCGATGTGGAATTCCAGGTCGGCCGCACCGGGGCTGTGACGCCCGTGGCGCGCCTGAAACCGGTCAAGGTCGCGGGTGTCACGGTGGCCAATGCCACGCTGCACAACATGGATGAAGTGGCGCGTCTGGGCTTGATGATCGGCGACACGGTGATCATCCGCCGCGCCGGTGACGTGATTCCGCAAGTGGTGCAAGTGGTCATGGAACGTCGTCCGGAAAACGCCCGGCCGGTGCAGATTCCCGAGCAGTGCCCGGTGTGCGGCTCCCATGTCGAGCGCACGCAACTGATCAAGCGCAGCAAGGGCCGTGAGACGGTCAGCGAAGGCGCGGTGTACCGCTGCGTCGGCCGCCTGGCCTGTGGCGCGCAACTCAAGCAGGCAATCATTCACTTCGTTTCCCGTCGCGCCATGGACATCGAAGGGTTGGGGGAGAAAAGCGTCGAGCAACTGGTCGACGAAGGCCTGGTGAGTTCGCCGGCCGATCTGTACGCCCTGACGTTCGAGCAGATCGTCGATCTGGAAGGCTTTGCCGAACTGTCGAGCAAGAACCTGCTCGGCGCCATCGAAGACAGCAAGAAACCGGGCCTGGCGCGGTTCATCTACGCCCTCGGGATTCCCGATGTCGGCGAGGAGACCGCCAAGGTTCTGGCCCGCTCCCTGGGTTCGCTGGAACGGGTGCAACAGGCCTTGCCACAGGTGCTGACGTACTTGCCGGATGTTGGCCTGGAAGTCGCGTACGAGATCCACAGCTTCTTTGAAGACGCACATAACCAGCAGGTGATCGCTGATTTGCTCAGACATGGCATGCAGATTCAGGATCAGGGCGAGTTGGGTGCCGAGTTTTCGGCGAGCACCACGCTCGGCGGTTTCCTCGACAAGCTGCATATTCCGTCGGTCGGTCCGGGCGGGGCGCAGAAGCTGGCGGACAAATTCGGCTCGCTGCAGGCGGTGATCGGCGCTGACTGGCTCGATATGCGCCAGGCGCTGCCGGAGAAACAAGCCAATTCGGTGCGTGAGTTCTTCGCGGTCGAGGCCAATCGCCAATTGGCCGAAGCGGCCGAGAAGCAACTGGCCGATTTCGGCATGCACTGGCAGAGCGAGAAGAAGGTCGTCGAAGGCTTGCCGCTGGCCGGGCAGACCTGGGTGCTGACCGGCTCGCTGGAGCTGATGAGTCGCGATATCGCCAAGGAAAAACTCGAAAGCCTGGGGGCCAAGGTCGCTGGCTCCGTGTCGGCCAAGACTCATTGCGTGGTGGCCGGGCCCGGCGCGGGCTCCAAGTTGACCAAGGCCAATGAGCTGGGCCTGAAGGTGCTGGATGAAGAGGCGTTTGTCGAGTTTCTGCGCGAGCACGATATTTCAGTGTGAAGCCATTCGCGAGCAAGCCCGCTCCCACATTCGATCGGATTCCTGCAGGAAGAACCCGGTTAAAGGTGGGAGCGGGCTTGCTCGCGATGGCGATTTCAGCACCCCGGCAGAAAGCGGGAAGGATCACGTCACGGTAATGATCTAGTCTCTGCAAGCCCCCGGGAGAGATCGCCATGTACCGTTTCTTCGAACAGCTCAGTTCGCGCATTGCCGCACCGTTCGTGGGCGAAAGCTCGCGCAACAGCAAGGTCTGGTCCTGTCGTTGCGGGCAGTCGCTGTTCTTTCGCAACAGCCAGTGCCTGGCGTGTTCGGCAGCCCTTGGATATCAGCCTGAGCAAAGCCGCTTGTCTTCGCTGCAACCGGGCGAGCGCCCCGACACCTGGTTGCTCGACGCCGATCCGGAGGCGGGTGCGTTCCGCCGCTGCGCCAATCTCGATTCACCTGCAGCCTGTAATTGGCTGCTCCCGGTCAGTCATCACGAAACCTTGTGCATGGCTTGTAGCTTGAATCGCACGATTCCCGACCTGTCGATAACGGACAATCACGAACGCTGGCGCAAGGTAGAAACCGCCAAACGCCGCTTGGTGGCGCAACTGGTCAGCCTTGGATTGCCCGTCATCCCGAAAAGCGTGGATGAAGAAACCGGCCTTGCGTTCGATTTCATCGGCGTCGACCTCGAGGGCAAGCTGCCGACCACCGGCCACGCCAATGGCTTGATCACCCTCGATATCAAGGAGGCAGACGATGCCCATCGCGAGCAGGTGCGGGTGCAAATGCGCGAACCCTATCGCACGCTGCTCGGGCATTTCCGTCACGAGGTCGGGCATTTCTATTGGGATCGATTGATCGCCAACAGCCATTGGCTTGAGCCGTTTCGTGGATTGTTTGGCGATGAGCGCGCCAGCTATGCCGATGCCCTCGAACGACATTATCAGCAGGGCGCACCGCTCGGCTGGCAGCAGCACTACGTCAGCGCCTACGCGACCATGCACCCATGGGAAGACTGGGCGGAAACCTGGGCGCATTACCTGCACATGATGGATGCGGTGGACACCGCGTTGGGCTTTGGCATGAGTGCCCGGGAATGGGACTTCGACTATCAGCCGTTTGCGCTGGATACCCTCTACGATCCACTGCACCCCGGCGGCGTGGCTTTTCTGTCGTTCGTCAATGCGTGGATCGAGCTGGCGGGTATGCTCAATGAACTGTCACGCAGCATGGGGCAGCCGGATTTCTATCCATTCGTCCTGCCGCCGGCGGTGATTGCCAGGCTGCACTTTATCCACCTGGTGATTCAGCAGGAGGGCGGCAGGGCGGACGAGGTGCTTCAGGCGCAATAGCAAGTGCTTGAACCCCTTCATATTTTTTATCCGAAACCAACGGTTGTAACTTCGCCTCAGATAGGTACAATGGCGCGGCTCGCCGACAGGTGAGCGTCGTTATGGTGACCCCATCGGTCCCCCCGCAACGATCAGCCGTGAACCCGGTCAGGCCTGGAAGGGAGCAGCCGCAGCGGTGACATTGTGTGCCGGGGTGTGGCTGGTGGGGTCGCCACCTATCTCTGAATCCTTGAGTCTACAAGGATTTGTCAGCACAAAAATCTCGAAGTGTGACAGCGTTCAGGTACGCCGAAGTGGTGCGCCATACGAGACGCGCAGGCTTTACGTTTGCACTCTTCAAAACCTTGCTGCGCTCTCCACTTTCCTTGCTGTGGCATCTCTGCGCACCTTCTCGCTGCTGGCCCAGGTTGGCAAACTACTTCGTATTAAGTGCGCCGTGAGTCAGTCGAGGGATATGGCAAGCTCACCGTGGTCCTGTTGTCTACGTGTCCTGGCCCGATCAGGAGCAATGTCCTGCTGATTTTTTGGGCTTGACGGAGTCATCGCCATAGGCAAATCGAATAGTTGGGCATGTTGTTATGAGGATTCGATATTTGCGCAGACAGCTATTTGGTCCTATTGGTTATTATGGGTAGATGCTTAATTCTATCAAGTTGTAAGGGATAATAGTTCCAAGGCATCAAGGCAGACGTGCGTTTTGCCAGAAGTCGTGAGAGTGTCGGAGTTTTGTCTTGTCGCAGAGTCAGGCGGGGACGGATTTCAGTCTTGCTATCAGAGTGTTTTCAAGATGGAGCTTGAAGTCTGATTTTTGGCTAGGCTGTGATGATCAGTGATGACGCAATCACGGTGTCGACAATGTCAGTGGGTAAGGGGGGGCAAATCAAGGCGCCTCAAAACGGATTTTGGTTACTTTTCGGACAGGAGTTTCTGGCATGAGTTCATTGTCTGCAGTGCTGCAGTCGAGATGGGTCGGATTTTATAGCGGAGTTATCCTGGCGGGGGTGTGGAGTGTTTTTGCTTATGTTCATTTGGTCCKATTTCTAGAAACGCAACAACTGACGATGCTTTTGTTCTGTCTCTCCGAGACGCTGACAGCAGTTTTGTACATTTTTCGAAGCGAGCCAAAGACGGTTTCGCTCATTCCGCTCGACTGGTTGATGGCGGCAGGTGGGACTTTTACCCCATTGTTTTTCCGGCCGGAGGCTTGGGGGGTACTCCCGTGGGCAAGTTTTCTGATAGTTGTGGGAACGATCATTCAGGTGCTGGGTATACTTTCTCTAAACCGCAGCTTTGCGCTCGTTGCCGCAAAGCGGGTTATCAAGACTGCGTGGATGTATCGCTTGGTGCGTCATCCTATCTATGCCAGTTATTGTCTGACATTTACGGGCTATGTATTGGCAAATACATCACTGGCTAATATAGCTATCTATGTGGGAACTATCAGTTTTCTGGTCGCGCGAATATTTCGAGAAGAGGCGCATCTTTCTCTTGATCCATTATATCGAGAGTATATGCAGGGTGTTCGTTATCGGCTTGTTCCATTCTTGTTTTAGTTTTCCGGTGTTGGCCGACGCCCTTAGATGGTTGTCAGGTCAGGAGCAGCCGCAGCGGCGGCATTGTGTGCCGGGGTGTGGCTGGTAGGGTTACCGCCTTAACGCCACGCGAGTGTTCTCTCGCGTTATCTTTCTGAAAAAACTTTCGCTAGCTGCCAGGAACTTGTCCGGGGCGGTTTTTTGTCGTTTCCGATTTATCCACAGCCGCCGGCTCGCCACCGGTATACAACCGGACAATCTTATCGATCTCCCCGGACATCTTCATCCGCACCAGGGTGCGCAGAATGCTCTGTACCGGCACTTGTGGGTCGTTGCGCACGTAGCAGCCGACATTCTGCTCCTGCAGCACTGCCACGCTGCGCAGCTGTTGCGCCGGTAGCAGGCGCTGATTGAACCAGTCCAGGCTCCATTGATTGCTGACGGCATAGCGGTTGCGGCCGGCGAGGAGCTTTTCCAGCACCAGTTCCTGATTGCGTGCGTCGTCGCGATGCAGTTGATCGGTGTCGAACAGCGGTTGCAGGGTCGGGTAGCTGTAGCCCAGCACGGTGCCGATGGACTGTTGTGGCAAATCCGCCGGATTCACTGGAGCGGGGCGCGCATTCGGGGTGATCAGCAGGTCGGGCTGGGTAAAGAGCGGGATGCTCCAGAGGTAGTCGCCGGACTGACGGGGCAGCCACGATTGCGCGGCATAACAGCGGATATCGACCTCGCCTTGTTTCATGGCGTTTTCCACCCGCCCGCGGGGCAACACATGGAATTCGGCCGGTACGCCGACCTGAGTCGCGAGACTGAGCATCACGTCATACAGAATGCCCTGGGTCGGTTTGCCTCCTTCAAGCTGCACCATGGGCATGGTCCAGCTGTCGGATATCACGAAGCGCAGCGGAGCTTGCGCGGCCTCGCCGTCCAGGCTGATCAACAGCAATGCTCCCAAGGCCAGCCGCATAAACACTCCATTAAATGCCTGCGATGTGCAGCTTAGCCAGAATACACGAGCGCACCGGATGCAATTTGTGCCTTGCTCCGCTAGCATTAGCCGCTTCTGCTTCCTTCGCTGCGACGGTTTTCGATGAGTTATCAGGTTCTTGCACGTAAATGGCGTCCGCGCTCGTTCCGCGAAATGGTCGGCCAGACCCATGTGCTCAAGGCTCTGATCAATGCCTTGGACAGCCAGCGGCTGCACCACGCGTACCTGTTTACCGGTACCCGGGGAGTCGGCAAGACCACCATCGCGCGGATCATTGCCAAATGCCTGAACTGTGAGACAGGTATCACTTCGACSCCTTGTGGCGARTGCTCGGTGTGCCGCGAAATCGAYGARGGCCGCTTTGTCGACCTGATCGAGATCGACGCCGCGAGCCGCACCAAGGTCGAAGACACTCGCGAGTTGCTCGACAATGTGCAGTACGCCCCGAGCCGCGGGCGCTTCAAGGTCTACCTGATCGACGAAGTGCACATGCTCTCCAGCCATTCCTTCAACGCACTGCTCAAAACCCTCGAAGAGCCGCCACCCTACGTCAAGTTCATCCTGGCCACGACCGATCCGCAGAAACTTCCTGCAACGATTCTGTCGCGGTGCCTGCAGTTCTCCCTGAAGAACATGACGCCGGAACGCGTCGTCGAGCATTTGACCCACGTGCTGGGCGTCGAGAACGTGCCGTTCGAAGACGATGCGCTGTGGTTGCTGGGCCGTGCCGCCGACGGGTCGATGCGGGATGCCATGAGCCTGACCGACCAGGCGATTGCCTTCGGTGAAGGCAAGGTCATGGCCGCCGACGTGCGGGCGATGCTCGGGACCCTCGATCACGGGCAGGTCTACGACGTCCTGCATGCGCTGATCGAAGGCGATGCCAGGGCGTTGCTCGAAGCCGTCCGCCACCTGGCCGAACAAGGGCCGGACTGGAACGGCGTGCTCTCGGAAATTCTCAATGTGCTGCACCGCGTTGCCATCGCCCAGGCCTTGCCGGAAGGTGTCGATAACGGTCACGGCGACCGTGATCGCGTGCTGGCACTGGCCCGGGCCTTGCCGGCCGAAGACGTGCAGTTCTACTACCAGATGGGCCTGATCGGCCGCCGCGACTTGCCGCTGGCGCCCGATCCCCGGGGCGGTTTTGAAATGGTGTTGCTGCGGATGCTGGCGTTCCGGCCCGCAGACACCGCGGATGCCCCAAGGCAACCGCTAAAGCCAGTGGGGATCAGCCAGGCCACAGTTGATTCCGCAAACTCAGTGGCTGCCGCGCCGGTTGTTGCGCCGGTAGTCGCTGCGGCCGTTGCACCGATGGCGGCTGCGCCAGTGGCGGCACCTGTACCTGCACCTGCACCTGCACCGGTCGTTGTGCCAGAGCCTGCGCCTGTGGTTGAGGCGGTCGTGGTCGAAGAAGTTGTCGACCTGCCGTGGAATGACCCGGTCGAGCCGGCGCCCGTTCAGCAACCGGCGGTGGAGCCGGTGCTGGAAACCGCCAGCGAACAACCCGATTTACCGCCGATGCCGTTGCCGACACCGGACAGCGTGGTGCCGGACGCCCCGGAATGGGCTGCCGCGCCGATCCCTGAACCTTCGGTGGCCGACGTCGATGCCGCGACGCCGGGCATGGACCTGGATGACGAGCCGCCGCTGGACGAGGATTACATCGAGCCGGACATGGATTCGGCCTACAGTTACCTCGACGAGTTGGCCAGCGAGCATGCCGCCGAGGCTGCTCCGGAGCCAGAGCCTGAGCTCGCGGCAATGCCGGCCACCGGTCTGGCCCTGCAATGGCTGGAGCTGTTCCCGAAATTGCCGATCTCCGGCATGACCGGCAGCATCGCCGCCAACTGCACGCTGATCGCGGTGGATGGCGACAATTGGCTGATGCACCTGGACCCGGCCCACAGTGCCTTGTTCAACGCCACTCAACAGCGTCGCCTCAACGATGCGCTGAACCAGTATCACCAGCGCACGCTGACCCTGAGCATCGAGCTGATCAAGCCCGAGCAGGAAACCCCGGCACAAGCGGCTTCGCGCCGCCGCGCCAATCGTCAGCGCGAGGCGGAGGAATCGATCCACGGCGATCCGTTCATCCAGCAAATGATGCAGCAGTTCGGTGCGGTGGTCCGTAACGATACTATTGAACCTGTCGACGCCCTGGTCACTCAGGGCTAATAACTGAAGGCGCTCGGCTACACTCCGCCGGGCGCTGTTTTGATCCAAGTACTTTTGAGGTGATTACCATGATGAAAGGTGGCATGGCCGGCCTGATGAAGCAGGCGCAGCAGATGCAGGAAAAAATGGCCAAGATGCAGGAAGAGCTGGCCAACGCCGAAGTCACCGGTAAGGCCGGTGGCGATATGGTCACCGTGGTGATGACCGGTCGCCATGACGTCAAGAGCGTGACCATCGACCCGAGCCTGGTCGAAGGCATGAGCGAAGACGACAAGGAAATGCTGGAAGCGGTCATCGCATCCGCGGTCAACGATGCCGTGCGCAAGATCGAAGCCAACAGTCAGGAAAAAATGGGCAGCATGACCGCCGGCATGCAACTGCCACCGGGCATGAAACTGCCATTCTGATTCGCCTTCAGGCGGCAGATGAGCTACAAAAAATGCTAGGCATTGCGCCTGGCATTTTTGTTTCTGGCTGTTGGGTCGGTGGTGACAGGTATGCCGCCATCGCGAGCAGGCTCGCTCCCACAGGGGATTGCATTCCAAATGTGGGAGCGAGCTTGCTCGCGATGAAGTCGCCCCGGTACAACTGAAAACACATCGAACGCCAAACCGCCACAAAGGTCTGCTCCCTATATCACCGAACCCCATCGATCACAGGAGACGCTGCCATGTCCGACCCCATTACCCTCAATCAACGCATTGTCCTGGCTTCACGCCCGGTCGGCGCGCCGACGCCGGAAAACTTCCGCATGGAGCGGGTAGCGTTGCCGGATCTGGCCGACGGTCAGGTGCTGCTCAAGACCGTTTTCCTGTCACTGGATCCCTACATGCGCGGACGCATGAGTGACGCACCTTCCTACGCCGCACCGGTGGAAATCGGCGAAGTCATGACCGGGGGCGCTGTCAGCCGGGTCGAGCGGTCGCTCAATCCAAAATTTCAGGAAGGTGACCTGGTGGTCGGTGCCACCGGTTGGCAAAGTCACAGTATCAATGACGGGCGCAGCATCATCCCGGTRCCGTCGGGGTTGCCAAGTGCCTCGATGGCCCTCGGGGTGCTGGGGATGCCGGGCATGACCGCGTACATGGGGCTGATGGATATCGGCCAACCCAAGGCCGGCGAGACCCTGGTGGTTGCAGCGGCGTCCGGCGCGGTGGGTTCGGTAGTCGGCCAGGTGGCGAAGATCAAGGGCTTGCGCGTGGTCGGCGTGGCCGGCGGTGCGAACAAGTGCCGTTATGTCGTCGAAGAGTTGGGCTTCGATGCCTGCATCGACCACAGGAGTCCGGACTTTGCTGATGAGCTGGCGCAGGCTTGTCCCAAGGGCATCGACATTTATTATGAAAACGTCGGTGGCAAGGTGTTCGACGCCGTGGTGCCGTTGCTCAACCCCAAGGCGCGGGTTCCACTGTGCGGCCTGATTGCCTCCTATAACGCCAATGAAGCGCCGAGCGGGCCGGATCGTCTGCCACTGTTGCAACGCACCCTGTTGACCAAACGGGTACGCATTCAGGGCTTTATCGTGTTCGATGACTATGGTGATCGCCAGCCGGAATTCCTCAGTGCCATGGCGCCCTGGGTACGCGACGGCAAGGTAAAGTTCCGCGAGGACGTGGTCGATGGCCTGGAACAGGCGCCCGATGCGTTCATCGGCCTGCTGGAGGGCCGCAACTTCGGCAAATTGGTGGTTCGGGTTTCCCGGGACTGAGTAATTGACGCTGCAATTTGACGCTCAACCGAGGCGCGGGTATAAACCGCGTCTCGTTGTTTTGTCGGACTTTTCCACCATGAGCTTCAGCCCTTTGATTCGCCAACTGATCGACGCCCTGCGAATTTTGCCCGGCGTGGGTCAGAAAACCGCCCAGCGCATGGCGTTGCAGTTGCTTGAGCGTGACCGCAGCGGCGGCTCACGACTGGCACTGGCCCTGAGCCAGGCGATGGAAGGGGTCGGCCACTGCCGTTTGTGCCGTACGCTGACTGAGGATGATCTTTGCCCGCAATGCGCCGATACCCGTCGCGACGACACCTTGCTCTGCGTGGTGGAAGGTCCGATGGACGTCTATGCGGTGGAGCAGACCGGTTTCCGCGGCCGCTATTTCGTGCTCAAGGGGCATCTGTCGCCGCTCGACGGTTTGGGCCCGGAAGCCATCGGCATTCCGCAATTGATGGCGCGGATCGAAGAGGCGGGCACCTTCACCGAAGTCATCCTGGCCACCAACCCGACCGTGGAAGGTGAAGCCACCGCACACTACATCGCCCAGTTGCTCAGCAACAAAGGCCTGATCGCCTCGCGCATCGCCCACGGCGTACCGCTGGGTGGTGAGCTGGAGCTGGTGGATGGCGGGACGCTGGCGCATTCGTTTGCAGGGCGTAAGCCGATCTCACTGTAATTTGTGTTGTTCGGGCTGACGCCATCGCGAGCAAGCCCGCTCCCACAGGGGGGCTGCGGTGCACACAAAACCAATGTGGGAGCGGGCTTGCTCGCGAAGGGCGCACCTCGGTATCGCTGATTCACACAATCCTGTTGAAAACCAAGCAAGCGCTCGGTTAACTTCACTGACCCCTTCAGTGGAGCTCGCCGATGTCTGCCTTTCAGGAATACTTCGACCCCAGCCACCAATTGGTCCGTGACAGCGTCAGACGCTTCGTCGAACGCGAGATTCTTCCCGATATCGAGCAGTGGGAAGAAGCCGAAAGCTTTCCTCGCGAGCTCTATCTCAAGGCCGGCGCGGCGGGGATTCTCGGCATCGGTTACCCCGAAGCTTACGGAGGCAGCCATGAAGGGGATCTGTTCGCCAAGGTTGCCGCCAGTGAAGAGTTGATGCGCTGCGGCTCAGGCGGGCTGGTTGCCGGTCTGGGCTCGCTGGATATCGGCTTGCCGCCCATTCTCAAGTGGGGTCGGCCCGAAGTGCGAGATCGGGTGCTGCCCCAGGTGCTGTCGGGAGAGAAGATCAGCGCCCTGGCCATCACCGAGCCTGGCGGTGGATCTGACGTCGCCAACCTGCAAACCCGCGCAGTGCGCGATGGCGATTTCTATCGGGTCAGTGGCAGCAAGACCTTTATTACCAGCGGCGTGCGCGCGGATTTCTATACCGTCGCGGTGCGAACCGGCGAGCCAGGTTTCGCGGGTATCAGCTTGTTATTGATCGAGAAGGGCACGCCCGGTTTCACCGTAGGACGGCAGCTGAAGAAAATGGGTTGGTGGGCGTCGGACACGGCTGAACTGTTCTTCGATGATTGCCGGGTGCCCGCAGGAAATCTGATCGGCACCGAGAACATGGGCTTTGCCTGCATCATGGGCAATTTCCAGAGCGAACGCCTGGCCCTGGCATTGATGGCCAACATGACTGCACAGCTTGCACTGGAAGAGAGCCTGAAATGGGCGCGCCAGCGCGAAGCCTTTGGCAAGCCGATCGGCAAGTTCCAGGTGATCAGGCATCGCCTCGCCGAGATGGCGACCGCGCTGGAAGTGTCCCGGGAGTTCACTTACCGCCAGGCCGCGAAAATGGCGGCGGGGCAGAGTGTGATCAAGGAAATTTCCATGGCCAAGAACTTTGCGACGGATACGGCAGACCGGATCGTCAACGATGCGGTGCAGATATTGGGTGGGCTGGGTTACATGCGCGAAAGTCTGGTGGAGCGGCTGTACCGCGACAACCGGATACTGTCGATTGGTGGCGGGACGCGGGAAGTGATGAACGAGATCATCAGCAAGCAGATGGGGCTTTGAGTTTGGTGGTGTGGCGGCTGACGCTTTCGCGAGCAAGCCCGCTCCCACATTCGACCGCGTTCTTTCAGGAAGAATACAGTCCAGTGTGGGAGCGGGCTTGCTCGCGAATGGCGTCGGCCCAGTCGCCGCTTACTTGTCGGTTAATGCAAACTGCGTCAGGCAGAACGTAGGAATGCCCATGTCTTCCAGGCGCTGCGAGCCACCCAGCTCCGGCAAGTCGATGATCGCCGCCGCTTCATGCACCCGCGCGCCCATGCGGCGGATCAGGTTTGCGGCGGCAATCAGGGTGCCGCCGGTGGCGATCAGGTCATCGAACATCACCACCGAATCACCCTCGCACAAGCTGTCGGCATGCACTTCCAGAAAGGCTTCGCCGTACTCGGTCGCATAGCCCTCGGCCAGCACGTCGGCCGGCAGCTTGCCTTGCTTGCGGAACAGCACCAGCGGCTTGTTCAACTGATAGGCCAGTACCGAACCGATCAGGAAGCCGCGGGCGTCCATGGCGCCGATATGGGTGAAGTCAGCCTCGACATAACGATGGGCGAAGCTGTCCATCACCAGGCGCAGGGCCGTGGGCGACTGAAACAGCGGGGTGATGTCGCGAAAGATCACGCCCGGTTTCGGGAAGTCGATGACAGGGCGGATGAGGGATTTGATGTCGAAGGAGTCGAAGGCCATAGTCGAAGAATCCTGGCAGGGCTGCAAACGACGAAGTATAACGGCGGCTGAACCGTTTCGCTCAGCCGCAACGGTTTGTTTCAGCTTTCCAGTGAGCCACCGGCCAGGGCGCACAGCTGGATCGGGTCGATAATCCGGATCTCCTTGCCTTCTGCCGCGATCAGTTCGTTTTGCTGGAAGCGCGTAAAGACGCGAGACACGGTTTCCACCGCCAGGCCCAGGTAGTTGCCGATTTCGTTGCGCGACATGCTCAGGCGGAACTGATTGGCGGAAAAACCCCGGGCGCGGAAGCGTGCCGAAAGGTTGACCAGGAAGGTGGCGATGCGTTCGTCGGCGGTCTTTTTCGACAACAGCAGCATCATCTGCTGGTCATCGCGAATTTCGCGGCTCATCACGCGCATCAACTGACGGCGCAACTGCGGCAGTTGCAGGGCCAGTTCGTCGAGGCGTTCAAAGGGGATCTCACACACTGAAGTGGTTTCCAGGGCTTGCGCCGACACCGGATGCTTTTCGGTGTCCATGCCCGACAGGCCGACCAGTTCGCTGGGCAGGTGAAAGCCGGTGAGCTGTTCTTCGCCGGTGTCGCTCAGGCTGAAGGTCTTGAGGGCGCCAGAGCGGACTGCGTAAACAGAATCGAAGGTATCGCCCTGGCGAAACAGAAATTCGCCTTTTTTCAGCGGCCGGCCACGTTTGACGATTTCGTCCAGCGCATCCATGTCTTCCAGATTCAACGAAAGTGGCAGGCAAAGAGGGGCCAGGCTGCAATCCTTGCAATGGGCTTGATTATGAGCGCGCAGTTTTACTGGCTCGGACATTTCTTCAATCCTTGTGGGAAAACACACATAAGATGTAAGGGTAACTCACCCGAGGAGATTGAGGCCAGTCCGTGGCGCTTTGTCGCAGTGGCCTAGATCACCCGGGAAAAGCGCTGGCGGCTGTGTTGTTCCAGATACGCGTCGAAGACCATGCACACCGAGCGTACCAGCAATCGCCCGGCGGGCAGGATGGTGATCCGTTCGCGGTCGAGCTCGATCAGCCCGTCTTTGGCCATGTCTTGCAGTTGGGGCCAGAGTTCGCCGAAATAGCCCTGAAAATCGATGTTGAAGGCCTGTTCGATGTCGGAAAATTCCAGGCTGAAGGTGCAGATCAATTGCTGAATGACCGCGCGCCGCAGGCGGTCGTCGGCATTGCACAGCAGGCCGCGACTGGTGGCCAGCTGCGACGCTGCGAGCGCGTTCTGATACTGGTTCAAGTCGCTGCTGTTCTGGCAGTAAAGGTCGCCGATCTGGCTGATCGCCGAGACGCCGAGGCCGATCAAATCGCAATGACCGTGGGTGGTGTAGCCCTGGAAGTTGCGTTGCAGGGTCGACTCTTCCTGGGCAATCGCCAGCTCATCGTCGGGCAGGGCGAAGTGGTCCATGCCGATGTAGCGGTAGCCGGCGTTGATCAGTTGCTCAATGGTGCGGTGCAGCATTTCCAGTTTCTGCGCGGGTGTCGGCAGATCATTGCTGTTGATGCGCCGCTGCGGCATGAAGCGTTCCGGCAAGTGGGCGTAGTTGAACACCGATAACCTGTCCGGTTGCAGGTGGATGACCTCTTCGACGGTGCGGGCGAAATTTTCCGGCGTCTGTTTTGGCAGGCCGTAGATCAGGTCGATATTGATCGAGCGAAACTGCAAAGTACGGGCGGCGTCGATCACCGCGCGGGTTTCTTCCAGGCTTTGCAGGCGATTGACCGCTCGCTGGACCGCCGGGTCAAGGTCTTGCAGGCCGATGCTGACCCGATTGAAACCCAGTTCGCGCAGCAGGCCCATGGTCGACCAGTCGGCCTCGCGCGGGTCTATCTCGATGCCGTAGTCGCCGGAGTCGTCGTCCAGCAAATTGAAGTGTTTGCGCAAATGCGCCATTAGCTGGCGCAGCTCGTCGTGGCTGAGAAAGGTGGGCGTGCCGCCACCGAAGTGCAGTTGCTCGACTTTCTGCGTGGTGTCGAGATGGCAGGCGATCAACTGGATTTCCTGTTCCAGGCGCTGCAAGTAAGGCAGCGCCCGGCCGCGATCCTTGGTGATGACCTTGTTGCAGGCGCAGTAATAGCAAATGTTCGCGCAGAACGGCACGTGCACGTACAGCGACAACGGGCGTTGAGTCTTGCGGCTGTCGCGCAGGGCATGGAACAGGTCAAAGGTGCCGACCTGGCTGTTGAATTGCACGGCAGTCGGGTACGAGGTGTAGCGTGGTCCCGCCAGGTCATAACGGCGGATCAGATCGGTGTCCCAACGAATGGCGTCGAGCATCATGCGGGCATTCCCCCGGATAGGCTGGCAGTGTCAGCCACTTTATGCGAGGGCGGGGTGGGGCATCTTGATTTGCATCAAGGGTGTCATTGCCAAACATCCCCCTGTAGCAGCTGCCGAGCCTGCGAGGCTGCGTTCGGCGGCGCAGCCGTCGTGAAATCAGACTGTGCGGTGTTTCAGGTGAATTTGGT
>NZ_JBFREX010000053.1:0-40712 GCF_052114525.1 Pseudomonas sp. KB_15 | reverse complement strand
GATGCCCCCGGATGAATGCCGGAGCGAAGGAACCCCGAGCCTAAGCGAGGGGCCGTACGTCAGGGGCGAGCGTTTTTTTGCTTACTTTTTTTAGGCGCTTGTAAAAAAAGTGAGTCGCCGTAAGGGCGAAACCATAAGCCGCCGTTACCGCAGCAACGGATATGTACTCGATTAAAAACCCACCCCCCCCCCCCCCCAGAATCCAGGGCATTTTCCAACGATGAAACAAGCCTTGCTCCCCTTGCCCCACCGCTACAGACGACTAACATCAAACAAAAGGAAAATATCTCCACCCCTGCCCCTCAAGTTGAAGGACTCAACAACCGACACAGTGCTAATAGGCTAACTCATCAAGACAACTGCAATTCGGCCAAGCTGCGGGCAAAATCCTTCAAGGATGATTGTCCCTTTGACTGCCATCACGGGATTGCCAATACTCATGGCAACTTGATGCTACCCGCACGGAACAAGGAATAACCCTTTGAAGCTGGAACTCAAGAACAGCTTGTCGGTGAAGTTGCTTCGGGTCGTGCTCCTGTCGGCATTGATCGTCGGCGTGGTCTTGAGCTGCGCGCAGATTGTGTTCGATGCCTATAAAACACGTCAGGCCGTCGCCAGCGATGCCGAGCGCATCCTCGACATGTTTCGCGACCCCTCGACCCAGGCCGTCTACAGCCTGGACCGGGAAATGGGCATGCAGGTGATCGAAGGCCTGTTTCAGGACGCCGCCGTGCGCCAGGCTTCCATCGGCCATCCCAACGAAGCCATGCTCGCGCAAAAAACCCGCGAGCTGCAGCACTCCCACAGCCGCTGGCTGACCGACCTGATTCTTGGCAAGGAGCGCACCTTCACCACCCAACTGGTCGGTCGCGGGCCTTACAGCGAATATTACGGCGACCTGAGCATCACCCTCGATACCGCCACCTATGGCCAAGGGTTCATCGTCAGCTCGGTGATCATCTTCATTTCCGGCGTACTGCGCGCGCTCGCCATGGGGCTGGTGTTGTATCTGGTCTATCACTGGCTGCTGACCAAGCCGCTGTCGCGGATCATCGAGCACCTCACGGAAATCAATCCTGATCGTCCCAGCGAACACAAGATTCCGCTGCTCAAGGGGCACGAGAAAAACGAACTGGGCATCTGGATCAACACCGCCAACCAGTTGCTCGAGTCCATCGAACGCAATACCCATCTGCGCCACGAAGCGGAAAACAGCCTGTTGCGCATGTCCCAGTACGATTTCCTGACGGGACTGCCGAACCGGCAGCAATTGCAGCAGCAACTGGACAAGATCCTCATCGACGCCGGCAGGCTACAGCGCCGGGTCGCGGTGTTGTGTGTCGGCCTCGATGACTTCAAGGGCATCAACGAGCAGTTCAGTTACCAGACTGGCGACCAATTGCTGCTGGCCCTGGCCGATCGCCTGCGCGGTCATAGCGGTCGCCTGGGCGCACTCGCCCGCCTCGGTGGCGACCAGTTCGCCCTGGTCCAGGCCGATATCGAGCAGCCCTACGAAGCCGCCGAGCTGGCACAAAGCATTCTCGATGACCTGGAAGCGGCGTTTGCCCTCGACCATCAGGAGATCCGCCTGCGCGCCACCATCGGCATCACCCTGTTCCCCGAGGACGGTGACAGCACCGAGAAATTGCTGCAAAAGGCCGAGCAGACCATGACGCTGGCCAAGACCCGCTCGCGCAACCGCTATCAGTTCTATATCGCCAGCGTCGACACCGAAATGCGCCGCCGCCGCGAGCTGGAAAAGGACCTGCGCGATGCCCTGATCCGCAATCAGTTCTACCTCGTCTACCAGCCGCAGATCAGCTATCGCGAAAACCGCGTGGTGGGCGTCGAAGCCCTGATTCGCTGGCAACACCCCGAGCACGGCATGGTGCCACCGGACCTGTTCATCCCGCTGGCCGAACAGAACGGCACCATCATTGCCATTGGCGAATGGGTGCTGGACCAGGCCTGCAAACAATTACGCGAGTGGCATGACCAGGGTTTCAGTGACCTGCGCATGGCGGTGAATCTGTCCACGGTTCAATTGCACCACGCCGAACTGCCGCGGGTGGTCAACAACCTGCTGCAGATGTATCGCCTGCCGCCGCGCAGCCTGGAGCTGGAAGTCACCGAAACCGGCCTGATGGAAGACATCAGCACCGCAGCCCAGCACTTGCTCAGCCTGCGCCGCTCCGGCGCGCTGATCGCCATCGACGACTTCGGAACCGGGTATTCGTCCTTGAGCTATCTGAAGAGCCTGCCGCTGGACAAGATCAAGATCGACAAGAGCTTCGTCCAGGACCTGCTCGATGACGACGACGATGCGACCATCGTTCGGGCCATCATCCAGCTGGGCAAGAGCCTGGGCATGCAGGTGATTGCCGAAGGCGTGGAAACCGCCGAGCAAGAGGCCTACATCATCTCCGAAGGCTGCCACGAAGGTCAGGGCTATCACTACAGCAAGCCGTTGCCGGCACGGGAACTGGGCCTTTACCTGAAGCAAGCCCAACGCAGTAACGCGGTCATTCTCTGAAACAACGCAGCCTTTGTAGCATCTGGCGGAGCCTGCGTGACGACGCAGTTCGCCTGACACACCGAGGTGCCTGATCTCACGACGGCTGCGCCGCCGAACGCAGGCTCCGCCAGCTGCTACAAGGCTGCGATCTTTTGATTTTCCGCAAACCACCCGCTGAATAAGAAATATTTCCAGGTACAACCCTTTACACATAATGCGAAAGATTTGCATTATGTCGCAGTTTTGCGTGTGCATAGCACGACTCCACCCCTTATCGAAGCAGGATGTTCGCCATGATTCGTATGCCTCTGGCTACCGCCAGTCTGTTGGCCATCGCTATTTCCCTCGCCGGTTGCGGCGAAGGTAAAGACCAAGAAAAAGCTGCCGCGCCTGCGCCAGCTGCCAGCACTGCGGCGGCTCCAGCCGCTGCGCCTGCCGCTGCCGGTAAAGTCGACGAAGCCGCCGCCAAAGCCGTTGTCGCCCATTACGCCGACATGGTTTTCGCCGTTTACAGCGATGCCGAATCCACCGCGAAGACCCTGCAAACCGCCGTAGACGCCTTCCTCGCCAAGCCGAACGCCGACACCCTGAAAGCCGCCAAGGCTGCCTGGGTCGCCGCTCGCGTGCCTTACCTGCAGAGCGAAGTGTTCCGCTTCGGCAACACCATCATTGACGACTGGGAAGGTCAGCTGAACTCCTGGCCGCTGGACGAAGGCCTGATCGACTACGTCGACAAGTCCTACGAACACGCATTGGGCAACCCGGGTGCCACTGCCAACATCATCGCCAACACCGAAGTTCAGATCGGCGAAGACAAGGTCGATGTCAAAGACATCACCCCGGAAAAACTCGCCAGCCTGAACGAGCTGGGCGGTTCCGAGGCCAACGTCGCCACCGGCTACCACGCCATCGAATTCCTGCTCTGGGGCCAGGACCTGAACGGCACCGGCCCTGGCGCCGGCAACCGTCCGGCGTCGGACTACCTGGAAGGCAAAGGTGCAACCGGCGGTCACAACGACCGTCGTCGTGCCTACCTGAAATCCGTGACCCAACTGCTGGTCAGCGACCTTGAAGAAATGGTCGGCAACTGGAAGCCGAACGTGGCCGACAACTACCGCGCCACCCTGGAAGCGGAACCGGCTGAGTCCGGCCTGCGCAAAATGCTGTTCGGCATGGGCAGCCTGTCCCTGGGCGAGCTGGCGGGCGAGCGCATGAAGGTTTCCCTGGAAGCCAACTCCCCGGAAGACGAACAGGATTGCTTCAGCGACAACACCCACAACTCGCACTTCTACGATGCCAAGGGCATTCGTAACGTGTACCTGGGCGAATACACCCGTGTTGATGGCAGCAAAATGACCGGCGCCAGCCTGTCGTCCCTGGTGGCCAAGGCCGACCCGGCTGCCGACACCGCGCTGAAGGCAGACCTGGCCGCCACCGAAGCCAAGATTCAGATCATGGTCGACCACGCCAACAAGGGTGAGCACTACGACCAGCTGATCGCTGCCGGCAATACCGCTGGCAACCAGATCGTCCGTGACGCCATCGCTTCCCTGGTCAAGCAGACCGGTTCGATCGAAGCCGCCGCTGGCAAACTGGGCATCAACGACCTGAACCCGGACAACGCTGATCACGAATTCTGATCAACGCTGGCTGAGTGAGTAAAAAGGCGACCTTCGGGTCGCCTTTTTTGTGTCCGCCACAACTCATCCCCTGTGGGAGCGAGCTTGCTCGCGATAGCGGTAGCACATTCAACATTGATATTGGTCATGATGGCCCCATCGCGAGCAAGCTCGCTCCCACAGAGGGATCATCGTTTCCAGATAAACTCTGCCCCACATCAAGCAAACGATAATTCCTCTTATTCAAATTCCCATCCCCTGTTAGACTTTGCGCCCTTGTTTTGCTCGTCTTGCAGGATGTCTGATGCCCTCGCTGCCTCTTCGCTTGTCCGCACTGTTTCTGGCCCTGGGCCTGAGTGCCTGCGATGACGCCCCGAAATTCACCCGGGCCGAACCCGGTGAAGCCCGCTCCGGCGGCAGTGCGACGGTGCGCAAGACCGATCAGAACTCGTTTTCCATGCCCTCGGCGAATCTGCCGCCGTCACGGCGCGTGGATTTCAGCGTCGGCAACAGTTTCTTCCGCAGCCCTTGGGTGATCGCCCCATCGACGACGACCGCTCGCGATGGCCTCGGCCCGCTGTTCAACACCAATGCCTGTCAGGGCTGCCACATCAAGGACGGCCGCGGCCACCCGCCAGCGCCCAACGACGTAAATGCCGTGTCGATGCTGGTGCGCCTGTCGATACCCGACGCCCCGGCGTATGCCAAGGTCATCGAGCAGATCGGCGTGGTGCCGGAGCCCGTCTACGGCGGTCAGTTCCAGGACATGGCCGTGCCCGGTGTGGCCCCCGAAGGCAAAGTGCGGGTCGATTACACCGCCGTGCCGGTTCGCTTCAAGGACGGTACTGAAATCGAGCTGCGCAAACCGAGCCTGAACATCACCCAGCTGGGTTACGGCCCCATGCACCCCGACACCCGTTTCTCGGCCCGTGTTGCGCCGCCGATGATTGGCCTGGGCCTGCTCGAAGCGATCCCCGACGAGGCAATCCTGGCCAACGCCGAGGCACAGGCCAAGGCGGAAAACGGCATCAGCGGACGACCGAACCGGGTCTGGGATGACACCCGGCAAAAGACCGTTCTGGGACGATTTGGCTGGAAAGCCGGACAACCGAACCTCAATCAACAAAATGTTCACGCGTTTTCGGGGGATATGGGGCTCACGACCAGCCTGAGACCCTTTGATGACTGCACGGACGCGCAAACGGCCTGCAAGCAGGCACCGAGTGGCAACGGCCCGAATGGCGAGCCGGAAGTCAGCGACAACATTCTGCGCCTGGTGCTGTTCTATAGCCGCAACCTTGCCGTACCGGCCCGTCGTGACGTTAACGCTCCTGAAGTGCTGGCCGGCAAGACCCTGTTTTATCAGGCAGGTTGCCAGTCCTGTCACACACCGAAATACACCACCGCCGCCAACGCTGCCGAACCTGAACTGGCCAATCAAGTCATTCGCCCGTACAGCGACCTGCTGTTGCATGACATGGGCGACGGCCTGGCCGACAACCGTACCGAGTTCCAGGCCAGTGGCCGTGAATGGCGCACCCCGCCGTTGTGGGGTATCGGCCTGACACAGGCGGTCAGCGGCCACACCCGGTTCCTGCACGACGGCCGCGCCCGCAACCTGCTTGAGGCGGTGCTCTGGCATGGCGGCGAGGCGACAGCGGCGCAGCAACAGGTTTTGTCTTTCAATGCCGAGCAACGCGCTGCGTTGCTGGCGTTCCTGAATTCCCTTTAACACGCATTCCACTCGCGGGAGCCCGACATGTTCCGTCCCAAATTGTTGTTCACCAGCCTTGCCGCCCTCGCCTTGGGCGCCTGCTCGCCCCAGGACCCGCAAGCGGTCACATCGGCGGCCATCGCCAAATCGGTGATCCTGCCAACCTACACCCGCTGGGTTGAAGCCGACCGTCAATTGGCGGTCAGCGCCCTCGCCTACTGCGAAGGCAAGGAAACCCTGGAAACCGCCCGTGCCGATTTCCTGCACGCGCAAAAAGCCTGGGCCGAGCTGCAACCCTTGCTGATCGGGCCGTTGGCCGAAGGCAACCGTTCGTGGCAAGTGCAGTTCTGGCCGGACAAGAAAAACCTGGTCGGCCGTCAGGTCGAGCAACTGGTCATCGCCCAGCCGCAAATCGATGCCGCCGCACTGGCCAAGTCCAGCGTTGTGGTACAGGGTCTTTCGGCTTACGAATACATTCTGTTCGACAGCAAGCCTGACGTGGCCAACGCTGAGCAGAAGGCCAAATACTGCCCGCTGCTGGTCGCCATCGGTGAGCGCCAGAAACAGTTGGCCGAAGACATTCTGCAAACCTGGAACAACACCGACGGCATGCTCTCGCAAATGAGCAAATTCCCGAACCAGCGCTATGCGGACTCCCATGAAGCGATCGCCGACCTGCTGCGCGTGCAAGTCACGGCCATCGACACCCTGAAGAAAAAACTCGGCACGCCGATGGGCCGCCAGAGCAAGGGCGTGCCGCAACCGTTCCAGGCCGATGCATGGCGTAGCCAGTCGTCCCTGACCAGCCTCGAAGCCAGCCTCGCGGCCGCCAAAACGGTCTGGGAAGGTGTGGATAACAAAGGCCTGCGCAGCCTGTTGCCGAGCGAGCAGAAACCGTTGGCCGACAAGATCGATGCTGCCTACGCCGCCTCGTTGAAACTGTTTGCCGGCAACCAGCGCTCGCTGACCGAAATGCTCGGTGACGACACCGGCCGCCAGCAGCTCAACGACCTGTACGAAAGCCTCAACGTTGTACATCGTCTGCACGAGGCTGACCTGGCCAAAGCGTTGGGCATCCAACTGGGCTTCAACGCCAACGACGGTGACTGATGAGGGCAAGGTCCATGCTGCGACGCCAGGTTCTGACTTTAGGTAGCTTGTTGCTGGGTGCGGTGACGCTGGGCGGCTGGAAGTTGTTCAAGCAAAAGGACAGGAGTCCGTTGTTGCTTTCGGCACGGGACGATACCGATGGCCAGCATTACGCCGTCGGTTATCGGCTGGATGGCACTCAGGTGTTCGCCACCCGGGTCGGCCAGCGTTGCCACGACATCATTAACCACCCGACCCTGCCGATTGCGCTGTTTGTCGCCCGCCGTCCGGGGACCGAGAGCTACCTGATCGACCTGCGCGACGGCGCGCTCCTGCAAACCGTGGTGTCACAACCGAACCGGCACTTCTACGGACACGCGGTCATTCACCATAGCGGCGACTGGCTGTACGCCACCGAAAACGACACCACCGATCCGGGTCGCGGCCTGCTCGGCGTGTATAAATTCGAAGGCGAACAGCTGGTGCACAGCGGCGAGATTTCCACCCACGGCCTCGGCCCGCACCAGGTGTCGTGGATGCCCGATGGCGAAACCCTGGTGGTGGCCAACGGCGGGATTCGCACCGAGGCCGAAAGCCGGGTGGAGATGAACCTCAACGCCATGGAGCCGAGCCTGGTCCTGATGCAACGTGACGGCACCCTGCTGAGCAAGGAAACCCTCGCCCAGCAGATGAACAGCGTGCGCCATCTGGCCATCGCCAGCGACGGCACCATCGTCGCCAGCCAGCAATTCATGGGCGCGGCCCACGAGTCGTCGGAGCTATTGGCGATCAAGCGTCCCGGTCAGCCTTTCGTCGCGTTCCCGGTGCCCGAGCACCAGTTGCAGGCCATGGGGCATTACACCGCCAGCGTCGCGGTACACAGCGACTTGCGTCTGGTGGCGTTGACTGCACCACGTGGCAACCGCTTTTTCATCTGGGACCTGGACAGCGGTGAAGTACGCCTGGATGCGCCACTGCCCGATTGTGCCGGGGTCGGCGCGGTGGCCGATGGTTTTGTCGTGACCTCCGGTCAAGGGCGCTGCCGCTACTACGACTGCCGCCAGACAAACCTTGTCGCAAAACCGCTGGAGCTACCTGCAGGGCTCTGGGACAACCATCTGCATCTGATGGCGTAAATCATTGAAAAGATCGCCGCCCAGGGCCGCACCTGCGGGATGTACGTCATCCCGCAGGCGCGGCCCTGGGCGGCGAATCTTTCAGCCTTTCACCTCTCTAATACCTCACAACCTGTAAAAACGGCAGTTGGATTACCCTCTACACTCCCGGTAATGTGCCCCACTGTCTCACCTGATTTTCTCCAAGGAACTGGAATATGCTGCGTCGCCGCATGCTGTTCATGTTGGGTGTTGTTCTACTGATTGTGCTGGTCCTGGCCGCGTACAAAGCCTTCTCGATTTACACGATGGTTCAAGGCTACTCTGCACCCAGACCGGCCATCAGCGTTTCCGTGGCCACCGCCACCGAGCGCCCATGGCAAGCCCGCCTGCCTACCGTTGGCACGCTCAAGGCATTGCAAGGCGTGGACCTGAGCCTGGAGACAGATGGCACCGTCATCGATTTGCAGTTCGAGTCAGGGCAAAAGGTCAAGGCCGGTCAACCACTCCTGCGCCTCGACAGCGCCGTAGAAAGTGCCCTGCTGGAAACTGCTCTGGCCGACCTCGGGCTGGCACAGCTCGATTACGGTCGCGGTAGCCAACTGGTCGGCAGCCAGGCCATTTCCAAAGGCGAGTTCGACCGACTTTCGGCGGTGCTGAAAAAGAGCAAGGCCACGGTCAATCAACTCAAGGCTGCGCTCGGCAAAAAAAGCATCGTCGCGCCCTTCAGCGGTACCATCGGCATTCGTCAGGTGGACGTCGGCGACTATGTGGCCACTGGCACCATGATCGCCACCCTGCAAGACCTCAGCAGCCTGTATGTCGACTTTTTTGTGCCCGAGCAGTCGGTGCCGAAGATTGCTCTCGGCCAGCCAGTGCAGGTCATTGTCGCGGCGTATCCGACCCTGGAGTACCCCGGCACCATCAGTGCAATCAACCCTAAAGTCGAGAACAGCACCCGTAACGTGCAGGTCCGCGCCACCCTGGCCAACCCCGATGGCAAGTTGATGCCAGGCATGTTCGCCAGTCTCCAGGTGCTCCTGCCCGATCCGCAACCGCGCATCGTGGTGCCGGAAAGCGCGATTACCTACACACTCTACGGCAACTCGGTGTACGTGGCCGTACCAAAGAAGGCCGAAGACGGCAGCCCGCAAAAGGACGACAAGGGTCAACCGGTGCTGATCGCCGAACGACGTTTTGTCGAAACCGGCGAACGCCGCGATGGGCAAGTGATGATCACCAAAGGCGTGCAGAGCGGCGAGAAAGTGGTGACCGCCGGCCAGCTCAAACTGGACAACGGCGCACACATTGCCATCAGCGACGACAAGACCCTGGCCGAGCGGAACAGCCCGCCACGCGCGGACTGATCAAGGAATCCCCATGGCTTTTACCGATCCGTTCATCCGCCGTCCGGTTCTCGCAACCGTGGTCAGCCTGCTGATTGTGCTGCTGGGCTTCCAGGCCTGGGGCAAGCTGCCACTGCGCCAGTATCCGCAGATGGAAAACGCCCTGATCACGGTGACCACCGCCTACCCCGGGGCCAACGCCGAGACCATCCAGGGCTACATCACCCAACCGATGCAGCAAAGCCTGGCCAGCGCCGAAGGCATCGACTACATGACCTCGGTCAGTCGCCAGAACTTCTCGGTAATCTCGATCTACGCGCGCATCGGCTCCAATAGCGACCGTCTGTTTACCGAACTGCTGGCCAAGGCCAACGAGGTCAAGAGCCAACTGCCCCAGGACGCTGAAGACCCGGTGCTGAGCAAACAGTCTGCCGATGCGTCAGTGCTGATGTACATGAGCTTCTTCAGCAAGGAATTGAGCAACCCGCAGATTACCGATTACCTGTCACGGGTGATCCAGCCCAAACTGGCGACCTTGCCCGGCATGGCCGAAGCCGAGATCCTCGGTAACCAGGTATTTGCCATGCGCCTGTGGCTGGACCCGATGAAGCTGGCGGGTTTCGGCCTGAGTGCCAGCGATGTGACCAACGCAGTGCGCCAGTACAACTTCCTCTCGGCCGCCGGCGAGGTGAAAGGCGAATACGTGGTCACCAGCATCAACGCCAATACCGAACTCAAGTCCGCCGAAGCGTTCGGGACCATTCCGCTCAAGGTCGATGGCGACAGCCGTGTGTTGCTGCGCGATGTGGCACGTGTGGAAATGGGTGCGGAAAACTACGACACCATCAGCTCGTTCGGTGGCACCCCGTCGGTGTACATCGGCATCAAGGCAACGCCCGGCGCCAACCCGCTGGAAGTGATCAAGGAAGTGCGCAAGATCATGCCGGACCTGGAGGCCCAGCTACCGCCGAACCTCAAGGGTGAAATTGCCTACGACGCCACCCTGTTCATCCAGGCCTCGATCGATGAAGTGGTGAAAACCCTGTTCGAAGCGGTGCTGATCGTGATCGTGGTGGTGTTCCTGTTCCTCGGTGCCCTGCGGTCGGTGGTGATCCCGGTGGTGACCATCCCGCTATCGATGATCGGCGTCATGTTCTTCATGCAGATGATGGGGTACTCGATCAACCTGCTCACCCTGCTGGCGATGGTATTGGCCATCGGCCTGGTGGTGGATGACGCCATCGTCGTGGTGGAAAACATTCACCGCCACATCGAGGAAGGCAAGACACCGCTCGAGGCTGCCATTGAAGGCGCCCGGGAAATCGCCATGCCGGTGGTCTCGATGACCATCACCCTGGCGGCGGTGTATGCGCCGATTGGTTTCCTGACCGGCCTGACCGGGGCGCTGTTCAAGGAGTTCGCCCTGACCCTGGCCGGCGCGGTGGTGATTTCCGGTATCGTCGCCCTGACCCTGTCGCCGATGATGTGTGCATTTCTGCTGCGTCACGACGAGAATCCCAGCGGCCTGGCCCATCGCCTGGACATGATTTTCGAAGGCCTCAAGCGCCGCTACCAGAGCCTGCTTCACGGCACCCTCAACACCCGGCCGGTGGTGCTGGTGTTCGCCGTGATCGTGCTGTGCCTGATTCCGGTCCTTCTCAAATTCACCAAATCGGAACTGGCGCCGGATGAGGACCAGGGCATCATTTTCATGATAGCCAACGCCCCGCAACCGACCAACCTCGACTACCTGAACACCTACACCGACGAGTTCATCTCGATCTTCAAGGCGTTTCCCGAGTACTACTCGTCGTTCCAGATCAACGGTTTCAACGGCGTGCAATCGGGCATTGGCGGTTTCCTGCTCAGGCCGTGGAACGAGCGCAGCCGCACGCAAATGGCGATCCTGCCCGAGGTGCAGGGCAAACTGGAAAAGATCCCGGGGTTGCAGATTTTCGGCTTCAACCTGCCGTCCCTGCCAGGCACCGGCGAAGGCGTGCCGTTCCAGTTCGTCATAAACTCCGCCAACGATTACGAATTGCTGCTGCAGGTGGTCGAACGGGTAAAAAAACGTGCGAAGGAATCAGGCAAGTTTGCGTTTGTCCACGTTGACCTGGCCTTCGACAAGCCGGAAGTGGTGGTGGATATCGACCGCGCCAAGGCCGCGCAGATGGGGGTTTCCATGCAGGATCTGGGGGGAACCCTGGCGACCCTGCTGGGTGAAGCCGAGATCAACCGCTTCACCATTGAAGGTCGCAGCTACAAGGTCATCGCCCAGGTCGAGCGGCCGTTCCGCGACAATCCGGACTGGCTGAACAATTACTACGTGAAAAACACCCAGGGCGAACTGTTGGCGTTGTCGACCCTGATCACTGTCACCGACCGCGCTCGACCGCGACAGCTGAACCAGTTCCAGCAACTCAACTCAGCCATCCTCTCCGGCGTGCCGCTGGTGAGCATGGGGGAAGCCATCGACCTCGTGCGCCAGATCGCCCGGGAAGAGGCACCCGCCGGTTTTGCCTTCGACTACGCCGGCGCATCACGGCAATATGTTCAGGAAGGCAGTGCCCTGTGGGTCACCTTTGCCCTGGCACTGGCGATCATTTTCCTGGTGCTGGCGGCTCAGTTCGAAAGTTTCCGCGACCCGCTGGTGATCCTGGTCACCGTACCGCTGTCTATCTGCGGCGCATTGATTCCGCTGTTCCTGGGGTGGTCGAGCATGAACATCTACACCCAGGTCGGGCTGGTGACCTTGATCGGGCTGATCAGCAAGCACGGCATTCTGATCGTCCAGTTCGCCAACCAGCTACGCAAGGACAAGGGCCTGACGGCACGCGAAGCAGTGGAGGAAGCGGCGGCCATCCGGTTGCGCCCGGTCTTGATGACTACCGCGGCGATGGTGTTCGGCATGGTGCCATTGATCATCGCCTCCGGTGCTGGCGGGTTTAAGCATGGGCACGGCCCCTTGTAGGAGCCAGCCTGCTGGCGATGGTCGTTAACGATAACGCGTATGAACTGGATGAACGCGGCGCACTTGAGTCCATCGCCAGCAGGCTGGCTCCTACAGTTTCCCGGGATTGCGTGAAGAACCAAAAAAAAGGCCTCGCAAGTGCGAGGCCTTTCATTTGGGCTTCAATCGGTTCAACTTTGCGGCCTCAATCCCTGAGAAAGTCCGAACATGAACAACAACAAATCATGATCGGGTTGGGTGGCCACGGATGCCTTCGCAACCCGTGGCAACGGACAATGTTCATCTGCGCTTATCGAACTGAGAACCTGGGGGCGCGGTTGCTCCCAGGCTGCCATCGCGATCGATGCAACTGCCAAGGCTCCTACCAGAAACAAACCTCGTGCAATTTCGAGTTTCATCGCTATAAACCCTTGATAGCGCTGCCAAACGCCGTCTCATAAAAGTAGACGAGCTTTTTCCAGTCTGCGTCGCTGAACGACGAGTGGCGACGCAATTGCTTCATGTCATGGGTAGAAGCGCGATAGGCGGTCAAGCGCTGTCGGCTTTTCTCCAGATCGATCAGGGCAACTTCGACCCTGGCCGACTCGCCCTCACCCGTCACGCGAACAAACACGTGCTTTTCATACATGCAGCCGTGTTGCCAACGACCCTTGTGCATACGGGCCAGGTTTTCAGCCAGGTCCTTGAGCACACGGTCGTTTACGGCTTCACCATGGCGCTCGCGACCGCCACCGGCGTACCAGTGCTCGATTTCCTCGAAGCCATCCAGCGACTTGGTGACCAGCAGGGCACGCCATTTGTGCACAGGATCGCGCTGTGCGCCACAGAAAACGATATGCGGAACCCGTACGCCAAGCTCGGTCACACCGGTGAGCGCATCACGCTCGCGCAGTACCGTAGGTCGACCGAAAGGGTGCTGCCAGCTACGATGGATATGCCCGGTCTGGCGCTTGACGTAGAGCAACTGACCATCACTGCCCATCACTCGTTGAACGCCGCTCTCCCCTCCGCGACGGACGTTGGGTTCTTCTACCCATTCACCGCGCTGATTCCAAAAGTAATCGAAGCGGTCCTGGGGAACGACTTCCGTTTCTGCTGCACACTGCACTGCCATCCTGTTACCTCTTGCGTAATACGTAAACTCGCCACATCGCATAGAGCGGCAAAAAGTCCAGTTGTTCCTGGATGCGGAAACCCGCCTGCTCAAATTCCTTTTCTACGGTAGCGGCCGGTAACACGAAGCGATTTTGGTAACCTTCCTGCCCACGGGTTTTCTCCGAACGCTTGCGTTTCCAGGCCTTGAAGTTGCCATCGACCCACAGCGACAAGATCACGCTGTCACGGGAAACACGCTCGAATTCGCGCAAAATAGCCATGCGATGCTCGGCTTCACCGATGTGGTGGAGCAAGCGCATGCAAAAAATGCTGTCGACGGCATTGTTTGGCAAGGCAATGTCGAATGCAGAAGTGTGCAAGGGTTGTACCCGTTTCACCACTTCGGCCGGTTGCGCCTGGGTTGCGATCTTCAGCATGGACTCCGAGTTATCGGCGCCGATGATCACGCGGTTGGATTTTTCCGCCAGCAAGGGCCAGAAACGCCCTGCACCGCACGGCAAGTCGAGGACCAGGCCAGGCTCGCCAACCAGGGCCAGTGCCTTGCGCGCCAGTTGTTCGTCACGCCAATGGGACAATCGGCGTCCGAGACCATCCTGATGTTTGCGCAAATAGCGTTGCGCGTGTTGATCGTCGTATTTTTCGGAAAAATCGAGCTTGATCGGGCCGTCCATCATCAGGCCTCCTGAGCTTCTGATAACAACCACCTTAGGTTTCGTGGTGTTGGTGACAGGTGATCCGATTGTGAAAATTTCATTGTAGAAAACCCTGAAGTATTACAGGGTTTTACATAATTGACAGGGGCTGCCGGACGCCTGACTCAACTGATCAAGTTCGGAACAACTCCACCTGAAAACGGCAGCCATTAGGCTCCATGGTTGTCAGGCTGACGCTCCAGCCCTGGTTTTCACAGATCCGCTGCACCAGTGAAAGCCCCAGGCCCAAACCCTCCCCGCGCTTTTCGCTGCCCCGAACGAATGGTTCGAACATCGCCTCGCGTTTTTCCTCGGGAATGCCCACACCACTGTCTTCTACCAGAAAGCCCGCGCCCGTCAGGGTCAGGCGGATGAAGCCCTTTTCGGTGTAGTGCAAGGCATTGCGCAGCAAGTTACCCATCACCGCGTGCAGCAGCGTTGCATTGTAGCCCTTGGCCTCAGGCTCGCCCGGTTCGAAGATCAGCTTCAACCCTTTGCTTTCAATGGGTTCGCGCCACAGACCGAGCAGATCCTCGGCCACCTGGCCCAGGGACTGTTGCGGCGACATGCTGGCGTCTTCGCGCTGGGCACGGGCCAGCATCAGGAAGGTTTGCACCAGCTCACGCATTTCTTCACATGCCCGGGCGATGCGCTCGACCTGGGCACGGCCGCGTTGATCGATACCGGGGTTTTCCAGCAACAACTCGCAGGAGCTGGCCAATATCATCAGGGGGGTACGCAATTCGTGGCTGACGTCGCTGGTGAACAACCGCTCGCGGGTCAAGGCCTGACGCAAGCGCCCGAGGGTGGCGTCGAAGGCGACGGCCAACTCGCCCACTTCGTCGGCGGCATAGTCCGGGGCCAAAGGGGGGGCCAGGCCGAGCAGTTGATCGCGATGGCGCACCTGGCGGGCCAGCCGCACCACCGGCGCCATGACCTTGCGTGCCAGGACCCAGCCGAGAAACACCGCCAGCGCCAGGCTCAGTACGAACCCCACCAGCACCACGGCGAACAGCACCCGCTCACGCTCTTCGAAGTCGCTCTGGTCCTGCAACAACACATAACGTCGGCCGTCGACGATTTCGACCATGGCGTGGTATGACAGGTTTTCACGGAACACTTCATGGAAACCCGGCTCCAGGTGCCGCAAATCCTTGGGCAGCTGGAAGTCGCCCGGTCCACCGCTGAAGTAAAACAATTGGTCCGGTTCGGGGCGATGGCTCCAGTCCGTGACATTGTCCATCAGTAACAGGCGCTGCAAATCGCCGCCCAGGCCTGCCGAAATCAGTTTTTCTTCCACCAGGTGCACGGTCGCCACGATGCCCATGGCAAAGGCACCCGCCACCAGTGCGCTCGTCAGCGCAAAGGCAATGATGATTCGTTGAGCAAGGCTCTGCTTAAACTCCATCACGGCCCTCGGCCAAGCGATACCCCACACCGTGCACGGTTTGCAGCAATGGCTTGGCGAACGGCTTGTCGATCACCTGGCGCAGTTGGTGGACATGGCTGCGCAGGCTGTCGCTGTCCGGACAGTCATCGCCCCACAACGCCTCTTCAAGAATTTCCCGGCGCAGCACATGAGGGCTTTTCTGCATCAACACGGCCAGCAACTTCAGGCCGACCGGGTTGAGTTTCAGCAAGCGGCCTTCGCGAGTGACTTCCAGAGTGTCGAGGTCATAGCTCAGGTCGCCGACCTGCAAGGTCCGCCGCCCGCCGCCCTGGGTTCGACGCATGACCGCTTCGATACGCGCCGCCAGTTCAGACAGGGCGAACGGTTTGATCAGGTAGTCATCGGCGCCGGACTTGAAGCCTTGCAGACGGTCATCCAGTTGATCGCGAGCCGTGAGCATGATCACCGGCGTTTCGCGGCGGGCATCCTCGCGCAGGCGCTTGCACAGGGTGTAGCCATCGATGCCGGGCAGCATGATATCGAGTACGATCAAATCGTAGTGCTCGGTGGCCGCCAGATGCAGACCCGACAGACCATCCTGCGCGCAATCCACGGTATAGCCTTTGAGCCCCAGGTAATCGGCCAGGTTGGCCAGGATATCGCGGTTGTCTTCAACCAATAGAATTCGCATGGGTATCTCTCCGTCCACAGTAACGGCCGTCATGGCCCGCGCAGCTTAAGGCCAAGTGTGGCTCACGGCTAGGGGAAGGCCATGGGTGAATCAATTCGATCAACTGAAAGGTATGATTGACAAGTTTTTCACTATCGATTCACGTGCTGACTACAGTGGTCAGCCGAGACTCTCACGCGGTTGATAATAAGGAATGCAAAAAATGGACTATTTGAAGACGGCACCCATGCGCTTTTTGCTGCTGGTGACCGGCTCCTGGCTGGCAATTTTTTTTCTGACTCGAACAGTCCTGCTCCTCACGCATCTGAATGAGGCCGGTAGCGGCTTCCTGTCGGTGTTTGGTATCGGCCTGCTTTACGACCTGGGCTTTATCGCTTACGCAGCGCTGCCCATGGGCCTCTACCTGTTGCTGTGCCCGCCGGCCTTGTGGCGCACTCGTGGCCATCGATGGTTTCTTCAGGGTCTGCTGACCGTCAGTCTGTTCGCGATGCTGTTCACCTCGGTGGCCGAGTGGCTGTTCTGGGATGAATTCGGCGTGCGCTTCAATTTCATCGCCGTCGACTACCTGGTGTATTCCGACGAAGTACTGAACAACCTGCTGGAGTCATACCCGATCGGCACGCTGCTGAGCATTCTCGCCGTGCTGGCCGTCGCCTTGAGTCTGGCATTGCGCAAACCCTTCAACGCCGCACTTGATGCGCCCTTGCCGCCGCTGCGTGGCCGCCTGCTCAATGCACTCGGTTTGTTGATCGTCGCCGGCCTGAGCCTGCAGTTGCTCAGCCAGGACGCCCCTCGCGCCCAGGGCGGCAATGCCTATCAGAACGAACTGGCGAGCAACGGTCCATACCAGTTCTTCGCCGCGTTCCGTAACAACGAACTGGACTACCCGCAGTTCTACAGCACGCTGCCACCGGCGGTCGTGGCACAACAGATTCGCGCCGAACTGGCCGAGCCCAATGCCCGCTTCGTGGGTGAGGACCCGCAGGACATACGCCGGCAGATCGATAACCCGGGCGCCCCGCGCAAACCCAATATCGTGCTGGTCACCATTGAAAGTTTCAGTGCCAAGTACATGGGCAGCAACGGTGACAACCGCAACCTGACGCCCAACCTTGATGCCTTGCGCAAGCAGAGCCTGTATTTCAATAATTTCTACGCCACCGGCACCCGCACCGACCGCGGCCTGGAAGCCATTACCCTGGCGATTCCGCCGACCCCCGGTCGCTCGATCGTCAAGCGCGTGGGTCGTGAAAGCGGCTTTGCCAGCCTTGGTCAGCAACTCAATGCCGTGGGCTACGACAGCGTATTTGTTTACGGCGGCCGCGGTTACTTCGACAACATGAATGCGTTCTTCAGCGGCAACGGCTACCGCGTCGTGGACCAGAGCAGCGTCGAGGAGTCAGAGATTCACTTCAAGAATGCCTGGGGCATGGCTGACGAGGATCTCTACAACCAGACACTGAAACTGGCCGATGCCGACTATGCCAAACAGCAGCCATTCCTGCTGCAGCTGATGACGACATCCAACCACCGCCCTTACACCTATCCGGACAACCGGATCGACATCAAGTCCGGCAACGGCCGTGACGGCGCAGTGAAATACACCGACTACGCCATTGGTCAGTTCCTTGATCAGGCGCGTCAAAAACCCTGGTTTGACAATACAATCTTCATCTTTGTCGCCGACCACACCGCAGGCAGCGCCGGTAAGGAAGACTTGCCCATCGCCAACTATCAGATTCCGCTGTTCATCTATGCACCGAAGTTGATCGAGGCTCGGGAAACTACGCAATTGGCCAGCCAGATCGATCTGGCGCCAACGTTGCTGGGCTTGCTCAATCTGGATTATGAATCGACGTTCTTTGGTCGTAACCTGTTGCAGGACAACCCGCTGCCGCCACGCGTGGTGGTCGGTAACTACCAGCACCTGGGTTTGTTCGACGGCAAGGACCTGGCGATTTTGAGCCCACGCCAGGGCTTGCGTCGTCACGATGAAGCGCTGACCGAAAGTCGCGAATCCCGGTCGACCGCCGATGACCCGTTGATCACCCGCGCCATCACCTATTACCAAACCGCCAGTTATGGCTTCAAGCAACAGCTGCTTGGCTGGAAGGCGCCCAAGGAGGGTGCCGGTCAAGTCGGCGAACGTTAACCGAATCGCCCCGGGCTGATGCCCCGGGGCATTTTCCTTTGTTCAGGATCCACCATGTCATCAACCGCTGTCCGCCCTTCCCCTCGCCCGCTCAACTTCTGGGTGTGCCTGGGAGTTCCCGCCGTTGCGGCGATCATTCTGGTGTTGCTCGAGCTGAGCTCACTGGACATGGACCTTGCCAAGCTGTTCTACGACCCGGTCGCGGGTGACTTCATCGGACGGCACAGTTACTTCCTGGAAAACATCCTGCATACCCGCGCCAAGCAGGTAGTCATTGCATTTTCGGTGTTCGCCATCCTCGGCTACGCCGCCTCGTTTTTCATGGCCAAACTCAAACCGTTCAAGCGCGAACTGGGCTGCCTGGTGCTGTCCCTGGGCCTGGCGACTTCCTTTGTCACGCCGATGAAAGCGGTGACGGCGGTGCAATGCCCATGGAGCCTTGAGCAGTTCGGCGGTCACGAGACTTACAGTGAGTTGTTGAGTCATCGCCCGGCTACCGAGAAACCCGGCCGTTGCTGGCCAGGTGGCCATGCGGCGACCGGCTTCACACTGTTTGCCCTGTTTTTCGTATTGCGTGACCGTCGCCCGCGCATGGCTCGCGCAGCGTTTGTCTTCGCCTTCGCCCTCGGTTCGGTGTTCTCCATCGGGCGGATGATGCAGGGCGCGCACTTCTTCTCGCACAACGTGTGGACGGCGGTTTTCTGCTGGCTGATTTGTTTGGGGTCGTATTACTTCGTACTGTATCGACCGGCGTTGAAGGCTGATCGCGAAGCAAGCGCGGCACCTGTAGCCGTCTGAAACACAAATCAAATGTGGGAGCGAGCCTGCTCGCGATTGCAGTTCAACATTCAACAATGATGTTGACTGATACACCATCGCGAGCAGGCTCGCTCCCACAATGAACGGCTGTGGCCTTTAGAGTCCGAACAATAAAAAACCCCGCCTGCTTTCGCAGGCGGGGTTTTTTCGTACAGGGGTAAGGCTGGCTTACATCATGCCGCCCATGCCGCCCATACCGCCCATGTCTGGCATACCGCCGCCAGCACCGCCGTCTTTCTTCGGCGCATCAGCAACAGCGGCTTCGGTGGTCAGGATCAGACCGCCGATCGACGATGCAGCTTGCAGCGCGGAACGGGTGACCTTGGTTGGGTCCAGGATGCCCATTTCGATCATGTCGCCGTATTCGCCAGTCGCAGCGTTGTAACCGAAGTTACCTTTGCCGTTCTTGACTTCGTTGACCACAACGCTTGGCTCGTCACCGCTGTTGGCAGCGATCTGACGCAGCGGTGCTTCAACGGCACGGCGCAGAACAGCGATACCCACGTCCTGATCAGCGTTGTCGCCTTTCAGATCGTTCAGGGTTTGCAGAGCGCGGATCAGCGCAACGCCACCGCCAGGTACCACGCCTTCTTCAACGGCTGCACGGGTAGCGTGCAGGGCGTCTTCAACGCGGGCTTTCTTCTCTTTCATTTCAACTTCGGAACCAGCGCCAACCTTGATCACTGCAACGCCGCCGGACAGCTTGGCCAGACGCTCTTGCAGTTTTTCACGGTCGTAATCCGAGGAAGTTTCGGCAACCTGAGCACGGATCTGAGTGATGCGTGCTTCGATGTCGCCGTGTACGCCAGCACCGTCAACGATGATGGTGTTTTCCTTGGACAGGGTCACGCGCTTGGCGCTGCCCAGGTTTTCCAGGGTTGCGCTTTCCAGGCTCAGGCCGATCTCTTCGGAGATAACGGTACCGCCGGTCAGAACGGCGATGTCTTGCAGCATGGCCTTGCGACGGTCGCCGAAGCCTGGAGCCTTGACGGCTGCGACTTTAACGATGCCACGCATGTTGTTCACAACCAGAGTCGCCAGGGCTTCGCCTTCAACGTCTTCGGCCACGATCAGCAGTGGACGGCCGGCTTTGGCAACGGCTTCCAGTACTGGCAGCATTTCGCGGATGTTCGAGATCTTTTTGTCGACCAGCAGGATCAGCGGGCCGTCCAGCTCAGCGACCATGGTCTCTGGCTTGTTGACGAAGTATGGGGACAGGTAACCACGGTCGAACTGCATGCCTTCAACAACCGACAGTTCGTTTTCCAGGCCCGAGCCTTCTTCAACGGTGATCACGCCTTCTTTACCGACTTTTTCCATGGCTTCGGCAATGATGTCGCCGATGGAGTTGTCGGAGTTGGCCGAGATGGTACCAACCTGAGCGATTGCCTTGGTGTCAGCGCATGGCTTGGACAGGTTTTTCAGCTCTTTGACGATGGCGATGGTCGCCTTGTCGATGCCGCGCTTCAGATCCATCGGGTTCATGCCGGCAGCGACGGCTTTCAGGCCTTCGTTGACGATCGACTGAGCCAGAACGGTAGCGGTGGTAGTACCGTCACCAGCGTCATCGTTGGCACGGGAGGCAACGTCTTTGACCAGCTGCGCGCCCATGTTTTCGAAACGGTCTTCCAGTTCGATTTCTTTGGCTACGGAAACGCCGTCCTTGGTGATGGTCGGAGCGCCGAAGCTCTTCTCGATGATCACGTTACGGCCTTTCGGGCCCAGGGTCGCTTTTACCGCGTCAGCCAGGACGTTGACGCCTTTGAGCATTTTCTTGCGGGCGGAATCGCCAAACAGAACTTCTTTAGCAGCCATGATCGATATTCCTTAAATACTTTGTAGTAGCGGAAAATGAACGGGGGTATCAGCCTTCGATAACAGCGAGGATTTCGTTCTCGCTCATTACCAGCAGGTCTTCGCCGTCGACTTTCACAGTGTTGCTGCCGGAGTAAGGACCGAACACAACCTTGTCGCCCACTTTTACGGACAGTGCACGCACTTCACCGTTTTCCAGTACGCGGCCGGTGCCTACAGCGAGGATTTCGCCGCTGTTGGCTTTTTCAGCAGCCGAACCTGGCAGGACGATACCGCCAGCGGTTTTCTTTTCTTCTTCGCTGCGACGGATGACGACGCGGTCATGCAGAGGACGAAGCTTCATTGTCGATCTCTCCTAATTGTGGTTTTCATCGGCCGGTGTAGTCCCGGCGGGTTTAACAAAGTCCGGCGGCGCCGGTTGCGGCTCGTCAAGCGAACCGCGGAAGTCTGTCTGGCGTGTTCGCCAGAAACCTTGCGGTGACCGTTACATAAGGGCGCATAAGCTTATTACAAGGGCGGCGATGAAAAATTTTTCAGGTCGATGCCCCGCAAACGAACACGGCACCCGAAGGTGCCGTGTGGATGTGCGTATTACTTGGAATCGCGGTGTTCGAACTCGCCTTCGATCACGGTCGGTTCACGACCCAGTGGCTCGCGCGGGGCAGGACCGCCCCGTGCCTGCAGGTCATCGGCGAATGCTCGCTGACGCATGGCCTGCTCTTCGGCGCGCTGGCGCATTTTACCCGCCAGCAGACGGCGACTGAACGGCAGCAGCATGAACAGGCCGATCACATCGCTGATGAAACCCGGAAGAATCAACAGGCCACCGGCCAATGCCAGCATCAGGCCTTCGAGCATGGTCTGTGCCGGCAGCTCACCGCGACTCAGGCTTTCACGGGCACGCAGGGCCGTGGCCAGGCCGGCGATGCGCAGCACGAACACACCGAACATCGAGCCGAGAATGATCAGCAGCAAGGCCGGGAAAAACCCGATAGACCCTGCCACCTTGACGAATACGAACAGCTCCAACACCGGGAACAGCAGAAAGAGCAACAAAAAAGGGCGCATCAAATGGTTCCTCAACGCAAGAATGCCTTGCCAGTTCACCTTAGATGACGTCGCCGTTTCGTTAATTCAAGCATCGGCCACTTCATTTTTCGGCCAATGCTCGGCGTGGGCCAGAGAAACCAAGGCTTCCCGGACTTGTGTCGGCGTATTACAAGGCGCTTGAAACGGCAACCAGTACAGGCTTTGACCGATCCGCAGGTGCATGCCTTCGGCATCGATACCGGCCATTTGCGCCGGCACGTTTTTCGGCAGCCCGGCCAGATCGACGTAATGGGCGATGGCCTTGGCGTGATCGGCGTTCATGTGCTCGACCATGCTCATTTCAGCCTTGCCGGCGAACGGGTTGGCCAGGGTCAGGTCGTTGACCCAGTGAATCGCACCAAAACCGCCGATGTAACGGTGGCGTACTGGCTTGAGCACCCAGAAATCGAAATCGTGGGCCTTGTGATAACCCTGTGACTCCGGGAAATAGCGGTAGTAACGCTCGGAGGCGGCTTCGATGGCGGCTTCGTCTTCAAGCTGCTGCGCTTGCGCCAGGTAAGTCAGCCGACCAACGGCTTGAACATCTTCGGCGCCACGCTCGCCGACAAAGAGCGAGCACTTCGGATCTTTTTGCAGATTGTGAGTGTGCTGGGCGATGCGGCTGATCAGGATCAGCGGCCGACCCAGCTCGTCCAGACAGTAAGGAACCACGGAGCCGAACGGAAAACCGGGCATCGATTTGGAGTGCGTCGAGAGCACCCCACGGTATTCCTTGAGAAGCAATTCTCGTGCATGCTTAGCCGCTTCAACGCTCAATTTATGACTCCTTAAATAGAATCCGTCATAAAAACGGACGAGCTGCTGGTGAAAGTTCCAGCACACCATCGGGGGCAGTTCTCATGTGCAGCCGGACCACGTCAGGCGCAGATCGAGAGGCTCTCTACAAGGAAACCACTCAGACCTGCTGCCGGGGACATGCGAATGCAACTCACTGACAAAGTAATCATTATCACTGGCGGTTGCCAGGGTTTAGGCCGTTCCATGGCCGAGTATCTCGCCGGCAAGGGCGCGAAACTCGCCCTGGTCGACCTGAACCAGGAAAAGCTCGATGACGCCGTCGCCGCCTGCAAGGCCCAAGGCGTCGAGGCCCGCGCCTACCTGTGCAACGTGGCCAACGAAGAGCAAGTGATCCACATGGTTGCCCAGGTCGCTGAAGACTTCGGTGCGATCCATGGCTTGATCAACAATGCCGGGATCCTGCGCGACGGTCTGCTGCTCAAGGTCAAGGATGGCGAAATGACCAAGATGAGCCTGGCCCAGTGGCAGGCGGTCATCGACGTCAACCTGACCGGCGTGTTCCTGTGCACCCGTGAAGTCGCGGCGAAAATGGTCGAGCTGAAAAACACCGGCGCGATCATCAATATCTCGTCGATTTCCCGCGCCGGCAACGTCGGTCAGACCAACTACTCCGCCGCCAAGGCCGGCGTCGCGGCGGCGACCGTGACCTGGGCCAGGGAACTGGCGCGCTACGGCATTCGTGTCGCCGGCATTGCACCGGGCTTCATCGAAACCGAAATGACCCTGGGCATGAAGCCTGAAGCGCTGGAGAAGATGACCTCCGGGATTCCGCTCAAGCGCATGGGCAAGCCGGATGAGATCGCCCATTCGGCGGCTTACATCTTCGAGAACGACTACTACACCGGCCGGATTCTGGAAATGGATGGCGGGTTGCGCCTCTAAGCCCAACACAAAACCCTTGTAGCAGCTGCCGAGGCACGAGGCTGCGTCGGGCTGCGCAGCAGCCCCGGAGGCGGTCCTGCGGACACGCAACGCAGCCTCGTGCCTCGGCAGCTGCTACAGGTCTTAATCGTCGCTGATGCTGATGTTCGGCATAGCCGGCGTCAACGCTTCCTGCAACACGATCCGCGCACCGACATGGCGGGCCAGTTCCTGGTAAACCATCGCAATCTGGCTGTCAGGCTCGGCGATCACCGTTGGCTTGCCGCCATCGGCCTGTTCGCGGATGACCATCGACAGCGGCAACGAGGCCAACAGCTCGACGCCATACTGGTTGGCCAGTTTCACGCCCCCGCCTTCACCGAACAGATGCTCGGCATGTCCGCAGTTGGAGCAGATGTGCACGGCCATGTTTTCCACCACGCCCAGCACCGGAATGTTGACCTTGCGGAACATTTCCACGCCCTTGCGCGCGTCCAGCAATGCCAGGTCCTGCGGGGTCGTGACGATGACCGCACCGGCCACCGGCACTTTCTGCGCCAGGGTCAGCTGGATGTCGCCGGTGCCTGGCGGCATGTCGATGACCAGGTAGTCCAGGTCGCCCCACGCGGTTTGGGTCACCAGTTGCAGCAAGGCGCCGGAAACCATCGGCCCGCGCCAGACCATCGGCGTGTTGTCGTCGGTCAGGAAGGCCATCGACATCACTTCAACACCATGGGACTTGAGTGGTACGAACCACTTCCGGTCCTTGACCTCGGGACGGGTGCGCTCCGGGATACCGAACATGATGCCCTGGCTCGGGCCGTAGATATCCGCATCGAGGATCCCGACCTTGGCGCCTTCGCGGGCCAGGGCCAGGGCCAGGTTGGCGGCCGTGGTGGATTTGCCCACACCGCCCTTGCCGGACGCCACGGCCACCACATTCTTGACGTTGGCCAGCCCCGGAATCTGCGCCTGGGCCTTGTGTGCGGCGATCACACTGGTGATCTCGACCCGGGCACCAGTCACGCCATCCAACCCCTGAATGGCCATTTCCAGCATTTGCGCCCAGCCACTCTTGAACAGGCCGGCGGCGTAACCCAATTCGAGCTGAACGCTGACGCGGTCACCCTGGATGTCGATGTTGCGCACGCACCCGGCGCTGACCGGGTCCTGGTTCAGGTAAGGGTCGGTGTATTGGCGAAGGACGGCTTCCACCGCTGCGCGATTGACGGCGCTCATGGGCAACTCCGAAAACAGGACTGGAAAAGATGACGGGTATCGTACCTGTTCTAAAGCCTGGGCGGCATGCTTTCAGAATGTCACAAATGTCCTGTGGCAAGACGCCCCGTAGCAGCTGGCGAAGCCTGCGTTCGGCTGCGCAGCAGTCGTAAAACCAGGCGCCACGGTGTTTCAGGTAATCCGGGTTGTCCGGATTGACGACTGCTGCGCAGTCGAACGCAGGCTTCGCCAGCTGCTACGAGGACCGTGGATACGGGTCGCGGGGGTGAAAAATATGCGCCGGCGCTTTATAGTGGCCGACCTCCGTTTCATCAAGTAGCCGAGCCCCATGTCCGAGCCACGCAAGATCCTCGTCACCAGCGCCCTGCCCTATGCCAATGGTTCGATTCACCTCGGCCATATGCTGGAATACATCCAGACCGATATGTGGGTGCGCTTCCAGAAGCACCGCGGCAATCAATGCATCTATGTCTGCGCCGACGACGCCCACGGTTCGGCGATCATGCTGCGCGCGGAAAAGGAAGGCATCACCCCGGAACAACTGATCGCCAACGTCCAGGCTGAACACAGCGCCGACTTTGCCGACTTCCTGGTGGACTTCGACAACTTCCACTCCACTCACGCCGAAGAAAACCGTGAGCTGTCGAGCCAGATCTACTTGAAGCTGCGTGACGCCGGGCACATTGCCACGCGCTCGATCACCCAGTATTTCGACCCGGAAAAGAAAATGTTCCTGGCCGACCGCTTCATCAAGGGCACCTGCCCGAAGTGCGGCACCGAAGACCAGTACGGCGATAACTGCGAAAAATGCGGCGCGACCTACGCACCGACCGACCTGAAGGATCCGAAGTCGGCGATCTCCGGCGCCACCCCGGTGCTCAAGGATTCCCAGCACTTCTTCTTCAAGCTGCCAGACTTCCAGCAAATGCTGCAAACCTGGACCCGCAGCGGCACCCTGCAGGATGCAGTGGCCAACAAGATCGCCGAATGGCTGGATGCTGGCCTGCAACAGTGGGACATCTCCCGTGATGCGCCGTATTTCGGCTTCGAGATTCCCGACGAGCCGGGCAAGTACTTCTACGTGTGGCTGGATGCGCCGATCGGCTACATGGCGAGCTTCAAGAACCTGTGCAACCGCACGCCGGAGCTGGACTTCGACGCGTTCTGGGGCAAGGACTCCACCGCCGAGCTGTACCACTTCATCGGCAAGGACATCGTCAATTTCCACGCCCTGTTCTGGCCAGCCATGCTCGAAGGCGCCGGCTACCGCAAGCCAACCGGGATCAACGTACACGGCTACCTGACCGTCAACGGCCAGAAAATGTCCAAGTCCCGTGGCACCTTCATCAAGGCCCGGACTTACCTGGACCACCTGTCGCCGGAATACCTGCGCTATTACTACGCGGCCAAGCTGGGCCGTGGCGTCGACGACCTCGATCTGAACCTCGAAGACTTCGTGCAGAAGGTCAACTCCGACCTGGTCGGCAAGGTCGTCAATATCGCCAGCCGTTGCGCCGGCTTCATCAACAAGGGCAATGCCGRTGTGATGGTCGACACCAACGCCGCGCCTGAGCTGACCGAAGCCTTCCTGGCCGCCGCGCCAGGTATCGCCGATGCCTACGAAGCCCGTGACTTCGCCCGCGCCATGCGCGAGATCATGGGCCTGGCCGACCGCGCCAACGCCTGGATCGCCGACAAGGCGCCGTGGTCGTTGAACAAACAGGAAGGCAAACAGGATGAAGTCCAGGCCATCTGCGCCACCGGCGTCAACCTGTTCCGCCAGCTGGTGATCTTCCTCAAGCCAGTGCTGCCGTTGCTGGCCGCCGACGCCGAGGCGTTCCTCAACGTTGCGCCGCTGACCTGGAACGACCACGCGACCTTGCTCAGCAACCATCAGTTGAACGAGTTCAAGCCGCTGATGACCCGTATCGACCCGGTCAAGGTACAAGCCATGACCGACGCTTCGAAAGAAGACCTGACCGCCAGCCAGACCGACACCGGCGAAACCGCACCTGTCGGCAACGGCGAACTGGCCAAGGATCCGCTGTCGCCGGAAATCGAGTTCGACACCTTTGCCGCAGTCGATTTGCGCGTCGCGCTGATCGTCAAGGCCGAACACGTGGAAGGCGCCGACAAGCTGCTGCGCCTGACCCTGGACATCGGTGACGAGCAACGCAACGTGTTCTCAGGGATCAAGAGCGCCTACCCGGACCCGTCCAAGCTCGATGGTCGCCTGACCATGATGATCGCCAACCTCAAGCCACGGAAAATGAAGTTCGGCATCTCCGAAGGCATGGTGATGGCGGCCGGCCCTGGCGGTGAAGAAATCTACTTGCTCAGCCCTGACAGCGGCGCCAAGCCGGGTCAGCGGATCAAGTAATTTCCCGCGGCAAACCGATCCCACAGTCGTGCCTGGCGCGGCTGTGGGATTTTCATGTCTGGCCCCCCCTCCCGCCTTGCCGGATAATGCCTACTCTTTTTAGAACATCTCCTGTAGGAGCGAGCTCGCTTGCGATGGTCGTTAACGATAACGCGTGCCCACAGGTTGAACGCGGCGCTCTTGAGTCCATCGTCGGAACGCCGCCCGGAGCAAGCTCGCTCCTACAAAACTGCCGGCACGATCAATGACCGAAATCCTGCTTACGCTTATCAGCGCCGCCCTGATCAACAACATCGTGTTGCACTGGCCGTTGGCCGTCGATCCGCTGTTGGCTGGCCAGCGCCGTCAGGTCCATGCCTTGGGCATTGCGACGACATGCCTGATGCTGGTCGTGGGCATGCTCGGCTACGCGCTCTATCACTGGTTGCTGTTGCCGCTGCAATTGACGCCGCTGCGCCTGTTTTTGTTTCTGCCATTGAGCGTGCTGCTGATCGACCCGTTGCTGAAGCTACTGGCGCGGGTGTTTTCGACACTGTCGTTCGAAGGCCTCTGGCCATTGCTGCTGGGCAACGCAGGCGTGCTCGGCGTGGCCTTGCTCAACGCTCAGGAGGACAAGGGCTTCTTTCACGCCACAGCCTTGAGCCTCGGTGCAGGGCTGGGCTTCTGGCTGGTGTTGAGCCTGTTCACGGATTTGCGTGAACGCACGGCCGACAGCGATGTTCCCCTGCCCTTTCGCGGCTTGCCGATCGACCTGATCGGTGCCGGCCTGATCGCAGTGGCCTTTCTCGGATTCAGCGGACTGATCAAAACATGAGTCTGATTCAACTCATCGACGCACTCTTGCCGCAAACCCAATGCGGCAAGTGCGGCCACCCCGGGTGCAAGCCGTACGCCGAAGGCATCGCCAACGGCGAGCCGATCAACAAGTGCCCGCCCGGCGGCAACGAAACCATCGCGGCCCTGGCTGAGTTGCTGAAGGTGCCGGTGCCGGAGCTGGACATCACTCGCGGCTCGGCACCTGCACAGATCGCCTATATCCGCGAAGCCGAGTGTATTGGTTGCACCAAGTGCATTCAGGCCTGTCCGGTCGATGCAATTGTCGGTGCAGCCAAACTGATGCACACGGTGATCATCGATGAGTGCACCGGTTGCGATCTCTGCGTGGCACCGTGCCCGGTGGACTGCATCGAAATGCGCCCGTTGCTGCCGGACACGGTACTGCCCGTTGTCGGGGGCCTGGCCCTCACACCGCAGGCACGGCAGGCCCGCACCCTCAAGCGCGATCACGCACGGCGCCGTTTCGAACAGCGCAATGCCCGCTTGCAGCGTGAGGAGCAACAGAAAATCGCCGAGCGCCAGGCTCGACAGCGAGCCGCGCAACCTGCAGAAGCGGCAGTCGATCCGGTGCAGGCCGCACTCGAGCGTGTCCGCGCCCAGAAAACTGCCAATGCCGATGCTGCGCTGAAAAAGGCCAAGATCGATGTGGCGATGAGCCGGGCACAGCTGCACAAATCGCTGAAGGCCTTCGGACATCCGCCAACCTTCGAACAGCAATCGCAGTTGATCGTCCTGCAACAACAGTTCGAAGCCGCCGAACAACACCTAGTGCAACTGGAAAGCGCCGCCCCACCCGTTCCTGCACCGACGGTCGAAGCCGTGTCGTCAAATGATGCCGATCTGAAACGGGCCAAGATCCAGTTGGCCATGCGCCGCGCCGAACTCAAGAAGGCACAGGCCAACGAAGCACCGGCGGAACACATCGAAGCCCTGGAGCGCGCACTCGGCGAAGCCGAACGCCAGGTGGACGCCCATGCCGGCCCTTGAAGCGGTTGATGTTCGCCTGCAACAGGCGATGAAACTGGTGCTGCTGGCCACGCTGCCGGGAATGCTGGCGGCGTTCTGGCTGTATGGCTGGGGCGTGTTGATCAATCTGGTTCTTGCAGCCGCTGCTGCGCTGGCCGTCGAGGCCGCCGTCGTGCATTGGCGCAAGCGACCGCTGAGGCCGACCCTGAGTGACGGTAGCGCATTGGTCAGTGCCACGTTGCTGGCTCTGGCGCTGCCGCCTTACTGCCCATGGTGGCTGACCCTCAGTGCAGCCGCTTTTGCGATGATTTTCGGCAAGCACCTGTATGGCGGCGTCGGCACGAATCCCTTCAACCCGGCGATGCTCGGATTTGCCTTGGTGCTGGTGACCTTTCCCCAACCCATGACCCATTGGCCATCGTCCCATGGCATGGACCTGCTGAGTGGCCTGCAGCAAGTGTTCGGGGTCGGCCATGCGCCGGATGCCTGGGTGCAGGCCACGGCACTGGACAGTCTGCGGATCAACAAAAGCCTGACCATGGATGAACTGTTTGCCGGCAACCCGGCATTCGGCCACTTCGGCGGCCGGGGGGTGGAATGGGTGAGCCTGGCGTTTCTGGCTGGCGGAATGCTTCTCCTGCAACGAAGGGTGATCAGCTGGCATGCACCGGTCGGCATGCTGGCCAGCCTGTTCATTATCAGCCTGCTGTGCTGGAACGGGTCGGGCTCCGACTCCCATGGCTCGCCGCTTTTTCACTTGCTTAGCGGCGCGACCATGCTGGGGGCGTTCTTCATCATCACCGAACCGGTGTCCGGCGCCAGAAGCCCAGGCGCGAAATTGCTGTTCGGCGTCGGCGTCGGGCTTCTGACTTATCTGATTCGTACCTTGGGCGGCTATCCGGACGGCATCGCCTTCGCCGTGCTGTTGATGAACCTGTGCGTGCCGACATTGGAGCGCTTCGTGGCGGCCAGACAACAGCCGGAGGCGCCATGAGCCGGACATCAAGCATCGCGCTTCTGGTGCTTTTGGCCGCACTGGGCTTCGGCATGACGTACTTCGTGCAGCTCGGCAGCGCGCCGCGCATTGCAGCCGAACAGCGCCTGATCGACAGCCGTAATCTGCTGGACCTGATCCCGCCAGACAGCTACGACAATCAACCGCTCGAACACCCCATCAGGATCGATGCAACCGCCCTGACCAACAGCACCTTGCTCGGTGGTTATCTGGCGACCCGGGCCGATCAACCCGTCGCGGTATTGCTGCGCAGTCAAACCCTTGGCTACGCCGGTGCCATCGACCTGTTGATCGCTGTCGACGCCAATGGCCGGTTGCTGGGCGTCAAAACCCTCAAACAGTCGGAAACACCAGGACTGGGAGCACGGATCGCCGACTGGCCCAATGCCTGGCTTCAGATTTTTTCCGGCAAATCTCGAACAGATCCCAACGACAGCGGCTGGGCGCTGAAAAAAGATCAGGGGCAGTTCGATCAGATCGCAGGCGCGACCATCACCTCAAGAGCGGTGATCAATGCCGTCCACGATGCCTTGCGCTACTTTGATGAACACCGGCAACAACTGCTCGGAAACCCTGCCCATGGATAACTCATCGACTCTGCGCAACGCCTTGATGCTGACGCCGCTGATTGGCGCCACCCACTCACTGGCAGCCGCACTTGGCCTGTGCCTGATGTTCATGGTGGTGACCCAGTTGTTCAGTCTGGCCATGGGCGCCCTGCGATCCCGACTGGTCCCGGCGACCCGCTTGCTGGCCAGCATCCTGTTGGCGGCCACGCTCACCAGTTGCGCGGAACTCATGGCACAAGCCTGGTCGCTGCAATGGCAGCAGCATCTGGGGTTTTATGGCGCCTTGATCGCCTTGCAATGCGTCGTTCTGGAACACACCGGGTTCTTTCAGAACGGCTGGCACCAACGCCTGCGACTCAATGGCCTGTTTGCCACGCTGATGATCGCGCTGGGCCTGCTGCGCGAACTTATCGGCAACGGGACACTCGCAAGCCACCTGTCGTGGCTGACCGGCACAACGCAAGCTGACTGGCAAGGCTGGGTGCTGATGGCCGATGGCGGTCTGCGCCTGGCCACATTGGTCCCTGGCGGGTTTATTCTGCTCGGATTGCTGATCGCCGCCTGGCAGGCCTGGCGCCCCACGCCCACACATTGATTGCCTTCGAGGAAACGCACCGCCCATGAATGCCGCAAAACGTCTGGAAATATTCCGCAGACTGCACGAGGACAACCCGGAACCAAAGACCGAGTTGGCCTATTCCTCTGCGTTCGAATTGCTGATTGCCGTGATTCTCTCGGCGCAGTCGACCGATGTCGGCGTCAACAAGGCCACAGCCAAACTGTTCCCGGTTGCCAATACCCCGGCAGCGATCCATGCCCTGGGTATCGAAGGACTGTCGGAGTACATCAAGACCATCGGTCTGTACAACAGCAAAGCGAAAAACGTGATCGAAACCTGCCGCTTGCTGGTCGAGCACCACGCCGGTGAAGTGCCACAAACCCGCGAAGAGCTGGAGGCGCTGCCCGGTGTCGGCCGCAAAACCGCCAATGTGGTACTCAATACCGCATTTCGTCAGCTGACCATGGCCGTCGACACGCATATTTTCCGGGTCAGCAACCGGACCGGCATTGCTCCCGGCAAGAATGTGGTGGAAGTCGAGAAAAAGCTGATGAAATTCGTGCCCAAGGAGTACCTGCTCGACTCCCATCACTGGCTGATCCTTCACGGCCGCTATGTTTGCCTGGCTCGCAAGCCACGATGCGGAAGCTGCCGGATCGAGGACTTGTGCGAATACAAGCACAAAACCTCCGACGATTGAGGCGCTCTTGGGTTTTTTGAATTATCGATTGAAAAAAACTTTTTTACCCGCCGGGAGATTGTCGATATAAGGAGCGCCAAAGGCCTTCTTAAGCCTGGAGTAATTAAATGAGTACTGGCAAAGAGCAATTGGACGTAGAAGACGACTTCACCACCGCCGAAACCGATGACGCTGAGCCGGTGGTTGAAGTAGCGAAAACTAATCTGAGCAAACGCCGCACCATCGACAATCTGCTGGAGGAGCGCCGACTGCAAAAGCAATTGGCCGATTACGATTTTGACTTATGACACCTGAAAGCCTCCCGAAACGGAGGCTTTTTTTATGGTGGCTGCCCTGGCAGGCGCTCCTTGTCGCGCAGTTACCTCATTACACCAGACCATTGCGTTGTGCCAGTTCGATCAGATCGACCAGAGACCGCGCATTCAGTTTGAGCAACAGACGGGTCTTGTAGGTACTGACGGTTTTATTACTGAGAAACATTCCATCGGCAATCTCTTTGTTGGTCTTCCCTTTAGCCAACTGTTGCAGAACCATCATTTCCCGCCCCGACAATCGATCAACCATATCGGCCTCACTTGCATTCCCCAGACTGCAACGCACGGTATGCAAGGCTTGATTGGGAAAGTAACTGTAGCCTGACAACACGGCCTTTATAGCACTGAGCAACTCCGTCAGGTCTTGTTGCTTGCAGACATAACCGGCCGCACCGGATTGCATGCAACGCATGGAAAAATGCCCCGGCGCCTGGGAAGTCAAAATCAGCACTTTCATCGGCATTGAGGTCGACGACAAACGCGCGATGACTTCCAACCCGTCCAGTTTCGGAATCCCGATATCCAGAATGACAATATCCGGCATAAGTTCACGGGCCAGTTGCAGTGCATCCACACCATTATCGGTTTCTGCAATAACTTCGTAGCCATGACGTTCCATCAGCATACGTACCGCAAGACGAATGACGGGGTGATCATCCACGATCAGCACTTTATTCATGGGCAAGTCCAATTTTCGCTGTTCGAATTTTTAGAGCCCGCACAATAGCCTAGTCGTTTCACCCATGGCATGTCGCCCCTTCCAGCCACCTGCACCAAGAGACATCCCCTACAAACAACACGGATTTCTCCTACAAGAAACCCTCGAGCGGAATGAGTTGAAAACTGTATCAGCGTCAGTGTGTCGCACTTTCCAGCAGTCGCCTCTATCGATTTACGACCAAAATTTTCCGAGAGCCTGCCTGAACCGTCGCGCCCTGAAAAATATAAGCCTCCAGTCCTCCGTTAAAATGTAACTGACATTTACGCACTCAACATTCACACAAGAAATATCACACACCAAGCATCCAATTACTCTTACAGCAAATAATTTTTTTTGAGCAATCATTAAAACACACCCGACATCCAAAAAAATCGAACAGCAACCAAACAAACAAAAACACCTGTCAAAACCAGAAAACAATAAAAATCACTACAATAATCGCCACATCAAACCAACTTCATAATCATTCGAGAAAAGACAATCCAGCATGAGTACAGAACATGATAAGAAAACAAATTACCAACCCGATGACAATTATCGCGATATTCGCAGCACTCTCTGAAACTTCGGCAGCCGTTTCTCTCCCCTTCCTTGACCAAGAGGAAAGAGAGCTCTATGTCTGGTTTCTGATCAGCTTTCCGTTTTACTTACTTTTGCTTTTTTTCGCGACACTCAACTTCAACTACAAATCACTTTATGCGCCGTCCGACTTTGAAAAGGGAAAACACTTCATGAAGGTCATGGATGATGCTGGGAGGCCGGAAAAAAAAGCGTCCGGGAAGCCGCCTGGGAATTCCGCTCTGGAAACCTCAACGAATGACCGGCAGACAGCCCGGACGCCCTGCGGCGCACAGGACCCACCAACAGAGATTGGTCTGCAAACCACCGTCTTTGTTCAGCATCAGCTTCAGTTACCGGAACTTGTAAAAGACCTGTACATCGTTGATGCACGATGGATGAGCAAGGAGGTCGAGTTTGGCGCGCTGCTGGAAAATACCCGCAAGCCACGGGAAAAGACGGCGTATGTGATTCTGTTTGTCACTTGTGCCGTTTCGGAGACTTTTCTGAAAGCCTGTGCGCTTAAATACTCAAAGCAGACCAGGAAGCGCTGTGCCGCCTTTTATGCTGCCTACAATCTGGACTCGCACAGGTTGTCGGTCGTTGATCAAGCCGGACAACCGGCCAACGACAACGCGTAGTACAGGACGGACTATTGGAAGGAGAAAAACAGAAAATCGTCAGCGGAAACGAAAACACCCGACAACGTAGTAACTGGCGTCACACCCCGCTTTCAGGTGCCTGACCTCGTCGAGGACGAGGTCAGGCACCCATCACGAGTTCAAAGGTCTCAGAACAGCTTCCGGCCTTTGTTCGCCGCAATGCGCATGCGCAGGGCATTGAGCTTGATGAAGCCCGCTGCATCCGCCTGGTTGTACGCGCCGCCATCTTCTTCGAAGGTAGCGATGTTGGCGTCGAACAGCGAGTCGTCGGACTTGCGGCCAGTAACGATCACATTGCCCTTGTACAGCTTCAGGCGCACAACGCCGTTTACGTTGACCTGGGACGCATCGATCATCTGTTGCAGCATCAGACGCTCAGGGCTCCACCAGTAGCCGGTGTAGATCAGGCTGGCGTACTTGGGCATCAGCTCGTCTTTGAGGTGAGCCACTTCGCGGTCCAGGGTGATCGATTCGATCGCACGGTGGGCGCGCAGCATGATGGTGCCGCCAGGGGTTTCGTAGCAGCCACGGGACTTCATGCCCACATAGCGGTTCTCGACGATGTCGAGACGGCCGATACCGTGCTCACCACCGATACGGTTCAGGGTCGCCAGCACGGTGGCCGGAGTCATTTCGACGCCGTCCAGCGCGACGATGTCGCCGTTGCGGTAGGTCAGTTCCAGGTACTGCGGCTTGTCTGGAGCGTTTTCCGGGGAAACGGTCCAGCGCCACATGTCTTCTTCGTGCTCGGTCCAGGTGTCTTCCAGCACGCCGCCTTCATAGGAGATGTGCAGCAGGTTGGCATCCATGGAGTACGGGGACTTCTTCTTGCCGTGGCGCTCGATCGGGATCGCGTGCTTATCGGCGTAGTCCATCAGCTTTTCACGGGACAGCAGGTCCCACTCGCGCCACGGAGCGATCACTTTCACACCTGGCTTCAAGGCGTACGCACCGAGTTCGAAACGAACCTGGTCGTTACCCTTGCCGGTGGCGCCATGGGAAATGGCGTCAGCGCCAGTTTCGTTGGCGATTTCGATCAGGCGCTTGGCGATCAACGGACGAGCGATGGAAGTACCCAGCAGGTACTCGCCTTCGTAAACGGTGTTGGCGCGGAACATCGGGAAAACGAAATCGCGCACGAACTCTTCGCGCAAGTCGTCGATGTAGATCTCTTTGACGCCCATGGCCTGAGCCTTGGCGCGTGCAGGTTCGACCTCTTCGCCCTGACCCAGGTCAGCGGTGAAGGTCACCACTTCACAGTTATAAGTATCCTGCAGCCACTTGAGGATCACCGAAGTGTCCAGGCCGCCGGAATATGCCAGAACGACCTTGTTTACGTCCGCCATGCCATCACTCCACGGGGTTCTACGGAAAGCCGTGAAGTCTACCGCTCATGCAGGATAATTTACAGTGGCGCGACAGCTTATGACGACAAAGCGACAGAATCTGTCGAGAGCGCGACGACGACCGAAGAGTCAGGAAGTTGCCGAAGTGGCCGCTTTCGTCGCCTGCGGGGCGACTTGTTCCGTAGGTGCTCCGCGCTCCAGACGTACCGCTACCCGACGGTTCTTCGCGCGGTTGGCGTTGCTGGTATTAGGCGCCAACGGATAACGTTCGCCATGGAAACGCACGGTGATTTGCGACTCCTGGATGCCGTTGGCCTTGAAGAACTCCATCACTGCCAGGGCTCGGCGCCGCGACAGGTCGCGGTTGGTCAGGCGGTTGCCGCTGTTGTCGGAGTGACCGTCGAGTTCGATGTGATTGACCGTCGGATCGGCCTTCATGTACTCCAGCATCACCTGCAGCCTGGCCTTCGCGGCGCTGTCGAGTTCGATTCCGCCGCCCGGGAAGCCGATTTCGGATTGCTTCACCTGCTCGAAATTCTGCGGCAACAATTTGGCCACGCAACCTTGGTAATCGGCAAAGGCCTTGTTGAACCTGACCGGCAACAAACGCACTTCCGAGACCCGGCCATCCCCCGAGGAATGGCGAACCACCGGGCTGCGACCGTCCATCAGACCGTTGATCAGGCGTCCGGCCTGAACCTGTGAACTGTTGAACAACACGTTGCCGCTGCCGATTCTCACCGTGCCCAGATTGATATCGTCACGCCCCGGTTGCCACGGTGCCGCAGCGGCCAGCAAGGTCACCGAACCGCCGCCGATCATCGGGTTGTAGGTTTTCAGACGAAAAATAGCCTGCTCGCCGGCACGACGCACGAACTCGCCGGTACCGAAGTCGGTGATCGGTTGCGTCAGACGGCATTCGAACTTGTCTCCTTCGACCGTCCACTCAATGTTCTCCAGACGGGTCTGGAAAGTGAGCGCCATTGCCGGGAGGCTGGCAAACACACTGAGCAAGGCTAAATAACGCTGGCGCACGGGAGGCTCCACTGGCTTCTACAACAAAAAGACCGACACACAGATGTTTACGGCATACCTGTTGGATATCGGATGCTTCCTGCAAAACTTGATAGCGAGTGCCTGCAAGAGTCTTTTCCGGTAGCATTCCCTTGAGTTTGACCCGCCTGGAATCCCCTCATGTCCGACCGCCTGACCCTGCTGCGTCCCGACGACTGGCATATTCATCTTCGCGATGGTGCCGTGTTGGCCAATACCGTCGCGGATGTCGCGCGCACCTTTGGCCGCGCCATCATCATGCCCAACCTGGTTCCACCGGTGCGCACCGCGGCCGAAGCCGACGGCTATCGCCAGCGGATTCTCGCTGCCCGCCCGGCTGGCAGCTCGTTCGAGCCGCTGATGGTCCTGTACCTGACCGACCGCACCCAGCCTGAAGAAATTCGCGAGGCCAAGGCCAGCGGATTCATTCACGCCGCCAAGCTGTACCCGGCCGGCGCGACCACCAACTCGGACTCTGGCGTCACCAGCATCGACAAGATCTTCCCAGCACTCGAGGCCATGGCCGAAGTCGGGATGCCGTTGTTGGTTCACGGTGAGGTCACCCGTGGCGATGTCGACGTGTTCGACCGCGAAAAAATCTTCATCGATGAGCACATGCGCCGTGTGGTCGAACGTTTCCCGACCCTCAAAGTGGTTTTCGAACACATCACCACCGCGGACGCCGTGCAGTTCGTCAACTCGGCTTCGGCCAACGTAGGCGCGACCATCACGGCTCACCACCTGCTGTACAACCGCAACCACATGCTGGTGGGCGGGATTCGGCCGCACTTCTATTGCCTGCCGATCCTCAAGCGCAATACGCACCAGGAAGCCCTGCTCGACGCCGCCACCAGCGGCAGCGAGAAGTTTTTCCTCGGCACCGACTCGGCGCCCCACGCCCAGCACGCCAAGGAGGCGGCCTGCGGTTGCGCCGGTTGCTACACCGCCTTTGCTGCCATCGAGATGTATGCCGAAGCCTTCGAACAGCGCAATGCGCTGGACAAGCTCGAAGCCTTCGCCAGCCTCTACGGCCCTCGGTTCTATGGTCTGCCGGCCAACACCGATCGCATCACCCTGGTCCGCGAAGAATGGACCGCCCCGACCAGCCTGCCGTTTGGCGAGCTGACCGTTATCCCGCTGCGCGCCGGTGAAAAACTGCGCTGGCGCCTGCTGGAGGAACACGCGTGAGTGAAGACCATTTCGACGACGAACTGGAAGGCAATGGCGGCGGAGGCGGCCCTCGTCATCCAATGGCCGCCAGGTTCCGTGGTTACCTGCCGGTTGTCGTCGACGTAGAAACCGGTGGCTTCAACTCGGCCACCGACGCCCTGCTGGAAATCGCCGCGACCACCATCGCCATGGATGAAAAGGGTTTTGTTTACCCGGATCACACTTACTTCTTCCGCGTCGAACCTTTCGAAGGCGCGAACATCGAAGCAGCCGCCCTGGAGTTCACCGGGATCAAGCTCGATCACCCGCTGCGCATGGCCGTGAGTGAAGAGTCTGCCCTGAACGATATCTTCCGCGGCGTGCGCAAGGCCCTCAAGGCCAATGGCTGCAAACGGGCGATCCTGGTCGGGCATAACAGCAGTTTCGACCTGGGCTTCCTGAATGCAGCGGTTGCGCGCCTGGACATGAAGCGCAATCCGTTCCATCCGTTCTCCAGTTTCGATACCGCCACGCTCGCGGGTCTCGCCTACGGCCAGACCGTGCTGGCCAAGGCGTGCCAGGCAGCGGACATCGACTTCGACGGTCGTGAGGCTCACTCGGCCCGCTACGACACCGAAAAGACCGCGGAGCTGTTTTGCGGCATCGTCAATCGCTGGAAACAAATGGGTGGCTGGGAAGACTTCAACGATTGATTGCACTCACGAATCAATGTGGGAGCGAGCTTGCTCGCGATGGTCGTTAACGATAACGCGGGCGTTCTGGTTCCCCGCGGTGTTCTTGAGTCCATCGCGAGCAAGCTCGCTCCTACAGGGATTTCAGTCGCAGATTTATTCCCGCCCATAAAAAAACCGGCCTCGATGGCCGGTTTTTTTGTAGCTGGAGCGTGCGCCTTACAGAGCGGCAGCGTGCTCGGTCAGGTAAGCCGCAACGCCTTCTGGCGAAGCGTTCATGCCTTTGTCGCCTTTCTTCCAGTTGGCAGGGCAGACTTCGCCGTGCTCTTCGTGGAATTGCAGAGCGTCGACCAGACGCAACAGCTCTTCCATGTTACGGCCCAGCGGCAGGTCGTTGATGATCTGCGAGCGGACAACGCCTTTGTCGTCGATCAGGAACGCGCCACGGAAAGCCACGCCGTCAGCGGACTGAACGTCGTAGGCCTTCATGATTTCCTGCTTGATGTCGGCAGCCATGGTGTAGCGGACTTCGCCGATACCGCCATTGTTGACCGGGGTGTTACGCCATGCGTTGTGGGTGAAGTGCGAGTCGATCGACACAGCGACCACTTCAACGTTGCGCGCCTTGAACTCGGACATGCGGTTGTCCAGAGCGATCAGCTCGGACGGGCAAACGAAGGTGAAGTCCAGTGGGTAGAAGAACACCAGGCCGTATTTGCCTTTGATCGCCGAAGACAGGGTGAAGCTGTCAACGATCTCGCCATTGCCGAGTACGGCCGGTACGGTGAAGTCAGGGGCTTGTTTGCCTACGAGTACGCTCATTGGATATCTCCTGGTGTAATAGCGTGAGAAACAGGGTTCGCACCAGCCTGCCACCCTGAGGCGACAGCCCTGTGACACGATCCCCGGTCGCAAAAGACTGGCCATCATACACCGCGTGTTTGAGCTGTCTTAGCTGTTTTTTCCCGGGACGGTAAAATCGACACTCGGCTTTCTTCACTGACTTTGTGCGCCAGACCGTTCGTCAGGCGCACACCCTTATGAGGAAAAGTGCTCTGAAAGCACTTTGACAATCATTCTCGTTAACATTAAGATCCATCGCAATTGAGTCACAATCAGCGACGGTCCTTCCTTATGTATGTTTGCCTCTGCACTGGCGTCACCGACGGTCAAATCCGCGATGCGATCTATGAAGGATGCTGCAGCTACAAGGAAGTCCGTGTGGCCACCGGCGTTGCAAGTCAATGCGGCAAATGTGCCTGCCTCGCCAAGGAAGTGGTCCGCGAGACCCTGACAAAACTGCAAACGGCCCAGGCTGCAATTCCTTTTCCAGCAGAATTTACAGCGGCTTGAATATCGAATTTCAAAGAACCGGACATATGTCCGGTTTTTTTATGCCTCAAAATCAACTAGTTATGCTCTAGACGCGGAACACAAACATTCTTATTCCGATTAATTTTCATTTAAGTTTCAATAACTTAGGTTTGACACTCTTAAATACGCGGCTCAAACTCTGCTCTATTGACAGCTAATAAAGGGCAGGACCCCATCATGAAAGGCGACGTTACAGTCATCCAGCATCTCAACAAGATCCTCGCCAATGAGCTGGTCGCGATCAATCAATACTTCCTGCATGCACGCATGTATGAAGATTGGGGCCTGAACAAGCTCGGCAAGCACGAGTACCACGAATCCATCGACGAGATGAAGCATGCGGACAAGCTGATCAAGCGGATCCTGTTCCTTGAAGGCCTGCCGAACGTCCAGGACCTGGGCAAGCTGCACATCGGCGAACACACCAAGGAAATGCTTGAGTGCGACCTGCGTATCGAACGCATTGGTCACGCAGATCTCAAAGTGGCTATCGCTCATTGCGAAACCGTTGGCGACTTCGGTAGTCGTGAACTGCTTGAAGACATCCTCGAGTCCGAAGAAGAACATATCGACTGGCTGGAAACCCAGTTGGGCCTGATCGATAAAATCGGTATCGAAAACTACCTGCAATCGCAGATGGGCGAAGACGAGTAAGTTCTACGCCATTAATCTCGATGTAATAAAAAGCCCCGCCCTCTTTCGAGTGGCGGGGCTTTTTGTTATCCGGAATTCAGGTTTACCCTGAAATCCTGATGTGGGAGCGGG
>NZ_JBFREX010000052.1:0-37663 GCF_052114525.1 Pseudomonas sp. KB_15 | reverse complement strand
TGTCAAGTGATTTTTTCAGAAGTTTTCAAGGATTTCCTTAACAACTTCAACCACTTGCGCTTCAGATCTCTCATCAGCGGGAGGCGAATTCTACAGCGTTACACRCTGCTGTCAACACCTCTTTTTCAACTTCCTTTGCGCTTCGATGACCTGAAGCAACCACTGCCGAAAACMGCRTAACTCTTTGTTTACCAAGGAGTTTTCCGTTTCGACTGCGCCGGAAGTGGGGCGAATTATAGGCCTCCAGAATCTGCCGTCAACCACTATTTACGCCTTTTTGGCAGAAGAGGCCTTTTTAGCCATTAAGCGCGGGATTCGACGGGCTAAAGGCGGTAGCCGCAGCACTAACAGCAGCGCACCTATAGATGCATAGATCGCCCACTCCTTCAGGTCCGCACGCACAATCCAGAGCATATGCAGCAATCCGAGCCCAAGAACTACATAACCCAGGCGATGTAACTTCTTCCAGCGAACACCCAATCGTCGCTGACTATATCGATTGGACGTCACCGCCAATGCCAGCAAACCAAGAAAACCCAGCGCCCCGACAATAATGTAAGGCCGCTTGCGCAGCTCGACACCCAGCTGCGACCAGTCAAAACCAAGAATGAATGCGCAGTAACTACCGAAGTGGAGCAGCACATAGGCAAAACACCACAACCCCAACTGTCGCCGTACGGCAAACCACCCCGACCAACCGGCGAGCTTCTGCAAAGGCGTCATGCTCAACGTTACAAGCAGCAGAACAAGTGCCCCCAAACCCAATCGATCGACCAGCACCTTGCCTGGATCCGGCCCGAGGAGATCTCCCCAAGCCTGGTACAACCACAGCAGCGGCCACACCAACGCCACGACAAAGACTCCGATACGCCAAAACGGATGGCGCATCAGTAATTCTTCCTCAGGTCGAGCCCCGTATATAGAGAAGCGACTTCTTCTGAATAACCGTTGAACATTTGCGTGTCGCGCACATTGGGCTTGAACAAACCGCTGGGCAAGCGGCGTTCACGAGCCTGAGTCCAGCGAGGATGATCAACAGTGGGGTTCACGTTCGCATAAAAGCCATATTCATCCGAAGCAATACTCTGCCAGGTGGTTTTCGGCTGCTCACTGACCAGACTGATGCGGACGATGGACTTGATGCTCTTGAAGCCATACTTCCAAGGCACCACCAAACGCAGCGGCGCGCCGTTTTGATTAGGTAATTCACGCCCGTACATTCCAACGGCAAGAATCGCCAACGGGTTCATCGCCTCATCCAGACGCAGCCCTTCTATATACGGCCAGTCGATCAAGGCAAAACCGGAACGCTGGCCCGGCATGCTTTTGGGATCCTGCAGGGTTTCGAAACGGATGAATCTGGCTTTCGAGGTCGGCTCGACCTCCTTGAGCAAGGCCTGGAGGGGAAAACCGATCCAGGGAATGACCATCGACCAGGCTTCCACACAACGCAGTCGGTAGACTCGCTCTTCCAACTGATACGGTTTCATGAAGTCTTCCAGCGCATACCGCCCTGGCTTGCCCACCTCCCCGTCCACCACCACCGACCACGGCTCCGTCTTCAGCGTGCCGGCATTGGCGGCCGGATCACCTTTGTCGGTGCCGAACTCGTAGAAGTTGTTGTAGTGGGTCGCATCCTTGAAAGGCGTGATCGCCTCATCCTTGACGTTGATCGCACCCCACCTGGTAGCCGGAAGCTTTTCGCTGAACCAGGAAGGGGCCTTGCCGGACTCAACATCCGGGTAGCGCGCACTGTCGCCAGCGCTGGCCCATTGCGGCAGGCTGCCCAGGGCGAAGCCGGCAACCGTGGCACCGAGCACATTGCGCCGAGATAGATAGAGGGATTCAGGCGTGACGTCCGACTCATGGCAGTCGGACGCTTTGGAGACTTTGATCAGCATGGTTACTCCGCAGCTCTGGAGGACAGATGCACCCATAGACTGCGGAGTATGAGGGAAATTACACGCTCTTGTTACGACGAAGACGTAACAGGTATTGAACCGGGCCCGAGGCTGCATAGGCGAGAAACACCAGCAGCAGGATGCGCGGCGGATCACTGAACACCACTGCGAACACCAGCACCACAGCGAGGATTGCCACGAACGGCACACGGCCTTTCAGGTCCAGCTCCTTGAAGCTGTTGTACTTGATGTTGCTGACCATCAGCATGCCGGCCGCAGCCACCATCAACGCAACCAGGAAAGACATTTTGGAGCCCTGGATGCCGTAATCGCTGAACGCCCAGACAATGCCCGCAACAACACCCGCCGCCGCGGGGCTGGCCAGACCGATGAAATAGCGCTTGTCCGCCGTACCGACCTGAGTGTTGAAGCGCGCAAGACGCAACGCCGCACCCGCTACATAAATGAAGGCGACCATCCAGCCAACCTTGCCCATGTCACCCAGGGCCCAACCGAAGGCCAGCAATGCCGGCGCAACGCCAAAGGCAACCATGTCCGACAGCGAGTCATATTCGGCGCCGAAGGCACTCTGGGTATTGGTCATGCGGGCAACGCGACCATCGAGGCCGTCGAGCACCATGGCAACGAAAATCGCGATGGCGGCAAAAGCAAAGTACTTGCTCGCATTGACCGAGTCGCCAGCGCTCAAGGCAGCCTGCGCACTCATCGAGTTGATGATGGAATAGAACCCTGCGAACAGGTTCGCAGTGGTGAACAGATTCGGCAGAAGATAGATACCACGATGCCGGACTTTACGACCTTCAGCGTCATGCCCTTCCTCGACATGTTCATCGATGGGCAGCAGGCTTTCGGCGTCAGAAGCCTGGTTTGGCTCTTCGGGGCGTTCGCTCATGGACATTACCTTGCAACGGGGTGGAAAGTTTGGACAGGTGTCTGGGACGACGGTTCGGCCGCAAACGATGCAGCTTTATACCAGAACCGGCCTCCCAAACGAAAAAACGCGGCCTAAGCCGCGTTTTTCGTACAAGCGCGTGACTTAGTTCTTGGCTTTGTCGACGATCTTGTTGGCACCGATCCACGGCATCATGGAGCGCAGTTGCTCACCGATGATTTCGATACCGTGAGCGGCGTTGTTACGACGCTTGGCGGTCATCGAAGGATAGCCGGTAGCGCCTTCGCTGATGAACATCTTGGCATATTCGCCGTCCTGAATACGTTTCAGGGCGTTGCGCATGGCCTGACGGGACTCGGCGTTGATGACTTCCGGGCCGGTCACGTATTCGCCGTATTCGGCGTTGTTGGAGATCGAGTAGTTCATGTTGGCGATACCGCCTTCGTACATGAGGTCAACGATCAGCTTCAGTTCGTGCAGGCACTCGAAGTAGGCCATTTCCGGCGCGTAGCCAGCTTCAACCAGAGTTTCGAAACCGGCTTTGACCAGTTCAACGGTACCGCCGCACAGAACGGCTTGCTCGCCGAACAGGTCGGTTTCAGTCTCGTCCTTGAAGGTGGTTTCGATGATGCCGGTACGACCGCCGCCAACGCCGGCAGCGTAGGACAGAGCGACGTTCTTGGCGTTGCCCGAGGCGTCCTGGTAGATAGCGATCAGGTCAGGGATACCGCCGCCCTTCACGAACTCGGAACGTACGGTGTGACCTGGGGCCTTCGGCGCGATCATGATCACGTCGAGGTCAGCGCGCGGCACAACCTGGTTGTAGTGGATCGCGAAGCCGTGGGAGAAGGCCAGGGTGGCGCCTTTCTTGATGTTCGGCTCGATTTCGTTCTTGTACAGGGAGGACTGGAATTCGTCCGGGGTCAGGATCATGACCAGGTCGGCAGCCGCGACAGCGGAAGCAACGTCGGTCACTTTCAGGCCATGGGCTTCAGCCTTGGCAACGGTAGCCGAACCTTTACGCAGGCCGACAGTCACGTCAACGCCCGAGTCTTTCAGGTTGCACGCTTGAGCGTGGCCCTGGGAACCGTAACCGATGATGGCAACTTTCTTGCCCTGGATGATCGACAGGTCGCAGTCTTTATCGTAGAAAACTTTCATGAATTTCCCCTATATCAGGCCGTTCAGGCCGTTCGCTAATTTGGTTTAGATGCTGAGTACTTTGTCGCCGCGGGCAATGCCGGTCACGCCACTACGGACGGTTTCCAGAATCGAGGCGGTGCCAATGGACTGAATGAAGCTGTCGAGCTTGTCGCTGGTACCGGTCAGTTGAACGGTATACACGCTGGCGCTGACATCGACGATCTGTCCACGGTAAATATCGGTAGTGCGCTTGATCTCGGCGCGCTGGGCGCCGGTGGCCTTGACCTTGACCAGCATCAGTTCGCGCTCGATGTGAGCACTCTCCGACAGGTCGACCAGTTTTACCACTTCGATCAGCTTGTTCAGGTTCTTGGTGATCTGCTCGATGATTTCATCGTGGCCAACTGTGGTCAGCGTCAGACGCGACAGGGTCGGGTCTTCGGTTGGCGCCACGGTCAGGCTTTCGATGTTGTAGTTGCGCTGCGAGAACAGACCAACCACACGAGACAGAGCGCCAGGTTCGTTTTCCAGAAGCAAGGAAATAATGTGCCGCATGATTAGGTACGCTCCGTCTTGCTCAGCCACATATCGCGCATGGAGCCGTCTTTGATTTRCATCGGGTAGACGTGCTCGCTGGTATCGACCGAAATATCGATCACTACCAGGCGATCTTTCATGGCGAACGCCTCTTCCATCTTCGACTTCAAATCTTTCGATTCGGTGATGCGTACGCCGACGTGACCATAGGCCTCAGCCAGCTTGACGAAGTCAGGCAACGACTCCATGTAGGAGTGCGAGTGACGGCTGCCATAGCTCATGTCCTGCCACTGACGAACCATGCCCAGCACGCCATTGTTCAGGATGACGATTTTTACCGGCAAACCGTATTGCAGACAGGTGGACAGTTCCTGAATGTTCATCTGGATGCTGCCCTCGCCCGTTACACAGGCGACGTCCGCATCCGGGAAGCTCAACTGAATGCCCATGGCCGCAGGGAAACCGAAGCCCATGGTGCCGAGGCCACCAGAGTTGATCCAACGGTTCGGCTTGTTGAACTTGTAGTACTGCGCGGCGAACATTTGGTGCTGACCCACGTCGGAGGTCACAAAGGCGTCGCCCTTGGTCACTTCGCACAGGGTTTCGATCACGGTTTGCGGCTTGATCTTGCTGCCGTCGCCCTTGTCATACGGGAACAGGCCGCGATCACCGCGCCACTCGTCAACCTGCTTCCACCAGCTGGCAACGGACTCCTTGTTCGGGGTCTCGCCGATTTCCTTGAGGATCGCGACCATTTCAGTCAGGACGCTCTCAACCGGACCCACGATAGGCACGTCGGCCTTGATGGTCTTGGAGATCGAAGCCGGGTCGATGTCGATGTGAATGATCTTGGCGTTCGGGCAGAACTTCGACGCACCGTTGATGACACGGTCGTCGAAACGCGCGCCGACAGCGAGGATCACGTCAGCATGGTGCATCGCCAGGTTGGCGGTGTAGCTGCCGTGCATGCCGAGCATGCCGATGAACTGACGGTCGGTGCCAGGGTAGCCACCGAGGCCCATCAGGGTATTGGTCACTGGCAGATTGAGCATCTTCGCCAGTTCGGTCAGTGGTGCGGAACCGCCACCAAGGATCACGCCGCCGCCCGAGTACAACACGGGACGCTTGGCCGCCAGGAGCATTTCTGCCGCCTTGCGGATTTGACCGGAGTGACCGCGAACAGCCGGGCTGTAGGAGCGCAACTTGGCTTTTTTCGGGAAGACGTATTCGAACTTCTCGGCCGGGTTGGTCATGTCTTTCGGGATATCGACAACGACCGGACCAGGACGACCGGATTGCGCCAGGTAGAACGCTTTCTTCATGACTTCCGGGATTTCCGACGCGTGCTTGATCATGAAGCTGTGCTTCACGATCGGCCGGGAGATACCGATCATGTCGGTTTCCTGGAACGCATCGGTACCGACCATGGTGCTCGGCACCTGGCCGGAAATGATCACCATCGGAATGGAGTCCATATAGGCCGTGGCGATACCGGTGATGGCGTTTGTTGCACCAGGACCGGAAGTTACCAGTACCACACCGGCTTTACCGGTGGCACGGGCGTAGCCGTCAGCCATATGGGTAGCCGCTTGCTCGTGACGAACCAGGATGTGGGTCACTTCCGGTTCTTTGAACAGGGCATCGTAAACATGAAGAAGAGCACCACCCGGGTACCCGTAGATATATTTGACGCCTTCGTCGCGCAAAAAGCGGACGAGCATCTCACCGCCAGATAAAAGCTCCACGTTGCTCACCTCTAAAACGCCAGAATACCGCCCACGAAAAACGGGACGGGTCTTAATAGGTTTACTTCTCGGCAGAGCATGAGCGACGGTGGTCGCCGACTACGTCAGCACTGACTGAGCAAGTATTGGGATCGTCCCAAGTGTTGCGGGCTTTTCCCACCCAGCGCGAGGTAACGCGTTGCGGGTGTAACAGGTCGACGCGGATATGCGCCTCATGATCTGCTGAGAGGGTCTGCTTCTGGCAGTCCCTGTACAGCGGACTTTGGATTCTTCTGTTTCGTCCCTCGCAAGTCAAGCCGTCTAAGTGTTTTATTCTAGTAAGCACATGAGAACGCAAGAAAAAACCCATAAACCGCCAGCGCGTTAGCTCCAATTGCGCAACTTTTGCCAAGAATTGGCACGCGAACGCACTGACGCAGCATCGGCCAATGACATACAGAAAGTGATTGTGGATAACTGCCAGCGGGCGCTGGCAGCTTCTGGCTCAGCGAGACGCCGTGATCAACTGATCAAACTGTTTGAGCAATACCTGCAACTGCCGATCCTTGCCCTGGACATTGCGACCGGCAAAGACCATTTCAGCCATTTCCTGAATGCCCGAAGCGTTGGGTAGCGGCAAATCCTGCTCAAGGATCATCTTCATGCGTGGCAGGAAGATCCATTGCAGCCATTGCTCGAAATCCAGTGTATCGACCGAAAAAGGCTCGACACTGGAAAGCGCTTCAGCAGATGGCGAGACTTCATCCCACCACCCTTGCACCCGCAACTCACGCTCGATCAACAACAGTTGATCGGCGATTTTTAGAAAGCGCGCGTCCATCACCCCGTTACCTTGGCCTTCTGACGAGCCAATGCCGCGCCCTGGGAGTCACCCTGTTTTTCACGCGCCTGGCCAATCAGCTCCCACAAGTTGGCCTGTAGGGCCGGACGACCATTGGCAAAGGTCAGCCCACGGCGAGCGAACTGCTCGGCTTGGGCCGCATCGCCTTGAGCCATGCGCACCTGCGCCAGACGATAAAGCACCTGCGGCTCACGCGGGGCAACGCGCTGGGCGCGCTCGAGGCTGGAGGAGGCGCCATTGAGATCACCGCTCGCCTGTTGCTGTTGAGCGGTGGTCAGCAAGGCCAATACCGGGCCGTCGAGTTGCTCGTCTGCAGAAAGTCCGCCCGAACTGGCCGACGGAATCCCGCTTGGCGACGACGGCATGTTGTAGCTGCCCTGATTGATCGGCGCCGACTGGACCGGCGACGTGTCAATTGGCCCCGGCGTGATCGGACCCGGGGTTATCGGCGTGGTGCTGATCGGAGTTGAAGTCGTTGCAGCGCCTGGCACCATCACCACTACACCGCTGTCACCTTGCGGAATCGCCTGGGTCCGGGACTGACCCTGTGCAGGGCGCTTGACGGTCGTCTGGCGGAAGCCGCCATTGGCCGAGATCCGCTCACTGTTGGACACGGCGGTGCCGGAGTCCACGACCGGAATCGAGCCACGTTGTACGGTGGAGCAACCGCTGAGCAAAGCTACGGCGGCAACCGCTGGAATCAACCACTTGTTCACTTGAAACCCTCTTTGCTTAATTCATCCAGCCCTTGACCCAATCCATCACCGACTCAGCAGGGTTTTCACCACCGCAAGCAGCACCGGGAGGCGGTTCGCTGCCGCGAATATACGGCATCTGCACGGCACCTGGGCAACCGGCGTCAGAACCTTGCCCGGTACGGGAATCGACCCAGGCCTGAACAATATTATCCGGCTGCGGCATGTCCAGCGGCAACGGGTCGGCCTTGCGCATGAAGCTGGTCCAGACCTGCAAGGCTCCGGTGGCGCCGGTAAAAGGCGTCTTGCCGTTGTCATCGCGCCCCAGCCAGACCACCGCCAGCAAGTCCTGACTGAAACCGGCAAACCAACTGTCCCGCGAGTCGTTACTGGTACCGGTCTTACCCGCCAGGGTCAGGGTCCTTGGCAACACGTTGTAAACCGAGCTGCCGGTACCTTCACGCATCACGCGCTGCATGGCGCTCTGGATCAGGTAAATGGAGGCCGGATCGAAACGCTGCTGAATCTGGAACGGATAACGCTTGAGCGGCTCGCCCTCGGCAGTCAGCACGCTACGAATCCCGCGCATCGGCGTATTGAAGCCGCCGTTGGCGAGGGTCTGATACATGGTCGCCACTTCGATTGGCGTCATGCCACCAGCCCCGAGCAACATCGACGGGAAGGCCGGGAATTCACGAGTCACACCCAGGCGCTCCAGCGTCTTCAGGACGTTGGGCACACCGACCGCCAAACCGAGACGCGCGGTCGACAGGTTGTAGGAATGCGCCAGGCCTTGATAGAGGAAGACCGTACCGTGAGAACGACGATCGTAGTTCTGCGGTTTCCAGACCTGACCATCGGCGCCCTTGACCGAGAAGGACTCGTCCGACAGCCAACTGGTCAATGTGTACTGACTCGGCTTCTCCAGCGCGGTCAGATAAACCGCCGGCTTGATCAGCGAGCCGATCGGCCGCACCGCGTCCAGCGCCCGGTTGAACCCGGCAAAACTGGCCTGGCGACTGCCGATCATGGCCTGCACTTCACCGGTCTCCGGGTTGGTCACGACCATTGCCGCTTCGACGTCATCGGAACCCTTGCGCCCCGACAGACGCTTGAAAGTGTCGTTGACCGAGGCCTCAGCCTTCATCTGCAGGATCGGGTCGAAACTGGTGAAGATCCGCAGCCCTTCCTCGGTCAAGTCTTCGTCGCGATAGTCTTCGCGCAACTGACGCTTGACCAGATCGAGGAAGCCGGGGAACGAGCTGTCCGCCAGACTGCCGCGCTTGGTCACGCCCAGCGGCATTTTCTTCGCCGCCTCAACCTGCTCGGCGGTAGCGACGCCCTGCTCTTGCAGCACATCGAGTACCAGGTTGCGCCGCTCAAGGGCGCGCTCCGGATTACGGCGCGGATTGTAGGAGGATGGCCCCTTGACCATGCCCACCAGCAGTGCGACCTGATGCAGCTTGAGCTCGGCCAGCGGCTGGCTGAAGAAGAACTGACTGGCCAGACCGAAACCATGCACTGCGCGCTGGCCGTCCTGCCCGATAAACACTTCATTGAGGTAAGCCTCAAGGATTTCGCGCTTGTCGTAATGCAGTTCAAGCAGCAGCGCCATCATTGCTTCGGTGAGTTTGCGGCTCAGGCTGCGCTCGTTGGTCAGGTAGAAGTTTTTGACCAATTGCTGAGTCAGGGTACTGCCGCCCTGGCGCATGCGGCCGGACGAACCGTTGACCCAGACTGCACGGGCGATCGACTTCGGCGAAACACCAAAGTGATGATAAAAATCGCGATCCTCGACCGCCACCAGCGTTTCAAGCAAGTACGGTGGCACCTGATCGATCTTGATCAGGATCCGGTCTTCGAGGTTTTTCGGGTACAGACCGCCGATCAGCAGCGGCTCCAGGCGCACCACCGACAGTTTCGAGCCTTTTGCTCCCGACAACTCGGCCACGTAATCGCCGGAGAAACGCACCCGCACCGGTTGTGCCTGCTCCATGCCTTCATAGAACTGGAAGCCACGGGTGTTCAGATCAACGACATTACCGTTGACCGACGCCGCGCCCGGGCCATTGGCCACGCTTTCACGGCGATAGCCCAAGGCATCGAGTTCGGTCAGGAAATCGTCCCTGCTCAGCTTTTGTCCGACAAACAGCTCGAGCGGACGCGCGTAAACCTTGGCCGGGATGGTCCAGCGCTTGCCGGAGAACTTCTCCTGGACGATAGCATCAAGGTAAACAGCGAATCCGGCCAGCACTACCAGGCCGACCAAACTGAGTTTAATGGCCCAGCCCAGCCACGGGCGCAGGCCCCTGGAGGGTGGTTTTTTTGGGGTACGGGGAGTTCGGGTACGAGTCATGGCGGCGGATTATACGCACTTTATTCATACTCAACAGGAGCGCTCCGAGGTTTGCGCCAAGCGGACTTACGGCCATAATGACGGCCTTGATTTTCCAGACTCTGAAGGATCGCCTGTGAGCCAGTCCCTGATCGCTGCCCTGCAAAACCCTGCCCTCTACCCGCATCCTGTAGACGGATTCCAGGTCATCGAAACCCATATTTCCTGGGTCGTTCTCACGGGCCCCTTCGCTTATAAAGTGAAGAAGCCAGTCAATTTCGGTTTTCTCGACTTCACCAGCCTTGAGGCTCGCGAACACTTTTGCGCCGAAGAACTGCGCCTGAACCAGCGCCTGACCGAAGATTTGTACCTGGAAGTGCTGCCCGTCACCGGCAGCGCCGAGGCTCCGCAACTGGGTGGCGAAGGCCCGGCCATCGAATATGTACTGAAAATGCGCCAGTTCCCGCAAAACGGATTACTGAGCACCCTTCAAGCCAATGGCGAACTGACCACCGCACACATCGACGAGATGGCCGAGCAAATCGCCCGCTTCCACCTCAGCGCACCGAAAGTACCGGCCGGGCACGAAGCAGGCACACCGGACAGCGTCATGGCACCGGTGCGGCAGAACTTCGAACAGATCCGTCCGTTCCTCAGCGATAAAGCCGATCTGTTGCAACTCGACGCCCTGCAAGCCTGGGCCGAAAGCAGCTTCGAGCGCCTCAAACCGCTGTTCGCCCAGCGCAAGGCCGAAGGTTTCATTCGTGAATGCCACGGTGATATCCACTTGGGCAACGCTACCGTGATCGACGGCAAGGTCGTGATCTTCGACTGCATCGAGTTCAACGAACCGTTTCGCTTTACCGACGTTTATGCCGATACCGGCTTCCTGGCGATGGACCTGGAAGACCGCGGCCTGAAGTGCCTGGCGCGCCGCTTCATCAGCCAGTATCTGGAGCTGACCGGCGACTATCGCGGCCTCGAACTTCTGAACTTCTATAAAGCCTACCGTGCACTGGTTCGCGCCAAGGTCGCCCTGTTCAGCATGCCGGCCGAAGCCAGTGCGGTGCAGCGCGCCACGACCCTGCGCCAGTACCGCAACTACGCCAACCTGGCGGAAAGCTACAGCACCATTCCTTCGCGCTTCATGGCCATTACCCACGGCGTTTCCGCAGTCGGCAAGAGCCAGGTCGCCATGCGTTTGGTCGAAGCCCTGGGCGCGATTCGCTTGCGCTCCGATGTCGAGCGCAAGCGTCTGTTCGGCGAGCAAACCGTCGAGAATGACGTACACGCCGGCATCTATAGCGCCGACGCCAGCGCGGCGACCTATGCCCGCCTGCACGAAATCGCCGATGTCATTCTGCGTGCTGGCTTCCCGGTGGTGGTCGACGCTACTTATCTCAAGCGTGATCAGCGTGACAGTGCAGCGAAGATTGCCGAGGCCACGGGCGCCCCTTTCCTGATCCTCGACTGCAATGCGCCTCAGGCCGTGATCGAAAGCTGGCTGGCCGCGCGCCAGGCAGACAAGAAGGACCCGTCCGACGCCACCCTGGCTGTTATCGCAGCCCAGCAAGCCAGCCGTGAAGCGCTGACACCCGCAGAAATCCTCTGCAGCAAGCGCGTCCAGACCAATGAAAGCGGGACGCTCGATACCGTTGTCGCGCAAATTCGCCAGCGTCTTCCGGGCCTGTAAGAAACCATTTCAGTCGTGAGGCCCGCGCTGGCTTCACGACTGTCAAATAGTGGCACTATACTGGCGTCATAAAACCATCAGGTGATGCGACATGAGCCAGCCCAAACTTCTCGACACACCGCTTTATGCCCTGCTGCACAAAGACGACATCAGAGGCTTCAACAGTGAGCGCCCCAAGGATGGCCCCATCGATATGGTGGGTGGAGACTTCCGGGGGCTGGACCTGCGCGAACTGAATGCCGACGGTGTGGATTTCAGCAACGCCTACTTCCGCTCCGCCGACTTGCGCGGCATCGACTTCAGCAAAGCGAACCTGGAAGGCGCGAGCCTGGCCCACGCACAAATCTCCGGCGCCTACTTTCCAGTGGAGCTCAGCGCCGACGAAATCCTGATGTCGATGAACTTCGGCACACGATTGCGCTATCGCACCCGCTGATAAACGTCGCGGACTGACACGTCCAGCGCCCCTCGTTGCGCTGGACTGGGGGATGCTTACCCGTAATTCATGACTATTCCCCGCCTATTCCTCCCGCGTTCGCGGATTTTTCACACTCTGCCAATGCCCGTCTCTTAGAAGCATTTGCGTCGAATACCAGCAAACAATCACGCGTTTCCTACTGATGGCTACACTCCTCAGAAGATTGCCCACGCTCTCCATTCGGCCATCGCAAGGAGGCTTGATGAATGATGAACTGCAACACCTGAAGAATCTTGGCAAGACGTCAGCGCAATGGCTGCATGCCGTGGGCATCCATAGCGCTTCGGACTTGCGTCGCCTCGGGGCGGTGGATGCTTACCGGGCCGTGCGCACGCGCGGTTTTCGGGCGTCCAAGGTGTTGTTGTACGCAATTGAAGGTGCCCTGATGGACGTTCACTGGAATGACATCCCTGCCGAGCGCAAGGAAGCATTGAACAAACAACTGGAAGCCATTTCTTCACGCCACAAGAACTGAGCCGACAAATATTTCCGAAGTTTTGCAACCTGAAACCCAATGATTACGGGGCCTGCAGAAGTAATTTTGGTGAATCGCCAAGAAATCAAAAAACAGCGGTTGACTTGGTAATGAGAATCGATATGATTATCACAACTGGTCGCGAGACTGGTCGATATTCTGAAAAGCCCTTGGTTCGGACTCTCGGATTATCTCCTCATCAGGCTAATCACGGTTATTTGACCCGGCTCTTGCCGGGTCTTTTTTTGCCTGTTGAAAAGTACTGACGGAGTCCGGCGATGGATGCTCCATGCAGAGCACGGCGACACAGGTGTGTCAGGCGCATAAACAGCTTTCTTCAAAGGTTTCCCGGGCATCGAAGAAGCAGGCCAAGTATCCTCGTCGACAGGCACTTGTACCCTACGGGCAAGACGGCCCTTTGATAATTGTTAGTATTTGACCGTCAAGCTCGGACATATCTGCTCACGAGTTGCGGGACCGAGGATAGACATGAAGTTGCTTTGCGCAGGTGCCGAACTGGTCAATGACAGCAGTCGCGGGTTCGACATTGATGGCCAAAAGTTTTTTGCGGTGCGCCGCAGCGGACAGGTTTATGTCTATATCAATCGCTGTCCGCACCGGGGCGTCGGCCTGGAGTGGCATCCCGACCAGTTTCTCGACCCCAGCAACAGCCTGATCCAGTGCGCCACCCATGGCGCACTGTTTCTGATCGAAGACGGTGAATGCGTCGCCGGCCCTTGCGCGGGGCAAGCCTTGACCGGCGTGACCTGTCGCGAGGATGAACAAGGGATCTGGATCAGCCTTTAGCCACCCGGCAACACGTCCAGACGCCGGTCGACCCGCATTTCTTCGTGGCTCAACCGCACACCGTAAGCCAACACTTCGACCCCACAGGCCACAGCTTCACGCAAGGCCTGCGCATAAGCCGCATCGATTTCCTGCGCCGGGCGCACGGCCTCGATATCGGTCAGGCAGACACAGTACAACTGCACTGCGCGAATACCGTCCCTGGCCAGATGGGCCAGCTCMCGCAGATGCTTGGCGCCACGCTGGGTGACCGCATCGGGAAACGCCGCCACCGCCGTACCGTCGAAACCCAGGGTCACGCTTTTGACTTCGACGTAGGCCGGCCCGTCGGGATAATCAAGGCGGAAATCGATGCGACTGTTTTCCTGACCGTAAGCCACTTCGCGCTTGAGCCCGGTAAAGCCGTTCAGTTCTGTGATGACACCCGCTCGCAGCGCCTCTTCGATCAAACCATTGGCCCGGGCAGTGTTCACGCAAAACAGCCGCCCTTGCGGGGTTTCACCAATCTCCCAAGTGCCAGGCAACTTGCGTTTCGGGTCGCTGGAGCGGCTGAACCAGACCTGCCCGCCCTCGACCTGACAATTGAGCATCGAGCCCGTGTTCGGGCAGTGAATGGTCAGCAACTCGCCGTCAACGGTTTCGATGTCGGCGAGAAAACGCTTGTAACGACGGATCAGGCGACCTTCTTCGAGGGGAGGATGAAAATGCATCAGCCTTGCCAGCTCCGCAAACCACGAGCGATACGTTCCACCGCCTCCTGCAAACGCTCAAGATTCTGCGTATAGGCGAACCGCACGTGATGCCCGGCCTGATAACGCCCGAAATCCAGCCCCGGGGTGAATGCCACATGTTCGGTTTCGAGAAAATGTTTACAGAACGCGAAGGCATCGCCGCCGAATTTGCTGATATCGGCGTACAAGTAGAAAGCCCCTTCTGGCTCCACGGCAATGCCGAACCCCATCTCTCGCAAGGCCGGCAGCAGGTAATCCCGGCGCCGACCAAATTCGGCGCGACGCTCTTCGAGAATACTGATGGTTGCTGGCTCGAAACAGGCCAGCGCAGCGTACTGCGCCATGCTCGGAGCACTGATATAGAGATTCTGGGCAAGTTTTTCCAGCTCACCGACGGCAGCGTCGGGGGCCACCAGCCATCCGAGCCGCCAACCGGTCATCCCGAAATACTTCGAAAAACTGTTCAGAACGAATGCACTGTCGTCGACTTCCAGCACGCTGGCCGCATCGGTGCCGTAGGTCAGGCCGTGATAAATCTCGTCGACCACCAGATGACCGTGGCGCTCCTTGATCGCGACAGACAGCTTCGCAAGCTCGTCGCGGGTCAGGATCGTGCCGGTCGGATTGGCCGGCGACGCCACCAATGCACCAACACTGTCGTGATCCCAATGACGTTCGATCAGTCCAGGCGTCAACTGATAACGCACATCCGGACCGACCGGCACCAGTTGTGCCGCGCCTTCCACCAATCGCAGGAAGTGCCGGTTACATGGGTAGCCCGGGTCCGCCAGCAGCCAGTGTTTACCGGGGTCTACCAGCAAAGCGCTGGCCAGCAGCAACGCGCCGGACCCGCCAGGTGTGATGAGGATGCGCCGCGGGTCGATGTTCAAACCGTAACGCTGCTGATAAAAGCCCGAAATGGCCTCACGCAGCTCAGGAATACCGCGCGCGGCGGTGTAACGGGTCCGCCCTGCCGCCAGAGCAGCCTGGCCGGCCTGGATGATCGGTTCGGCAGTGGTGAAGTCCGGCTCACCGATTTCGAGGTGGATCACGTCATGGCCGGCCGCCTGCAACTCGTTGGCTCGCGCCAACAGCGCCATTACATGGAAAGGTTCGATTGCGCGACTGCGGGCACTGTAGGGCTGAGCCATTGGCCTTCCTTCAACGGGAAAAAAAACGATTCTACCCAAGCGCAGGAACGAGCGAGAACCTAATGCGGTCAGAGGCCTTATAACTCCCGGCCGCAAACGACTCAAGCGCGAGCGCAAGGTTTGACTAAAATCAATAATTGAGCAGGGTTCCAGAGCCACCAGTCAACGGTTTGTCATCATTGGCAAGCACCCTGTGCCGCGAGCTCGACATCCGGGAGTAGCGCGGCCCGAGTTGATCTGGTAAGTTCGCCCGCTTGCAGCCGCAGGGCCGGCAGGTGCCGGTGATGGAGCAATCCTGCGCAGATGGATTACAAGAGTAGAGGCGGTCTATTTCATGTCCACCCAAGCAAAGCAGCAAAACCAGACGATCAGCGGCTTCGAGCCCTATGTTCAGAAAGCCGGCGAAGAGTACATGGGCGAGCCCATGCGCAAGCACTTCACCAAGGTTCTGAATCAGTGGAAAAAAGAGCTGATGGAAGGTGTCGACAAGACCGTGGACCACATGAAGGACGAAGCGGCCAACTTTCCTGATCCGGCAGACCGTGCCAGCCAGGAAGAGGAATTCGCCCTCGAACTGCGTGCCCGCGATCGTGAACGCAAGTTGATCAAGAAGATCGACAAGACACTTCAGCTGATCGAAGACGAAGAGTACGGCTGGTGTGAATCCTGCGGCATCGAGATCGGCGTCAAGCGCCTCGAAGCGCGTCCTACCGCCGACCTGTGCATCGACTGCAAGACCCTGGCGGAAATCAAGGAAAAGCAAGTCGGCAAATAATTGCGACTTGAACGAAGAACGGAGCGTGCGAACGCTCCGTTTTTGTTTCTAAAATTCGCCTAGGCAAAACACTGTGGGAGCGAGCCTGCTCGCGAAGGGTCCATCAACTTCAACATTGATGCTGGCTGATACACCGCTTTCGCGAGCAGGCTCGCTCCCACAGGTGCCTGGCGCAAGTCCGGAACAAGTGATATTGCATTCATGACCGCCACCTCCCCCACTTACATCGGGCGCTTTGCCCCCACGCCCAGTGGCCATTTGCATTTCGGTTCTCTGGTCGCAGCGCTGGCCTCGTACCTCGATGCGCGCTCGGTGGGCGGACGCTGGCTGATGCGCATGGAAGACCTTGATCCGCCCCGTGAGGAACCCGGCGCCCAGGTGGCCATTCTCAAGGCACTGGAAAACTATGGCTTCGAGTGGGATGGCGACCTGGTTCGCCAAAGCGAACGGCACGATGCCTACGCCCAGGTGCTCAATCGCCTGTTCGATCATGGTCTGGCCTACGCCTGCACCTGCTCGCGCAAACAGCTGGAGCCGTATCACGGGATTTATCCGGGGCTGTGCCGCAATGCCGGCCATGGCGCCGACGATGCGGCCATCCGCCTGCGAGTACCGGAACTGGAATACCACTTCATCGACCGGGTGCAGGGCGAATACCGCCAACATCTGGGCCGGGAAGTCGGCGACTTTGTGATCCGCCGCCGCGATGGACTCTACGCCTATCAATTGGCCGTGGTCCTGGACGATGCCTGGCAGGGCATCACCGATATCGTTCGGGGTGCCGACCTGCTGGACTCCACGCCCCGCCAGCTCTACCTGCAAGAACTGCTCGGCCTGCCTCAACCGCGTTATCTGCACATCCCGCTGATTACTCAGCCTGATGGCAATAAACTGGGTAAATCCTACCGCTCGCCGCCGTTGACCGATGATCAGGCAACACCGCTGTTGCTGCGGGCGCTACGCGCACTGGGGCAGAACCCGGGAACCGAACTGGCTTACGCCACGCCACGGGAAGTGCTGAACTGGGGCATTGCCCACTGGGATGCCTCGTTGATCCCGCGCACACTGAGCCTGCCCGAGGCACAGCTGCTGTGATCGCACTTGCAGTGGCGCGCCCATCCGTTACCATCGCCGCACGTTTTCGGGCACGCGCATAAAAAAGAGAGGCCGGGATGTACATCTATCGCTTGGTCCTGCTTTTGGTAGTGGGGATTTACCTGTTTTCCCCGGCCATCATGGATTGGTGGATCGACGCCACTGGCGCCTGGTATCGCCCTTATCTGCTCTGGCTGATTCTGATCGTCGTGACCTTCATCCTGCAGAGCCAAAAAGATGCCGATGAGCTTTAGCCTGACCCAGATGATCCTGATCAGCGCCGCGTACCTGGCGGTGCTGTTCGGTGTGGCCTGGATCAGTGAACGGGGCATGATCCCCCGGGCGATCATTCGCCACCCACTGACCTACACCCTGTCACTGGGCGTCTATGCCAGTGCCTGGGCGTTTTACGGCACCGTGGGCCTGGCCTATCAGTACGGCTACGGTTTTCTGTCCAGCTACCTGGGCGTTTCCGGGGCATTTCTGCTGGCGCCGGTGCTGCTCTACCCGATCCTGAAGATCACCCGCACCTATCAACTGTCGTCCCTGGCGGACTTGTTTGCCTTCCGCTTCCGCAGCACCTGGGCCGGAGCGCTGACCACGATTTTCATGCTGGTCGGCGTATTGCCGTTGCTGGCCTTGCAGATTCAGGCGGTCGCCGACTCCATCGGCATCCTCACCCGAGAGCCGGTGCAGCATCGCGTGGCCCTGAGTTTCTGTGCATTGATTACGCTGTTCACGATTTTCTTCGGTTCCCGCCACATTGCCACCCGCGAAAAGCATGAAGGCCTGGTGTTCGCGATTGCCTTCGAATCGGTGATCAAGCTGATCGCCCTCGGCGGCGTCGGGCTGTATGCGCTTTACGGCGTGTTCGACGGCCCGCAACAGCTGGAACTGTGGCTGCTGCAAAACCAGACCGCGCTCGCGGCCCTGCACACGCCATTGCAGGAAGGCCCGTGGCGCACCCTGTTGCTGGTGTTCTTCGCCTCGGCCATCGTGATGCCGCACATGTATCACATGACCTTCACCGAGAACCTCAACCCGCGTTCGCTGGTCAGTGCGAGCTGGGGCCTGCCGCTGTTCCTGCTGCTGATGAGCCTGGCGGTGCCGCTGATTCTTTGGGCCGGCCTGAAACTGGGTGCCACCACTAATCCGGAATACTTCACCCTGGGCATCGGTATCGCCGCCAACAGCAAGGCGCTGGCGTTGCTGGCGTATGTCGGCGGGCTGTCCGCCGCCAGCGGCCTGATCATCGTCACCACGCTGGCGCTGTCCGGGATGGCCTTGAACCACCTGGTGCTGCCGCTGTATCAACCTCCGGCCGAAGGCAACATCTACCGCTGGCTGAAGTGGACCCGCCGGGCGCTGATTGTCGCGATCATCATGGCCGGCTACGGCTTCTACCTGATGCTCGGTGCCGAGCAGGACCTGGCCAACCTCGGCATTGTCGCGTTCGTTGCCACGTTGCAGTTCCTGCCGGGCGTGCTCTCGGTCCTGTACTGGCCGACCGCCAACCGTCGCGGCTTCATCGCCGGCTTGCTGGCGGGGATCCTGGTGTGGCTGGTGACCATGTTGTTGCCACTGGTTGGCAACCTGCAAGGCTTCTACATTCCACTGCTGAACATGATCTATGTGCTGGACGACACCAGCTGGCACATGGCGGCGATTGCCTCGCTGGCGGCCAACGTGCTGATGTTCACCCTGATCTCGCTGTTCACCAACGCCAGCACCGAAGAGGCCAGCGCTGCCGAAGCCTGCGCCGTGGATAACGTGCGCCGCCCGCAACGCCGGGAACTGCACGCCGCCTCGCCTCAGGAATTCGCCACGCAACTGGCCAAGCCATTGGGTGCAAAAGCGGCGCAGAAAGAAGTGGAACAGGCACTGCGCGATCTCTATCTGCCCTTCGACGAGCGTCGACCGTATGCCCTGCGCCGCTTGCGTGACCGCATCGAGGCCAACCTCTCCGGCCTGATGGGCCCGAGCGTGGCCCAGGACATGGTCGAGACGTTCCTGCCGTACAAGGCTGGCGGCGAAAACTACGTGACCGAAGACATTCACTTCATCGAAAGCCGCCTCGAGGATTACCACTCGCGCCTGACTGGCCTGGCCGCCGAACTCGATGCCCTGCGCCGCTATCACCGCCAGACCCTGCAGGAGTTGCCGATGGGCGTTTGCTCGCTGGCCAAGGATCAGGAAATCCTCATGTGGAACAAGGCCATGGAGGAACTCACCGGTATCGCCGCACAGCGCGTGGTCGGTTCGCGCCTGAGCACCATTGCCGACCCGTGGAAGGAGTTGCTGCAAGGCTTCATCAATCTGCCGGACGAACACTTGCACAAGCAGCACCTGGCCCTCGACGGCCAGACACGCTGGTTGAACCTGCACAAAGCCGCGATCGACGAACCCCTCGCGCCGGGCAACAGTGGCCTGGTGTTGCTGGTGGAAGACTTGACCGAAACCCAGATGCTCGAGGACAAACTGGTGCACTCCGAGCGCCTGGCCAGCATCGGTCGACTGGCGGCCGGCGTGGCCCATGAAATCGGCAACCCGATCACCGGTATCGCGTGCCTGGCGCAGAACCTGCGCGAAGAGCGTGAAGAAGACGGCGAGCTGAAGGAAATCAGCGGGCAGATCCTCGAACAGACCAAACGCGTGTCGCGCATTGTCCAGTCGCTGATGAGCTTTGCCCATGCCGGCAGCCATCAGCACAGCGACGAGCCCGTCTGTCTGGCCGAAGTGGCTCAGGATGCCATCGGCCTGCTGGCCCTGAACCGACGCAATTTCGAAGTGCAGTTCTACAACCTGTGCGACCCCGAACACTGGGTCGAAGGCGACCCGCAACGGCTGGCCCAGGTATTGATCAACCTGCTCTCAAACGCCCGTGACGCCTCGCCTCCCGGCAGTGCGGTACGGGTCAAGAGCGAAGCCGGCGAACACACGGTCGATCTGATCGTGGAAGACGAAGGCAGCGGTATTCCGTCGAGCATCATGGACCGATTGTTCGAACCTTTCTTCACCACCAAGGACCCTGGCGAAGGCACCGGTCTGGGCCTTGCACTGGTCTATTCCATCGTTGAAGAGCATTATGGACAAATCACCATCGACAGCCCGGCTGATGTTCAAAGCCAACGCGGCACCCGAATCAGGGTTACCTTGCCGCGTCATGTCGAAGCGACGTCCGCTGTGAACTGAGACCGTCGAGAGTATCGAATCAATGCCGCACATTTTGATCGTCGAAGACGAAACCATTATCCGCTCCGCCTTGCGCCGCCTGCTGGAACGTAACCAGTACCAGGTCAGCGAAGCCGGTTCAGTGCAGGAAGCACAAGAACGCTTCACCATTCCCTCGTTCGATCTGATCATCAGTGACCTGCGCCTGCCGGGCGCGCCTGGCACGGAGTTGATCAAGCTCGCCCAAGGCACGCCGGTGCTGATCATGACCAGCTATGCCAGCCTGCGCTCGGCGGTCGACTCGATGAAAATGGGCGCGGTGGATTACATTGCCAAGCCATTCGACCACGACGAAATGCTGCAAGCCGCCGCACGAATCCTGCGTGACCGACAAACGGTACAGGCCGGCGCTGAGCCGGCTGCCGGCAAAGCCGCCAACGGCGCGGCGAAATCCGGTGCCGACAACAGCAACGGTGAAATCGGCATTATTGGCTCGTGCCCGCCGATGCAGGACCTGTACGGCAAGATCCGCAAAGTGGCACCGACCGATTCCAACGTTCTGATCCAGGGCGAATCAGGTACCGGTAAGGAACTGGTGGCGCGCGCCCTGCACAACCTGTCCAAACGCGCCAAGGCGCCGATGATTTCGGTTAACTGTGCGGCCATTCCGGAAAGCCTGATCGAATCCGAATTGTTCGGCCACGAAAAAGGCGCATTCACCGGCGCCAGCGCCGGGCGCGCCGGCCTGGTGGAAGCGGCGGACGGCGGCACCTTGTTCCTCGACGAAATCGGTGAACTGCCGCTGGAGGCCCAGGCTCGCCTGCTGCGCGTATTGCAGGAAGGTGAAATTCGCCGGGTAGGCTCGGTGCAGTCGCAGAAAGTCGATGTGCGCCTGATCGCCGCGACTCACCGCGACCTCAAGAGTCTGGCGAAGATCGGCCAGTTCCGGGAAGACTTGTATTACCGCCTCCACGTTATCGCGCTGAAGCTGCCAGCCCTTCGCGAACGCGGTGCGGACGTCAACGAAATTGCCAACGCCTTCCTGGCGCGGCAAAGTGCGCGAATCAACCGCACCGACCTGAAGTTCGCCGCGGATGCCGAGCAGGCCATTCGTCACTACTCCTGGCCGGGCAACGTTCGTGAACTGGAAAACGCCGTCGAGCGCGCCGTTATCCTGTGCGAAAGCCCGGAAATTTCCGCCGAGCTGCTGGGCATCGACATCGAGCTGGGCGACCTGGAAGACGACGAGTTCATTGGCCTGCCCCCACAACAGGGCAACGGCAACGCCAGTAACAACAACCACGAACCGACCGAAGACCTCTCCCTGGAAGACTATTTCCAGCATTTCGTCCTCGAGCATCAGGACCATATGACCGAAACCGAGTTGGCCCGCAAGCTCGGGGTCAGCCGCAAATGCCTGTGGGAGCGCCGTCAGCGCCTGGGCATCCCGCGGCGCAAGACCGGGGTGGCCAGCGAAAGCTGAACCGCACCTGTCTCATGTGCGGGTAACACGTGACTTCGTGAAAAAACTGTTACCTCAGCTTTTTCACGTAACAGAAGCCGGGGCTTACGGTAACGAAGCCCCGGCTTTTTTTGGCCCTCAAAACGCCTGGTAGTCGGCCTAACCCCTTGTTTTATTGGGTTTCTAAAAAGTTGGCACGCACCCTGCTATATGTTTGATACAAGAACAATAACAAGCAATGCACAAGACAATAAAAATAAGACGAATCGACTCACGCACAATAAAAACAAGACGGCGAGAGGCGCAGCTAACTGATTCTTTTGGAGAGGCGTTGTATTTGGGGCTAGCCCCACGACCAGGCCGAGAACAACAAAAAACTGTCTTAAGACAGAGCCTGTACTGGTTGGATCGAAAGATCACTGCAATTCAGCGACCAAAGCAATCCGTTTGCTCTTGGCTCCCGATTGGGAGGGTCATGAAGGAAAGCTTCATGGCGAGGGCACTCAACAAAAACAAGAAGCCCGAAACCAAAAATAAAAATAGAGCATGCAACTACTTCTTGGGGAGCTTCGGCTCCCCTTGTGGTTTCTGGCGTTTGGCATGTAGCAGCTGCCGAGCCTGCGAGGCTGCGTTCGGCGGCGAAGCCGTCGTAAATCCAGGCAACTCCTTCCTTCTGACACGCCGCAACCTCAGGTTTCACGACGGCTTTGCCGCCGAACGCCGCCTCGCGCTGCTCGACAGCTGCTACAGGCAGCCATTTATGTCGTTAAGAGACATCCTTCAAGCGCTTGCGCAGCTTCCTACACCATCCCCCGACTAAATGCTAGAATCCCCGCCCATCATGCGGTCATTCTTCTGTTATGGCCGAATATTCCTTCAAACAGTGCATCCCATGCTGAAGAAGCTGTTCCAGTCATTCCGTACCCCCAAGCGTCCTACGCAACACATTCGCAGCACGCCTGAAGTGCTCAACAGCGGCCAACACTCGCTGCAGAAGGCGCAATTCAGCCGTTACGCGGTGAATATCGTTGAACGCCTGCAGAGCGCCGGTTATCAGGCTTACCTGGTTGGCGGTTGCGTGCGCGACATGCTGCTGGGCATCACACCGAAAGATTTCGACGTTGCCACCAGCGCCACACCCGAGCAGGTACGGGCCGAATTCCGTAACGCGCGAATCATCGGGCGCCGGTTCAAGCTGGTGCACATCCACTTCGGCCGCGAAATCATCGAAGTCGCAACCTTCCGCGCCAATCACCCGCAGAACGAAGACGAGGAAGACAGCAACCAGTCTTCGCGCAACGAAAGCGGGCGCATCTTGCGCGATAACGTCTACGGCACCCTGGAAGAAGACGCGCAACGTCGCGACTTCACCATCAATGCCCTGTATTACGATCCGGTCAGCGAACGCATCCTCGACTACGCCAACGGCGTACATGACATCCGCAACCACCTGATCCGCCTGATTGGCGATCCGACGCAACGCTACCAGGAAGACCCGGTACGGATGCTGCGGGCCGTGCGTTTCGCCGCCAAGCTGAACTTCGGCATCGAAAAGCACAGCGCCCTGCCGATCCGCGGCCTGGCGCCGATGCTGCGCGAAATTCCGTCGGCCCGCCTGTTCGAAGAGGTGCTCAAGCTGTTCCTCTCCGGCCATGCCGCCGATACGTTTGAAATGCTGGTCGACCTGCAGTTGTTCGATCCACTGTTCCCGGCCAGCGCCGAAGCACTGGAATACAACCCGACGTACACCCACACCCTGATCAGCGAAGCCCTGATCAACACCGACCTGCGGATCAAGCAGAACAAACCGGTCACCCCGGCGTTCCTGTTTGCAGCCCTGCTCTGGCCTGCCCTGCCAGCCCGCGTCTTGCGCCTGCAGGAGCGTGGCATGCCGCCGATTCCGGCGATGCAGGAAGCGGCGCACGAGCTGATTGCCGAACAGTGCCAGCGGATCGCTATTCCGAAACGCTTCACCATGCCGATCCGCGAGATCTGGGACATGCAGGAACGCCTGCCGCGCCGCAGCGGCAAGCGTGCCGATCTGTTGCTGGACAATCCGCGCTTCCGTGCCGGTTACGACTTCCTTCTGCTGCGCGAGAGTGCAGGCGAGCAGACTGACGGCCTCGGCGAATGGTGGACCGACTATCAGGACGCCAATGAAAGCGAGCGCCGTGACATGATCCGCGACCTCAGCGGCAAGGAAGACGGCACCGGCGCCCCGCGCAAGCGTCGCCGCAGCGGCGGCTCCAAGCGCAAACGCGCCGCTGGCGCTTCGAGCACCACGGGCGAGTAATCCATGGAACGCATCTACATCGGCATGGGCAGCAATCTGGCTGACCCTGCCGAACAATTGCGCAGCGCCGTCGAGGCGCTGGCGCAGTTGCCGCAATCGGAGCTGGTCGGGGTTTCTGCGTTTTATCAAAGTGACTCGCTGCTACCCGGACAACCGCGCTACACCAATGCGGTGGCCGCTCTCGACAGCACGCTGGCAGCGCTGGACTTGCTCGATGCCTTGCAGGCCATCGAAAACGGCCAGGGTCGCGAGCGCCTTGAGCGCTGGGGGCCGCGCACGCTAGACCTCGACATCTTGCTGTTCGGTGATCGTCTGATCGACGAACCGCGCCTCAAGGTTCCCCATTACCACATGCAGGAACGGGCCTTCGTGCTCTATCCGCTGGCGGAATTGGCACCTGCGGATCTGCGACTGGCCGATGGCCGGACCTTGGCCGAACTGCTCAAGGCATGCCCGTTCGTCGGCCTGGAACGCTTGCCCTAAAATTGACCCAAATCCCCTGTGGGAGTGACGGTGCGGCGATCCGACTTGCTCGCGAAAGCGGTGTGTCATCCAGAATCAATGTTGACTGAAACTCCGCTTTCGCGAGCAAGCCCGCTCCCACATTGGTTTTGTGTCGGGCACAAGATCTGCTGCTGAATCGCATCAGTTACCCCGGTAACACCCCACCCGTAACAATGCGGTAACACACGCAATTGACTTCCCTCGTTCTCCTCACGACTATAGGCGTCCCGCTGCCGCCAACACGGCGTTCAAGGGCGCAATCCAGGCCTTAAAAGCACGACAAAAGAACGTGCGCCTGTATTTAACGAAGAATCACGCGCGTTACTCGCAGTAGTTTCCACAGCGCCTGAATGAGGAACTTTTCATGCCAGCCATCACCCTGACCACCCTGCAAGGTCTGAAGCAAAAAGGTGAAAAGATCACCATGCTGACCTGCTACGACGCAACCTTCGCCCACGCCTGCAATCAGGCCGGCGTCGAAGTGCTGCTGGTGGGCGACTCCCTCGGCATGGTTTTGCAGGGCCACGACAGCACCTTGCCTGTCACCACCGCAGAAATGGCTTACCACGTGGCTGCCGTCAAACGCGGTAACAGCGATGCCCTGATCCTCGCCGACCTGCCTTTCATGGCCTACGCCACCACCGAGCAAGCCATGACCAATAGCGCACAGTTGATGCAGGCCGGCGCGCACATGGTCAAGGTTGAAGGAGCATTGTGGCTGGCCGACTCGATCCGCCTGCTGGCCGAGCGCGGCATCCCGGTCTGCGCGCACATGGGCCTGACGCCGCAGTCGGTGAACATTCTTGGCGGCTACAAGGTCCAGGGTCGCAATGAAAACCAGGCGCGGCAGATGCGTGCCGACGCAATTTCCCTGGAGCAGGCTGGCGCGGCCATGCTGCTGCTCGAGTGCGTCCCGAGCGAACTGGCAGAAGAAATCACCCAGGCGGTGAAGATTCCGGTGATCGGTATTGGCGCTGGCAATCGCACGGATGGCCAGGTGCTGGTTCTGCACGACATGCTGGGGCTGTCCATTACCGGCCGCGTGCCAAAATTCGTAAAGAACTTCATGACTGGCCAGACCAGCATTGAAGCTGCATTGAATGCCTACGTGACTGAAGTCAAGGCGGCGACTTTCCCTGGAATCGAACACGGATTCTCTGCATGAACACCGTAAAGACCGTACGCGAACTGCGGGCCGCCGTGGCCCGTGCCCGTAGCGAAGGCAAGCGCATTGCCTTTGTGCCGACCATGGGCAACCTGCACAGCGGCCACGTTGCGCTGGTGACCAAAGCCTCCCAACGGGCGGACTTCGTGGTGGCGAGCGTTTTCGTCAACCCGCTGCAATTCGGTGCCGGCGAAGACCTCGACAAGTACCCGCGCACCCTCGCCGCCGACCAGGAAAAACTGCTCCAGGCCGGTTGCCATCTGCTGTTCGCGCCAACCGTCGAGGAAATGTATCCCGACGGCATGGCCGGCCAGACCCGCGTCAGTGTCCCGCAATTGTCCGAAGGCCTGTGCGGCGCAAGCCGGCCGGGGCATTTCGAAGGCGTGGCGACGGTGGTCAGCAAGCTGTTCAACATGGTCCAGCCGGACCTGGCGATTTTCGGCGAGAAAGACTTCCAGCAACTGGCGGTGATTCGCGCGCTGGTACATGACCTGAACATGCCGATCCAGATCATCGGTGAGCCGACTGTACGGGCGGCCGATGGCCTGGCGCTATCGTCGCGCAACGGCTTCCTCAACGAAGAGCAGCGCGCCGTGGCGCCGGTGGTCTACCGCACGCTGAATGCGATCAGCGAGGCGATCAAGCAGGGCGAACGCGATTACCCGGCGCTGATCGGCACGCAGATCAAACAGCTCGAATTGGCTGGCCTGCGTACTGACTATCTGGAAATCCGCCATGCACTGACCCTGCGCCCGGCAACGGCGCAGGATCGTGACCTGGTGATTCTGGTGGCGGCGTTCCTCGGTACGACGCGGTTGATTGACAACCTGCACCTGAACCTCGACGCGCCCGTCTAGCCAACACAATTCCCCTGTGGGAGCGAGCCTGCTCGCGATAGCGGTTGTTCAGTCACAACAATTTTGACTGATACACCGCCATCGCGAGCAGGCTCGCTCCCACAAGGAGATCTGCGCCGGTTTCCAAGTTGTATTGCCGCCCACAACCCCATCGGGCAAACTGCCCGCCGTTCGATTCCGACCTGGGAAACACTCATGCACGCCATCATGCTCAAAGCCAAGCTGCATCGCGCCGAAGTCACCCACGCTGTACTCGATTACGAAGGCTCCTGYGCCATCGACGGTGAATGGCTGGACCTGTCCGGCATCCGTGAGTACGAACAGATCCAGATCTACAACGTCGACAACGGCGAGCGCTTCACCACCTACGCCATCCGCGGCGAAGAAGGTTCGCGCATGATCTCGGTCAACGGTGCCGCCGCGCACAAGGCCAAGGTTGGCGATCGCGTGATCATCTGCGCTTACGCACACTACAGCGAAGCCGAACTGCTCAACTTCAAGCCGCGCATGCTCTATATGGCGCCGGGCAATGAACTGAGCCACACCAGCAACGCCATTCCGGTCCAGGTCGCCTGATCCGAGCCCTGTCTCTTCCGTTTGTCGGACCGTTCCTGACTTCGATGTTAAAAAAGTACCGGAAACAGGTCAGACAAAGTCAAGACAGATCATTGCGCGGGGTTTACTGTATTCGCCCTGCGCCATGAAATCGTGTCGACGCAGTTGACCGGAACGCCCACCCATAGCGCTCCGGGATTTTTAGTGTTCAAAAGGCCGTTCAAGTAAAAAGGAAACCCGCAGCGATGGCGTATTACCGCACTCCTCACGACGTTACCGCTCTGCCTGCCTGGCAAGCGTTGAATGACCACCGCCAAGCCATGCAGGATTTCAGCATGCGCGAGGCCTTCAATGCCGATCCGCAGCGTTTCACTCAATTCACCCTCAGCAGCTGCGGTCTGTTTCTCGACTACTCGAAGAACCTGATCAACGCCGAGACCCGCAATCTGCTGGTAGGCCTGGCCAACGAAGTCGACCTCAAGGGCGCGATCAAGTCGCTGTTCGACGGCGAAATCGTCAACTCTTCCGAAGGCCGTCCAGCCCTGCACACCGCCCTGCGCCGCCCGGTCGGCGACAAGCTGTCGGTCAATGGCGTCAACGTGATGCCGGAAGTGCACAAGGTGCTGAACCAGATCACCGACCTTGTCGGCCGTATCCACGATGGTCTGTGGCGCGGTTACACCGAGAAGCCGATCACCGACGTGGTCAACATCGGCATCGGCGGTTCCTTCCTCGGCCCGGAGCTGGTGTCCGAAGCCTTGCTGTCCTACGCCCAGAAAGGCGTGCGTTGCCATTACCTGGCGAACATCGACGGTAGCGAGTTCCACGAACTGACCATGAAGCTGCGCGCCGAGACCACGCTGTTCATCGTCTCGTCGAAATCCTTCAACACCCTCGAAACCCTGAAGAACGCCCAGGCTGCCCGTGCCTGGTACCTGGCCCAGGGTGGTTCGGAAGCCGAGCTGTATCGCCACTTCATCGCGGTATCGAGCAACAACGCCGCCGCCGTAGCGTTCGGCATCCGCGAAGAGAACATCTTCCCGATGTGGGACTGGGTCGGCGGGCGCTACTCGCTGTGGTCGGCCATCGGTTTGCCGATTGCCCTGGCCATCGGCATGTCCAACTTCAAGGAGTTGCTGTCCGGTGCCTACACCATGGACCAGCACTTCCAGAGCGCGCCGTTCGAACAGAACATGCCGGTGCTGCTGGCCTTGCTCGGCGTGTGGTACGGCAACTTCTGGGGCGCGCAAAGCCACGCGATCCTGCCGTACGATCACTACCTGCGTAACATCACCAAGCACCTGCAACAGCTGGACATGGAGTCCAATGGCAAGAGCGTGCGCCAGGACGGCAAGCCAGTGTCCACCGACACCGGGCCGGTGATCTGGGGCGGCGTCGGCTGCAACGGTCAGCACGCCTATCACCAGTTGCTGCACCAGGGCACCCAACTGATCCCGGCCGACTTCATCGTGCCGATCGTCAGCTTCAACCCGGTGTCCGACCACCACCAGTGGCTGTACGCCAACTGCCTGTCGCAGAGCCAGGCGCTGATGCTCGGCAAGACCCTTGCCGAGGCCGAAACCGAGCTGCGTGACAAAGGCATGAGTGACGCCGACGTGCAGAAACTCGCGCCGCACAAGGTGATCCCGGGCAACCGTCCGAGCAACACCCTGGTGGTCGAACGCATCAGCCCGCGTCGCCTCGGCGCACTGGTGGCGATGTACGAACACAAAGTCTTCGTGCAAAGCGTGATCTGGGGCATCAATGCCTTCGACCAGTGGGGTGTGGAACTGGGCAAAGAGCTGGGCAAAGGCGTCTACAACCGCCTGGTCGGCAGCGAAGAAACCCCGGCATCAACATCGATGTTGAATGTACCGGCCTCTTCGCGAGCAAGCCCGCTCCCACAGTTGTTTTGCATCCGACTTGAACCCATTGACCTCTCGGCGCATCTTTATCCTTGTCGCAAAACAAGCATAAGGAACCGTCATGTTCGATATCAGCAAGTTCCCCAAAGCCGATGCCGTCCGCCGGGCTGCACAATTGAGTCAAGACGACTATCAGCGCCTGTACCGCGAATCCGTCGAACACCCCAGCACCTTCTGGGCCGAACAGGCCACGCGTTTTCTCGACTGGAGCGCGCCCTGGGAAACCGTCCAGCGCTACAACCTGAAAACAGGTGAGGCCAGCTGGTTTGCCGGTGCGCAATTGAACGTCAGCTACAACTGCATTGACCGGCACCTGGAGAAACGTGGCGATCAGGTCGCCATCATCTGGGAAGGCGACAACCCTGCCGACTCGACATCGATCACCTACAAAAAACTGCATGAAAACGTCTGCCGCCTGGCCAACGTGCTGAAAAGCCGTGGCGTGAAAAAAGGCGACCGCGTGTGCATCTACATGCCGATGATTCCCGAGGCGGCCTACGCCATGCTGGCCTGCACCCGTATCGGCGCGGTGCACTCGGTGGTGTTCGGCGGCTTCTCCCCGGACTCGTTGCGTGACCGTATTCTCGACGCCGACTGCCGCACCGTGATTACCGCGGACGAAGGCGTGCGTGGCGGCAAGGTCGTACCACTCAAGCAGAACGTCGACAAGGCGCTGCAAAGCTGCCCGGACGTGAGCACCGTGCTGGTGGTCGAGCGCAGTAAAGGACAAGTGAACTGGGTCGAAGGACGGGACATCCAGTATCAGCAGGCCCTGCGCGATGCCAGCGCCGATTGCCCGCCCGAACCGATGGACGCCGAAGCCCCGCTGTTCATCCTCTACACCTCCGGCAGCACCGGCAAACCCAAAGGCGTGTTGCACACCACCGGCGGCTACCTGCTGCAAGCAGCGATGACCTTCAAGTATGTGCTGGACTACCGCGACGGCGAAGTCTTCTGGTGTACCGCCGACGTCGGCTGGGTCACCGGCCATAGCTACATCGTCTACGGCCCGCTGGCCAATGGCGCGACCACGCTGATCTTCGAAGGCGTGCCGAGCTACCCGAGTACTTCGCGCTTCTGGCAGGTGATCGACAAACACAAGGTGAACATTTTCTACACCGCCCCGACGGCGCTGCGCGCACTGATGCGCGATGGCCCCGAACCGTTGAAGCAAACATCCCGCGCCAGCATCCGGCTACTCGGTACGGTCGGCGAGCCGATCAACCCGGAAGCCTGGGAGTGGTACTTCCATGAGGTCGGCGAAGAGCGCTGCCCGATCGTCGATACCTGGTGGCAGACCGAAACCGGCGGCATCATGCTCAGCCCGCTGGTCAGTGCGCAGCGGATCAAGCCTGGTTGCGCCACGCAACCGATGTTCGGCGTGCAGCCGGTGTTGCTCGACGAGCAGGGCAAGGAAATCAAAGGCGCCGGCAGCGGCGTACTGGCCATAAAGTCCAGCTGGCCGGCGCAGATCCGCAGTGTCTATCGTGACCCGCAGCGCATGATCGACACCTACTTCAAGCCCTACCCCGGCTACTACTTTACCGGTGACGGCGCTCGGCGCGATGAGGATGGTGACTACTGGATCACCGGGCGCATCGACGATGTGATCAACGTATCCGGCCACCGTATCGGCACCGCCGAAGTGGAAAGCGCGCTGGTGCTGCACGAGAGCATCGCCGAGGCCGCTGCGGTCGGTTACCCCCACGACATCAAGGGTCAGGGCATCTATGTTTTCGTCACGCCCATGAACGGCGTCGAAACCAACGATGAACTGAAGAAAGAATTGCTGGCCCTCGTCAGCCAGGAAATCGGCAGTTTCGCCAAACCGGACTTGATCCAGTGGGCGCCGGCCTTGCCGAAAACCCGCTCAGGCAAGATCATGCGGCGCATTCTGCGCAAGATCGCCTGCAATGAACTGGACAGCCTGGGTGATACTTCGACCCTGGCTGACCCGAGCGTGGTGCAAGGGCTGATCGATAAACGCCTGACGTAGGAGCGAGCTTGCTCGCGATAAACGCCGACGCGCCGCGTATATTCAGGAAGCACGCGTTATCGTTAACGTCCATCGCGAGCAGGCTCGCTCCTACAGAATTACAGAGTTGCCATGGAATTCATCCGCACCCGCATCGAAACCCAGATCATGAGCCTGAGCGGATTGTCCCTGGGCAAACTCGACCTGGAAAACCCCAAGGGCGACCCCGGGCTGTTCGGGCCGGACTCGGTGAGCTGGCAAGTCCATGGCGATTTCAGCAGCATGCTGATCGGTGGCATCAGCGCCCTGATGCTGCAGGCCCTGCACCCGCTGGCATTGGCCGGGGTCTGGGACCATTCGAACTTTCGAGAAGACATGCTCGGCCGCTTGCGCCGCACCGGGCAGTTCATCTCAGGCACCACGTCCGGTTCTCGACAGGACGCCGACTGGCTGATCGAAAAAGTCCGCACCATCCATTTGCAGATCACTGGCACGGCACCGGACGGACGCGCCTACGCCGCCAGCGATCCAGAATTGCTGACGTGGGTGCACGTGGCAGAAGTCAGCAACTTCCTGGCCGCGCATTTGCGCTATCGCAACCCGTACCTGTCCCTGGCCGATCAGGATCGCTACTACGCTGAAATTGCCCTGATCGCCGAGCGACTCGGGGCCCGGGATGTGCCCCGCTCGCGGCAGGAAATTGCCGACTACCTTGAGCGCATGCGTCCACAGTTGCTGTGCGACGAACGCAGTCGGGAAGTCTTGCGCCTGTTGTTGGACGCCCCCGCCCCCAGCCGCCTGGCCAAGCCTTTCGGCGGTTTGATGATGCAGGCCGGGATCGATCTGCTGCCGGACTGGGCCAGCGATATGCTCGGCGTCAGCCAGAACCCGCTGCAACGCAAGCTGATCCGCGCCAGCGTCAATCGCAGTGCGCCGATGCTGCGCTGGGCGGTGCGTAATGGATCGGTGCAGCGGGCGAAGCGGCGGATGGGGATTACTTAGAAAGAACAAAGATCAAAAGCTTCGCGAGCAAGCCCGCTCCCACATTGGATCTAAGTCGAACGCAAGTTTTATGTTCACAAAAAATCCGATGTGGGAGCGGGCTTGCTCGCGAAGGCCGCGCCTCGGTCCCGCGCCAAAACTGTTAAACTCCCGCGCCCAATTCTCTCCTGCAAGGCGCCCAGCATGTCTTCCTTGAATCAGGCGCTGCGCGCCGCCCTCGATCAACGCCAGGACCTGCTCGCCGAACTGCACCAGCAAGGCACCGATTGCTATCGCCTGTTCCACGGCAGCCAGGAAGGTGCCGGCGGGCTGACCATCGACCGCTACGGTCCGCAACTGATGGTGCAGAGCTTCCACCAATCGCTGTTGCGCGAGGAACTGCTGCAACTGCACGAAGCGATCAATCAACATCTAGGGTTTGACACCCTGCTGGTCTACAACGACCGCTCCCGTGGCAATTCGCGTATCGATCGCGAAGACATCGTCTACCGCGCCGACGAAGCCGCCCTGCAAGACCTGGTCGGCCACGAATGGGGCCTGAACTATCGGGTGCGGGGTCGCCATGCCGGACAGGACCCATTGCTGTTCCTCGACCTGCGCAACACCCGCGGCTGGGTAAAGGATCACAGCAAGAACAAAAGCGTGCTGAACCTGTTCGCCTACACCTGTGGTGTCGGCCTCAGTGCCGCCGCCGGTGGCGCACGCGAGGTGTGCAACCTGGACTTTGCCGAAGGCAACCTGGCGGTCGGTCGGGAGAACGGTTTACTCAATCCGCAGTTGCCAACCATGGAATTTATCCAGTCCGACTACTTCCCGGCCATTCGCCAACTGGCCGGCCTGCCGATCAGCCAGCGTCGCGGGCAAAAACTGCCGAGCTATCAGCGCCTGGAACAGCGCCAGTACGATTTGGTACTGCTGGACCCTCCGGCCTGGGCCAAGAGCGCATTCGGCACCGTCGACCTGCTGCGCGACTACCAGAGCCTGCTCAAACCGGCCCTGCTGACCACCGCTGATAACGGCGTGCTGATCTGCTGCAACAACCTGGCGAAAGTCAGCATGGACGACTGGCGCGAGCAGGTTTTGCGTTGCGCAGAGAAGGCCGGGCGGCCGGTGCGTGAGTGGAGCGTGATGAAGCCAGGCGCCGACTTCCCGTCGATGGATCAGCAACCACCGCTGAAAACCCTGATTCTGCAGCTCTGAGCGCTGTGGGAGAAATCTTGAATTTCCTGAACAGGCCGATCACTTCGGAACCGGAAACGCGTGCCATACTCCAACGCACTCCGAATCAGACAGATGACGCCGCACATGTACAAAGGATTGATTCGCGCCATCGGCGCCTTGTTGACTGCTCTGGCCCTCTACAGCTTGCTGGGTTTTCTGATTTTACCGGGTGTCGCGTTGCGCGTTGCCAACCAGCAACTGGCCAACTACGCCACCATTCCCGCCACGATCCAGCGGATCGAATTCAATCCGTTCAGCCTTGAACTGACCCTTTGGGGCTTGAACATCGGCGAGCCCGGCAAGGAGCAGGTCGCTTTCGAACGCCTGTACGCCAATCTGCATTTCGACAGCCTGTGGACCAAGGCGGTGCACCTGTCCGATGTCGAACTGGACAAGCCAAAGACCGAAATCCTGTTCAGCAAGGACGGTCAACTCAATCTGCTTGGGCTGTTCAAACTGCCAGCGAGCGAACCCACGCCCGCCGACCCGAATGCCAAGCCGTTTCCGCTGCGCATCGAGCGGATCAAACTGGCGGGCGGCGCCGTACACTTTGAAGATGCCCGGCCCAGCGAGCCCATCGAGTTTCTCTACGACACACTCGATTTCGAGCTGAAGAACCTCAGCACCCTGCCCGATGACAGCGCCGACATGACCCTGGTGGCCGTCGGCCCCAATGGCGGACAGATCGACTGGACCGGCAACTTCAGCCTGATCCCGATCGCCTCCGAAGGTAAGCTGAAAATCACCGATGGCAAGATGAAAGCCTTCTGGCCCTATGTGCGCGATGCCGTGCCACTGGACCTCGAAAATGGCGTCATGAGCATCAGTTCCGACTACAAATTCAGCCTGGCCAAGGAAACCGAGCTGCTGCTGAGCAACGTAGCGGTCAACATCGCCCCCCTCGCGATCAAGGCTCCGGATGGCCGGCCGCTGGTGAAGCTTGAGCGCCTGGACGTCAGCGAAACCACCGTGGACCTGGCCAGACAGCAAGTGGTGGTCGGCAAGATCCGCAGCAACAAACTGGAAACCTGGGCCGCGCTGGAATCAGACGGCCAACTCGACTGGCAGAAACTGTTCGCCAGCCAGCCGTCCAAACCCGCCGCCAAAGCCAAAGCCAAAGCGGACGCCGAACCGGCCAGCACTCCGGCGGCAGCAGACTCACCGAAGCCTGAGCCGGCCGCACCAGGCAAACCCTGGCAGGTGCTGCTCAAGGACGTGCAGTTGCGCAACTACCAGGTGCATCTGGCCGACCGCAAGGCCCAACCCGCCGTCGCCCTGGAATTGAGCCCGCTGAACCTCGACCTGCAAAACTTCGACAGCCTCAACGGTTCACCCTTTACCCTCAAGCTCGATACCGGCGTGGGCAAGCAAGGCAAGATCATGGCCGACGGCGAGGTCAACCTGGCCCCGGTCAGCGCCAGACTGAAGGTACAGACCAAGGACATCGACCTGCGGGTTGCCCAGTCCTACATCACGCCGTTCATTCGCCTGGAACTGCGCAGCGGCATGCTCGGCAGCGATCTGGCGGTCGACCTGAAAAGCACCGCCCCCCTGGCCTTCAACGTCACCGGCCGCGCCCAGGTCGATCAGTTGCATACCCTGGACACCCTGAAGACCCGCGACTTCCTCAAGTGGCAACAGGTCGTGGTCGAAGGCCTGAACTATCAGCATGGGGACAGCCTGTCGATCGACAAGATCAACCTGTTCCAGCCCTATGCGCGTTTCATGATCAACGATGATCGCACCACCAACATCGATGACCTGCTGATCCCGCAACCGGCGGACTCCGGGGCAAAACCGGCGGCGAGCAAACCGGCCAGCAACGAAAAACCGTTGGGCATCCACATCGGCGGCATTTTCATCAATGATGGTTCGGCCAACTTCGCCGACTTCAGCCTGACCCCGAACTTCGCCACCGCCATCCAGCAACTCAACGGGCAGATCGGCACCATTGACAGTCGCCAGCCGAAACCGGCCGGTGTCGACGTCAAGGGCAAGGTCGATCGCTATGCGCCAGTGACCATCAAGGGCTCGGTCAATCCGTTCGACCCGATGGCCAGCCTCGACATCGCCACCAGCTTCAAACGCGTGGAACTGACCACACTGACGCCCTACTCCGGCAAATTCGCCGGCTACCGTATCCGCAAGGGCCGGCTCAATCTCGACCTGCACTACCAGATCACCAAGGGCCAGCTCAAAGCTGAAAACAAAGTGGTGGTCGAACAACTGCAACTGGGTGAAAAAGTCGACAGCCCGGATGCCGTGAGCCTGCCGCTGAAACTGGCGATTGCCCTTCTCAAGGACGTCGATGGCAAGATCTCCATCGAACTGCCGGTCAGCGGCGACCTGAACAACCCTCAGTTCAGCGTCATGCCGATTATCTGGCAGACCCTGCGCAACCTGATCGTCAAAGCCGCGGCAGCGCCGTTCAAACTCATTGGCGGGCTGGTCAATGGTGGTGGCTCGGAAGACCTGGGCAGCGTTTCATTCGCAGCCGGTTCCAGTGAATTGGGCAAGGACGCTGAAGGCGCCCTGGACAAACTGTCCAAGGCGCTCAAGGAACGCCCTGCCCTGCGCCTGGAAATCGAAGGCACCGCCGCCCAGAGCAGCGATGGCCCGCTGATCGCCGAACAACGCCTGGAGCGTGAGTACCAGTACAACTACTACAAAATGCTCCAGCGTCGTGGTGACAAGGTCCCGGCCCAGGCTTCGCTGCTGGAAGTGCCGGACGGGGAAAAAGGCCCGCTGCTCGAAGGCATCTACCGCACCCGCCTGAAAATCCAACCCCCTGCCGAATGGAAGGACCTGGGCAAGGAAGAGCGCACTGCGAAAATGCGTGGCGAGCTGATCAAGTTCTGGAGTTCCAGCGACGTGCTGTTGCGTCAACTGGGCCAGGAACGCGCCAGCAGCATCAAGGATTATCTGGTCGACAAGGCCCAGCTGGAAGATGACCGCGTGTACTTCATCGACGCCAATCTGGGGGAGGCGCAAAGTGACGGCCGCGTAGTGACACCGATGCATCTGGATGCCGAGTGATGATTCGGCGGCTGGCAGGCCTGGTTCTGGCGCTATCCGCCAGTCAGGCCTGGGCGGCCGATACCTTGCGCTGTGGCAGCCAATTGATCAGCGTCGGCGATCGCTCGAGTGAGGTCCTGCAGAAATGCGGCGAACCGGTCAGCCGCGACTTGCTGGGCTACAAGCGCAGCGCCGATCGGCGCGAGGAGTTCCAGGTCGAGGAATGGACCTACGGGCCCAATGGCGGGATGTATCAATACTTGCGGTTCGAAGGTAACCGGCTGAAGCAGATCACCAGCAAACGCGGAAACTGAAGCCGCCACCTATTCATGTGAACACCACTCAATGTGGGAGCGAGCCTGCTCGCGATGGCGGCAAAACAGACGACATCGATGTCGCCTGAAAGACTGTCATCGCGAGCAGGCTCGCTCCCACAATTGATTTTCAGCGCGCCCTCTCCCGGTCCAGGCGAGAAGCCTTGCCTTACTCGGCTTTGAGGCCGTCAGCGGAGACCGCCTTGACGCCTTTGATTTTCTTGGTGATGGCCACAGCCGTATCTTTTTGCATTTCGGTCACGGCGGTGGTCGACGACAGCGATACCACGCCTTTGTTGGTTTCAACCTTGATGTCGCTACCTGGAATGCCTTTTTCGGTCATAAGGTCGGCTTTGACTTTGGTGGTGATCCAGGTATCGGAAGTAGCTTCTGTAGCCTTGGTCATTTCACCCGCCGCCAGGGTCATTGGAGCCTGGGTGGCTTGAGTGGTCTGGGCGAATGCCGCGTTTGCCATGGTCAGGGTCAGCGCGGTAGCAGTAGCGGCAGCAATAGCGAACTTCTTCATACGAGTAACTCCTGTTTTTCTGGAAAGTCTGCCGGGTGTCTTGTCGGCAGGGTTACCAAGGATATTGCGAACGCTGTRCCAACTTTGAAACAGATATAAAATCTTTAAAATCAATAAGTTATAAAATTATCTAATCCTCGGAATCATGCAAAATGCACGAGACGCAGAAACGCTGCATGCAAGTTGCGGGATTATGGAAAGTTCCTAAGGTGCTGAATTTCTGAGCTTTCCCTGTAGCTTTAGACAACCAGCCGACAAACAAAAAAACCCGCAATCACGGTACGGTTACGCATTCCTTGTAGCAGCTGCCGAAGGCTGCGTCCGGCTGCGCAGCAGTCGTAAATCCGGCTTTCACGATCTCTC